>CAYHQK010000079.1:0-3801 GCA_964358535.1 uncultured Nitrospira sp. | reverse complement strand
CAGGAACGGATCGCCGACAGCTAAGTGCCCCAGCAAGCCCGCTGCTGCTGATTCACTCGACCAGCAAAGGAGACCGGCATGGAAGCATGGAGACGCATACTCGCCGACAGTATCGTGAAACCAAAAGACCTGGCGGAGCGGCTCGGCGTCGACGCGAAAGAAATCGAAGCCATCGTGGGCGACTATCCGATGCGCATCACCCCCACGGTGATGGCGACGATTAAAGAAAAAGGCGACGCCATCTGGAAACAGGTGGTCCCGGACATCGCCGAGATGGACGACTTCGAAGCGGAAGACGATCCGCTCGAAGAAGACCTCATGAGTCCGGTCCCGCATCTCGTCCATCGCTATCCGGATCGCGTGCTGCTCATGGTGACGAACCAGTGCCCGATCTATTGCCGGTTCTGCACGAGAAAACGGCTGGTCGGGAAGCCGGGCTTCCTCAAAAAAGGCGAACTCGACCAGGCCATCGCCTACTTGCGCGAACATACCGAAGTGCGCGACGTCATCCTCTCCGGCGGCGACCCCTTGCTCCTGCCGGACCATCTGCTGGAGCGGATCCTCAAGGCTCTGCGCACGATCCCGCATCTGGAATTGGTTCGCCTCGGCTCACGGGTGCCCGGCACCCTGCCGGAGCGGATCACCCCTGAACTTTGCGCCATCGTGAAGAAGTACCACCCCATTTATATGAACCTGCACTTCAATCACCCGGACGAACTGACGCCGGCAGTCAAAGCGGCCTGCGGGATGCTGGCTGATGCAGGCGTGCCGCTCGGGGCGCAAACCGTACTGCTCAAAGGCGTCAACGACGATCCGGAGATCATGAAACGGTTGATGCATCAGCTCCTGCTCGCCCGCATCAAACCCTACTATCTCTACCAAGCGGACCTGACCAAGGGCACGAACCACTTCCGCACCACGGTCGAAACGGGGCTGAACATCATCAAGTCACTGCAGGGCCACACCAGCGGAATGGCGATCCCCCACTTCGTGATCGACGCGCCAGGCGGCGGCGGCAAGATCCCCTTGCTTCCCGGCGACTATATGGTGCACATGGATGCCGAGGGAGTCCTCTTGAAAAACTATGAAGGCAAGGCCTTCCACTATCCTCAACCGAAACAGGGAGCCTCGCGCGAACTGCCGATGGTCAGCGCAGGGCCTTCACTGAACGCTTGTAGCAATGGAGAACACGACGACCTGTGAGCACGCCATCCACGCAGGGCATTTTGCCCTACCAACAGATTAAGCAGCTGATCGCGAGCGGCGCCATCCATGCCGACGTGCCGATCGAAGACCGGCAAATCCAGCCGGCCAGTCTCGATCTGCGGCTCGGACGCAAGGCCTACCGGCTGATCAGCAGCTTCCTGCCGGAACTGTCCGAGATCACCAGCCGGCTCAACGTCCTGGACTTCTACCAGTCTGATCTCGTGATGTATGAGATCGACTTGACCGAGGGGGCCATTCTCGAAAAGGGCCATGTCTACTTAGTGCCGTTGCTGGAACGGGTGACGCTCCCCAAGACCATCCGGGCGCGGACCAATCCCAAGAGTACAACCGGACGGCTGGATGTCTTTACCCGCGTCGTCACGGATCTCAACACCGGGTTCGATGAAATCAGAGCCGGCTATTCCGGCCCCCTCTATCTGGAAATCGTTCCCCGCTCATTCACGATCAAGGTGAAGACCGGCTACGCGCTCAATCAAATTCGCTTCGTGCGCGGCGACGCCACCGTGCCGGACCGGTCGCTTCAAACGCTCCACAAGCGGGAGCCCCTGCTCTATCACAACCTCCCCACGAAACAGGCGCTGGCCCCCCGTGACTTCCGAACAGATCGCGGCCTGTTCCTCCGCATCGACCTCAAGGGGGACGACCGAAGCGCCTCGCCGATTATCGGGTACCGGGCGAAGAAAAACAGTCACGTTATCGACCTGTCGAAGATCGGCCACTATGCGGCTCTCGACTTCTGGGAGCCCCTGTACCGCCACCGCCAGGACAGCCTCCTCCTGGAACCGGAGGAGTTTTACATTCTCGCGTCGAAAGAACGGATTCGCGTGCCGGCCGGCTATGCGGCAGAGATGGTCGCCTTCGAAGCGGCCTGTGGCGAGTTGCGGACCCACTACGCAGGATTTTTCGACCCGGGATTCGGATATGGCCGCGGCGAGTTGCACGGCACCCAAGTGGTGCTGGAAGTCCGTCCCCACGACGTGCCCTTCCTAATCCATGATGGACAAACCTTCTTCAAGGTTGTATACGACAGGATGCTCGCACGGCCCAGCCAGCTCTATGGCACGGCACTCGGGTCCTCCTATCAGCGCCAAGGCCTGACCCTGAGCAAACATTTTAAGGTGTAGCAGGATGCTGAAACAGTCCGCCAGCGTCGTTCTCGCATCGTTCAGACCCTCAACGTACCCCCAAGGGTACGCCTCGGGCCTTCACTCGCTGCGGCCTTGCTGGACGGCCTGTTTGAGCATCCTGCAAAAATGTTATCCCTTCGAACGTTTCACATTTCACGAATAGCTAGGAATCAGTTGCCCATGCAGCCAGAACCAACCAACAAGCCGGTGCGCCCAGAGTCAGAGGACGACTCCGGCAGCGATAACCAGATGCGTGTCGCCGGGATGATCGTGGGCACCGCCCTCATTTTCCTCGGCTTCCTGGACGTGTTTCTCTCGATCAGCGGGGGATTCGAGATCGACGTCATCCCCCTCTTGATTTACTTCGGAGGCGTCGCGGTGTGGGCCAATGCGGTCGTCGAAAACATGACGCTCCGCTACAGTGTCATCGGGGCCTCCCTTCTGCTTGCCGCCGTCTTCTTCCATTATGGGGAAGTCCTCTTCTGGCACAAGCAAGTGGTGTTTTGGGTCACGGTCGTCGTGGTCATGTATTTTATGTTTAACGAACCAAAGAAGCCTGCCTAACCTCCATGGCGATGACGATTTCCGTCATCATCCCCACGCTGAACGAAGAGCAGACGGTCATGGCCACCGTGGCGCGCACCGCTACCCTCGGCTTCGATGAACTCATCGTGGTGGATGGAGGAAGCAGCGATCAGACCCCCCTACTCGTCGAGTCATATCGACTCAGCACTCAGCACTCAGCACTCAGTCCTGTTCGACTGGTGACCGCTCCCCGAGGACGGGCCAGCCAGATGAACGAAGGCGCAAGGGCCAGTAATGGTGAGATTCTCCTCTTTCTCCATGCGGACACCCAGCTCCCAGACAACGCCAAAACGATGATCGAAACGGCACTGACCGATCAAGAAATGGCAGGAGGGCGGTTCGATGTCCGTTTCGATCGCCCATCGATGTGGGGAACCATCATCAGCGGAATGATGAACTGGCGATCGAGACTGAGCGGCATCGCCACCGGTGATCAGGCCCTGTTCGTACGTCGTCCCATCTTCGAACGGATGGGAGGCTTCGCCAACCTGCCCTTGATGGAAGATATCGATTTCTCCCGCAGACTCAAGCGAGCGGGAACGACCGCAGCCCTGACCTCAACCGTCACCACCTCCTTCCGTCGCTGGGAACAGCAAGGACCGTTACGGACAATTCTCTTGATGTGGAGACTGCGATTCCTGTACTGGATAGGCGTATCTCCTCACACACTTCACCGATGGTATGGATTGGTTCGATAAATGATGAAACAGCCTTCCTCTCCGTTATCTGACGCCACTCGCACGGCCTTAGTCATCTTCGCCAAGGCTCCAACCCCTGGCGAGGTGAAAACACGCCTCTGTCCGCCGCTGACGCCTGACGAGGCGGCCACCCTGCACGGCAGCTTCGTCCTCGACATGCTGGA
>CAYHQK010000078.1:0-9219 GCA_964358535.1 uncultured Nitrospira sp. | reverse complement strand
GCCTGAATGAGCTGGCGAATTCTGGTCGAACTCACCACGTCCCCCTCGATCATCACAGGCATCACAGGATGCACGAGAAAATCGTACTGGTCGCCAAGACGCACCAGGTCGTCGATATGGCCTGCCCGCCCCTTCCCGAAGGCAAAGTGATTGCCCACGAACAATTCAGCCAGGGTGAGAGAGCGATGCAGAATCTCTGAGGCAAATTGCTCAGGGCTCATCGCCGCGAAGGTGGGAGTAAAGTCCAGGAAAACCACTTCATCGATCCCCGCCGCTTCGAGATGCGCCAGCTTTTCCTCGGGGCTAGTCAGAAAACGAAGATCGACATGGGGCGCAAGAATTTTGACCGGATGAGGCTCGAAGGTCAGCACCAACGCGGTTCCCTGCGCCTTCCTGGCCGTCTCGACCACCGTCTGCAACAGGGCTCGATGGCCCAAGTGGTGCCCATCGAAATTGCCGATCGTGGCGACCGGATAGGCCCGAGGAGCACGTTCGCCGGACAGCCCACGCGTAACTTTCAACATGGTCGTCAGTGGAGAAGACGCGCGGCGTCTTTGGCAAAGTAGGTCAGAATAAGATCCGCGCCGGCCCGCTTGATCGAGAGCAAGGATTCCATCATGGCGCGCGACTCGTCGAGCCAGCCGGCGTGGGCGGCTGCCTTGATCATGCTGTACTCCCCGCTCACCTGATAGGCCGCCACTGGCAGCAGGATCTGGTCTCTGGCCGCGGCAATGATGTCGAGATAGGGTAGAGCCGGCTTCACCATGATGATATCGGCCCCCTCTTCGACATCGAGGGCAATCTCACGAAGGGCTTCCCGGCGGTTGGCCGGGTCCATTTGATAGGATTGCCGATCGCCGAATTGCGGGCTCGAAAAGGCCGCATCCCGGAAGGGCGCATAAAAGCAGGAGGCAAACTTGGCGGCATAGGCCATGATCGGCAACTCGGTAAACCCTGCCTGATCCAATTCCGCCCGGATCGCCGCAACCCGCCCATCCATCATATCGGACGGGGCTACCATGTCGGCTCCAGCCTGCGCATGGGTCAGGGCCATGGCACGAAGACAGTCCAAGGTTTCATCGTTGAGGATGCGTCCATCCTTCACGACCCCGCAGTGGCCATGGTCGGTATATTCATCGATGCAGACATCGGTCACGACCATCAGGCCCGGCACATGGTCCTTCACCGCCTTGACGGCCCGCTGCACGATGCCGTTCGGATCGTAGCCGGAGCTCCCCTTCGCATCCTTCCGATCCGGAATCCCGAAGAGGATGATACCGGGAATTTCCAACGCCGCAATCTCGCCCGCCTCCTTCACCAAGAGATCGACCGAAAGCCGGAACTGGCCCGGCATCGACACGATCTCCTCACGGCGGTTGCGCCCTTCGACGACGAACAGCGGATAGATGAAATCGGAGGGGGACAGGCTCGTCTCCCGCACCATGCGACGAAATCCCTCGTGCTGCCGCAACCGCCTGAGCCGCTGAATTGGAAAGGCCATCGGATTACTTCCTCGGAAGATTCGTTAAGAACACCACGAGGTCGCGGACGGAAATCATGCCCACCAACTTGCCGTCCTTCGTCACGCCGAGATGGCGGAGATGCGTTTGGGCCATCAGATCGTTGGCGTCCAAGAGGGTCTTGTTCTCCTCGATCGTCAAGAGCGGAGCCGACATAATCTGTTCGACCGTCGTCTTGTGGGTGTCTGCTCCTGCCGCGACCACCCGCCGAACCATATCGGTATCGGTCAGGATGCCGACGACTTCCTTCCCATTCGTCACGAAGAGGCTGCCGATCCCGCGATCCCGCATGATACGCGCCGCCGTCTGGACATCCGTATCCCGCTCAACCGTAATAAATTTCTCTTTCGGAACCATGAACGACTTCACTGCAACCATGAGATCTCCTCCTTACTAATCAGTCCGTTTCTCGCCGTCTACTCTTGCCTATCCATGCGTCGGGACGGCTACGCGCGCCCCTTCACTGAAATGTTTCACAATGGCCTCGGCCAATGCCGGTACGGTATTTTCTGTCGGCATGATCGTGACCGTCAACCCATATTCCTCGGCCGTGCGAGCCGTGATCGGTCCGATACAGGCAATCGCCACCTGTGACACTAATCGTCGGACTGTTTCCTGCCCGCCAAAGAGCTCCACGAAATTGCGCACGGTGGAAGAGCTCGTGAAGGTAAGCGCCGCCACCGATCCATCCTGAAGCTGCTGCGTCAACGCCGCGACATCGACGGTGGGCACGATCGTGCGATAGACGGGAATCACATCGACGATCGCCCCCAGCTCACACAACTGCTCCGGCAAGATTTCGCGCGCCACTTCCGCACGGGGAATCAAGATCCGATTGCCTCGAATTCCCACCTGGGCCAGGGCGGCGATGACCCCTTCTGCTTGAAACTCGGCCGGTACAATATCCGCCGTCAACCCATGAGTCTTCAGTTCCTGTGCCGTGCGTGGCCCGATGGCACAGAGACGAAGATTCGCCAAAGCCCGCGCATCTTTCCCTGCCACCTCGAGCCGATCCATAAAAGGCCCCACCCCGTTCACGCTGGTGAAGATCAGCCACTGATAGGTCCCGAGCCGAGCAATCGCCTCATCGAGCGCCTGCCAACTGGCCGGAGGCACGATCTGAATCGTCGGCACTTCGACCGGGTCCGCTCCATAGGCGGCAAGCAACTGAGAAAACTCCTTCGCCTGTTCCTGCGCCCTGGTGAGCACGATCCGCTTGCCGAAGAGCGGCTTGCGCTCAAACCAATTCAGCTGCCCTCGCAATCGCACGACCTCGCCCACCACGATCACCGTCGGCGGCTCGAGCTGCGCCGCTTCGGTTTTGTCGACAATATCGGCTAGGGTCCCCACGATGGTCTGTTGATCGGCCTTGGTCCCCCAACGGATCGCCGCCACCGGCTGATCGGACGCACGCCCTTCCGCCAGTAAGTGGGCCACGATCGACGGGAGATTCTTCATGCCCATCATGAACACGAGGGTGCCGGACACATTGGCCAACTTCGGCCATTCCAACAGGGTTTCCGGTTTGGTCGGGTCTTCGTGGCCGGTCACGAATGTCACAGTGGAGGCCAAGGTGCGATGGGTCACAGGAATGCCGGCATAAGCCGGCACGGCAACGGCCGCCGTCACACCGGACACAATTTCAAACTCGACCCCTGCCGCGGCCATCGCTTCCGCCTCTTCTCCCCCGCGCCCGAACACAAAGGGGTCGCCGCCCTTGAGGCGGACCACCACATTCCCCTCTTTGGCCCGTTCGATGAGCAGTCGATTGATATCGGCTTGATCTCGATACTGCCCGCGTCCCCGCCGACCGATATACAGGCGCTGCGCCGTGGCCGGAGCATACTGGAGCAACACCGGATTGGCGAGATAATCGTAAAGCACGACATCCGCCTGCTCCAGACATTCCTTGCCTTTCAGCGTCAAGAGACCCGGGTCGCCAGGCCCCGCTCCGACTAAATAGACTTTCCCGGACTTGCTCTGTGTCGTCATGCCGTCCCGTAGATGGCGCGAAGAATTTTGTCGGCTCCGCGCTTGAGCAACTGCTCCGCAAGCTGAATGCCGATCGACTCAGGATCTTGGATACTGCCTTCTGCCCGATCGCGAATGAGCTCCTTCCCGTCCACGCTGGCCACCACTCCCTCCACGATCACCTTCGTCCCGGCCAAGGTGGCATGGGCCGCGATCGGAACCTGGCAGCCACCTTGGAGCCGATGGAGCAGGGCCCGTTCAGCCAGGACAGCGGTCTGGCTTGGCGCATGATTCAAGCCGCTCAACAGCGAACGAATAAAGAGATCGTCGCTCCGGCCCTCGATGCCCAGCGCCCCCTGGCCGATGGCAGGCAAACAGATCTCCGGCGCAATGTACTCCGTGATCTCATGCCCCCAGTCCAATCGACGGAGCCCGGCCGCGGCGAGCACAATGGCGTCGAACTGGCCCTCACGTAATTTCTTGAGACGGGTATCCAGGTTCCCGCGCAACATGACAATCGTGAGATCGGGCCTGGCATGCAGAAGTTGCGATTGGCGGCGCAGGCTGCTGGTGCCGATTCTGGCACCCAAAGGAAGATCCGCAAACGACCGTCCTTCCCGGCTGATCAGAGCGTCCCTGGGATCTTCGCGGGGCGGCACACAGAGAATGGCCAATCCCTCGGGCAACTCCGTGGGTACATCTTTCATACTATGCACCGCCAGATCGATCTCACCGCTCAACAGCGCTTCCTCGATCTCTTTGACGAAGAGTCCCTTCCCTCCGATTTGCGCCAACGGGACGTCGAGAATCTTGTCTCCAGATGTCTGGATGCGACGCAGCGTCACCGTCACATGCGGAGCCAACGCATGCAACTGCGCCTGCACCCATTCGCTCTGATGCACCGCCAGCTTGCTGCCCCTGGTTCCCAGCACGACGGACGATCGTTCATGACTGACTTTCGACATGGCTCCCTTTCACCGGCTCACATCATGATACGGGGTATGAAACGTCGCAGACTCGTCGCGGCCGGGAAGCTTCTCCAATCCTTCACGGCTCGCGCTCGGCCTCTCGCTGGAGAGGGTCCCGCTGACAAAACTTCGATAGGACGACGAGACCAATAAAAAGCTGATCAAGCCGAGAATCGACAGGAGATACACGAGCACATCCCATCGCACCCCTTCCCGCTCCCGATAATCGAACCCGCAGGCCGGACAATCGGGCAAGGGGTCATGTCCCAGGTACGTCTTTCGACACTTGGGACAGACAAAGAGTTTCGGCCCCTTGCTGCTGTTTCCCATACCAAATAGCCGCTCAATGATCCGGCCTCTTCGAACCGGCTCTCTGGATCATCGCTTCAGCATCCTTGCTCTCGTCTTGCGGTGACGCACCGGTCTCCGACGCAGAGGAGGCATTCTCATTGACGGCGAAGAGGGCAGGGTCCCCGAGACTGAAAAATCGTCTCGCCGCCTCGACGAAGGCGGCGCCGTCCGATGAATTCACCTCCGCCTTCAACGTCACCATCGTATTATGAATCAGCTTGTTCACGATCGACGACGCCATTGCCTCGACCAATTCACGCTCAGGCGCAGACAGATTCGCCAATCGCCCCAAGGTCTTCTCGACCTCCACGCGCTTGATATCATCGACTTTCGTGCGGAGCGCCATGATGGTAGGGGTTACTTCGAGTGACTGGAGCCATTGCAGGACAATCCCGACTTCATCCACCACCATCCGCTCGGCCTTCTCAGCCTCCTGCAAGCGGCCCCCTCGATTCTGCTCAACCCGCGCTTTCAAATCATCGATGTCGAAGAGAAAGGCATTATCCACGTGGCGCACGGCCGGATCGATATTGCGTGGAACCGAAATATCGATCAAGAACATCGGACGATTTTTCCGTTGCCTGACCGAGCGCTGCACGTCATCTTCGCTCACGAGATAATGGGCGGCGCCAGTCGACACCAGCACGATATCGGCGGAGGCCATGTCCTCTCGAAACTGTTCAAAGGGAACCGCAGTGCCGCCAAACCGATCGGCCAATTCCACCCCATGCTGCGGATTTCTGGTTGTCACCCGCACATGCCGAACGCCGCTGGCAATAAAATGTCTGGCCGCCAGCTTGGCCATCTCCCCCGCTCCCACCAACAGCACTGTCTTCTCGCTTAAATCAGAAAAAATCTTCTTGGCCAGTTCAACCGCCGCATAGCTGACCGACACCGCCATCTCGGAAATCTTCGTCTCCGTCCGCACACGTTTGGCGACGGAGATCGCCTTCTTCACGACCTTGTTTAAAATGATGCCGGTCGATTTATGCGTAAGCGCGGCCTCGAAGGCATCTTTAATCTGGCCCAGAATCTGCGACTCGCCCACGATCATAGAGTCGAGACTGGAGGCCACGCGAAACAAATGGCTGATCGCGCGATCCCCTTGGTGCCAGTAGAGATGGGGCGTCAGTTGTTCCGAGGAAAGCGACAGGTGGGCGTCAGCCAGAAATTCCTGAATGCGCCCATAGCCGGCCTCGATCTCATCCACAACGGCATAGACCTCGACACGATTGCAGGTCGACAGCAAGATTCCCTCCCGCACCCCTTGGTACGAGCAGAGACGGGTCAAGGCTTCGCCCATCCGGCTTTCAGGAACTGCGAGCTTCTCGCGGATTTCCACCGGAGCGGTCTTATGGCTTAACCCAACAACAACAATATGCATCTCAAGACACCGGTCCGTGACTCTTTAGGACCACGCCAATGAGGGTCAGGATCACCCCGGCGAATCCGATGATCGTCAAATAGGCCGCCCGCTTGGCTCTCCAGCCCATGGTCAATCGTCCCATCAGCACGGCAAAATAGAACACCCACGTCACCAACGCCCAGGTTTGTTCGGGATTCCAATTCAGATAGGACCCTCGCGAAAACTCAGCGGACAGCGCGCCGGTAATGATGCCCAGCGTCAACAGCGGAAATCCCATCACGATCGACTGTTGACTCAGATGATCGAGAAAATCCAAGGCGGGCAATTTCGAATAGAGGGTGTTAAACCGTTTGGACTTGAGAAGTCCGTCCTGAATCAGATACATGACACCAGCCACAAAGGCCACGGCAAATCCCACGGTACCCAGCATACTCAAGGTGACATGGACCCAGAGGGTTCGAAACACCGGGGTCAATGTCGGAGCCGTGTCCGGCAAGGCTGCGGCAGAGACGAGCGAGACCAGCGCCAACGGGACGATGAACGACCCCAACACGTGCAGCCGATGGCGAAATTCCACGGCAAGGAAAACGAGAATCAGCATCCAGGAGAAAAACGACAGGGCTTCATGGAAGTCTGGCGGCGAGACATCAGTCGCGCCGACCATCCGCGCCACGAGCGCGATCGTATGGGCGGCAAACCCGACTGCCGTCATACCGAGCGAGACTTTTGACAGGGCTTCCGAGGGCCAGAGCAAGTAGGCAAGAAAGGAAACGGTGGCCGCAAAATAGAGGGCCATCGTCACCACGAAAAACATGGCGGCCATAGAGGTCTATCCTCTCAACTTTTCAGGACAAACAGACGGGCGACAAACAAGGAATTATATCGATGGCGCGAGATGGGAGTCAACAAAACGATCGTAATCTGAAAGGCAAGACCGCCACGTCTCGCTCATCCGGCACACTCTACATCGTCGGCACACCGATTGGCCACCCTGACGATATCACGCTACGGGCTCTCGCGATCCTGCGCCGCGTGTCGATTATTGCGTCCGAAGACCCTCGCGAAACCCAACGGCTCCTCACCCACCATGACATTACCGCCACCGTCACGAGCTATGGCCCGCTCAATCGCCAGGAGAAAGTGCCGCTCCTGCTACACCGGCTCGCCCAGGGGCAGGATGTCGCACTCGTTTCAGATAACGGCAACCCCGTGATCTACGATCCGGGCAGTCTGTTAGTCGCTGCGGCCCATCACGCAGGAATCCCGGTCAAAACCATCCCAGGCCCCTCTGCCATGACGGCCGCGACTGCGATCTCAGGCTTCTCCGGTGACGCGATCATCTTTGAGGGACAGCTTCCGTCAACCAGCGATCGTCTCGCAAAATATCTCTCTCAATTCCGCAAAGAACGAAGAACTCTCGCCTTCTACGTGGATCCAGGAGCCCTCACCAGGTTGCTGAAAGCCCTGGTGCAGATACTCCCAACCAGACAAGTGGCCATCGCCATGAATCTCACCACGAGCCAAGAAGCGCTCTTTCGCGGAACGGCTGAGATGCTACTCGCAGAGATTACCCGAGTGCCGAAAAATTCAGTGATGACGGTCGTCATTGAAGGAGACGGGGCGGGAACCCACATGAAACGAACAAAAGGAAAAAAACCTCGCGCTACTCCCCTGCACAGCGGCGAATGAGCACGCGATAGGACCCCTCGACGAGATCTTGCGAAAGGATGGTGTGGCCCTCATTGCTCACGCTGCGAGGGACATTCTGAATTGGATCGCCCTCATCCAAGAGCACGGAAAGAACTTGCCCTCCTTCCATCGTTTCCAGTTTCAACTTCGTCTTGACGAAATTGTAGGGGCAAATCACTCCCCGCAAATCCAACTCGGCATCCGGCTGATCCATCACTGTCGCGCTCCCTCTCTCATGTGCTCGCATTGTAGCGACCTGCTGCGCACAAAAAAAGAAGGGGCAGCGTTTTCGCTGCCCCTTCTCACATCCTCACGGAATGTGTCGCGACTTAGTTCAGACCCTTGACCAAGTTCGGCTTGGTGTAGTCCGTCCCGTAGTCTGACTTGTTGCCGACTGCATTGCCCCAGCCTGGCTGCGGTTCACACTGCCAGCAAGGAGCAGCGCCGGTGTATTCACCAACCGGGCTGGTGATACCGGAATCGATCTTGCCTGGGAGCACCGCACCGCCAATACCACCGGTGGTGGAGCCGCTGTTCGTGTTAATCCCGCGCTCGGTTCCCGGATTCGGGCGCTGCCCAAGTCCACCGTTACCAGCGAGCTTCTCATTCCCGCGAATGACGGTGATCTCACGGACGATCTTCCGGCCCGTGCCGAAAGGTTGCGCCGCACTCGTTTCTTCGTACGCCTGAATGGTCACATCGTCACCAGATTCAAGGATACGAATCTGATCGAAATTGGTCTTGTCATCGAAATACACGGTGCGGTAGTTCATGGCGCCACCACCCGCACGGCCCTCATCGTGAGAGCTGCCGCCGCCCTCAAGATGCATTTTCTTAGCCGGCAGATCCAGGCCGATCACGCGGCCATAAATCGTTTCCGCCTGCGACAACCGATCGAGGAAGCTGCTCCGATCGAACGTGGTCACGCGGGTGCTCGACCCCGACACATCGCCAACTCCTTCGCCCACGCCCAACCCTGATTGGTTAGTTTGCAAGCGCTCCTGAGCGATTGACACACCCACGGAACCGACAAAAAGAATTGCCGTTCCTAGTGCCAACACTTTACGCATGTGCTGCCTCCTTGGTGAGATTAGAGAATGAAATGAAATGACGGACAACAAAATATGGGACCAACATGATCAGGTTAGAATTCTCTCATCACTGCTCTAGGGCGCGGACTATAGGCCACCCATTCCGTCATGTCAAGAGGCATAATTGCGATGAATTCGCTATTGATTCACACACAACCGGCCAGCTGAACGAACCGCGAAAAACACCGAGGCTCTCGACGTCTCTACTGTTGGTGCCCAGAGGGAGGGTCGAACTCCCACTCTCTTGCGAGAACCGGATTTTG
>CAYHQK010000077.1:0-9379 GCA_964358535.1 uncultured Nitrospira sp. | reverse complement strand
CGCTGACGGCCTTGCTGCTGAAGAGCGCCAAGACCACGACGGAAATGGTCTGGGGGAAGATGCCGCCTCGCGCCGGCTATGCCCTCGTTCTTAATGCGATCATGGTCATTCTGCTTATGACGCTGATGGGTTACGCCAGGTCTTCCTCGCGCGTCCATTGGCATGTCTATGGTGTGCTCCGGGATTCGTCGCAATACGCATTTTCGCCGGCGCTCGGGTATGCGGCCGCGATCATGGCTTTGAATACATTTGTTTTCTGCATGATTGTCGCGTTCATCTTCTGGGTAGCCACGATGAGCGATAAGGCGAAGGCGCCGCATAGCTGAGGCGATCGATTTCGCAAGAGGAGTCTTATGAGCGAAGTTGTCAAATTGCAGTTAATCGGTCTCACGATTGTGGGGAGCGGGGTTTTGATCCTGCTCCTGATTCGAGCCCAGTTCGTCCGGGTCATCGGGTTCGTCGCCATCGTCCTCGGCCTCTTCACGCTCGTCGCGCTGTCGGTGCCGCAGATGGCATCCCTGCCGCCGGTCGAGGAGAAGTTCGACATTGCCACGGTAAAAACGCCGACCGACATGGCGACCATCGGGCAGAAGATTTTCTTCAGCAAGGGCCAATGCGCGCTCTGCCATACGATCGGCCCCAGCGAATCGGCACGCTGCCCGGACCTGAAAGGGATCGGTGCCAAGCTGAGCCGCGAATTTCTCTTTGAAAGTTTGACGCAGCCCCAGGCCTACATCTATCTCGACTACCGCCACGAAGGCCAGCCGAAGGAATATCCGGCCCGGATGCCCTACATCAATAAGAACCCGATCGGGCTGTCCAAGAATGAAATTCTGTCGGTCATCGCCTTCCTGCAGCAAATGAGCGGGGAGCCGATTTCCGTCACTGTCGCTGAACTCGAAGTGCCGGGACAGGCGTCTGCCGCCCCGGTAAAGGTCGCTCAGTCCGGTCCAGTAGACGTGGCGCAAGCGCACTAGGAGGAACGTATGGGGGGCTCGTTGCTTAAGCCGGTCATCTTGATCGGGATCGTCTACACGATCTTGAAGTTCGTTGTGCCGAATATCCCTGGCTCGGCGCCGCTGCCAGCCAGTCTGATCTTCCTGTATCTGATGCTGACGACGTCGGGCATTGTGATCTTCGCCACCTTGAGCGGAGAGTCCAAAGACGCCTTCTGGGGTCCGATCCAGCGGTTCCTGACCGGAGAGAACATCGGCAGTTTGCAAGTGCTCCGGTACGGAGTGCTCTTGCTGTTCCCCCTGATCGTCGGCTGGCAGACCTATAACAGCACGGCGACTAGCGATGCGCCGCCTGCCGAAAACAGGACGATCCATCCGGCTCCGCCAGGCGAATATACCGGTCTCTCGAATCCTGTCGCCAAGACACCAGATACGATTCAGCAGGGGAAGGGCTTCTATGCCGCATTCTGTTCCCCTTGCCACGGCGGAAACTTCGACGGGAAGGGCCCGGCCGCCAGAGGATTCAATCCTCCTCCGGCCAACTTCTCCGATCCCACGACGATCGCCATGCTCCAGGAAAGCTATCTCTTCTGGCGCATCAAGAAGGGCGGCGTCGGCCTCCCGATCGAGGGCATGCCGTGGAAGTCTGCGATGCCGCGCTGGGAAGTCGAATTGCCCGACGAGTGGATCTGGAAAATCATCATGGGCGAGTATGATGGCGCGCATCAATCTCCCAGAACGTGGGAGTAGACGAGGGTAGGCCTCTAGGCCTTCTGTGTTCCGCACCGCGCAGGCTCGGAAGGCGCTCGGTGGACGCCAGTGGAAGGCACAAAGCCCCACCCTCTGAGAAGTGAGTAGAGAGAGGACGAAACTTATGAAGCATGGACTGAGTAAAATCGCCACGGGCGTCGTTGCCGGTGTATTGCTGGCCATGGGATTCCTCGTTGCGGAACCTGTTGCCGCTCAAGAGGGGATCGCGGTTCGCGCCCCGATGGTGAAGGGCTCCTTGCCGGCCGATGACCCGAATGCAGCGGTCTGGAGCAGCGCGATTCCGGCCACCTTCCCGATGTCGCCGCAAGTCCATTGGCCGAACCGCATTCTGGAAGCGACGGTCCGGGACCTGAGCGTGCGCGCCCTGCATGACGGGACGAACGTCGCCATTCTCTTGGAATATGCCGATCCCTCGGAAGATCCGGACGATGCCGCCGCCATTGAATTCATGGTGGGCGACAAGAAAGCCCACTTCGCGCATGGCCAGCCCATGGCGCAGGTGGAAGGCGGCTCGGTCAATATCTGGTATTGGAAGAACAAAGACGCCAAAGGCGTGGATATGAATGCCAAGGGTTTCGGCACGCTCAGCGTGCAGCAGCACCAGGACGTGAAAGCCAAGGGCGTCTATGCCAACGGCACCTGGAAAGTGGTCTTTACCAGGCCACTCGCCACCGGACATCCGGAGGAAGATACACAGATCACGACCGGTGGCTTCATCAACATCGCCTTCGCCGTCTGGGACGGGAAGAAGGACGCAAGCGGCGAGCTGAAAGAGAAGGGGTCGCAAAAGGCGGTCTCTTCCTGGTGGTATTTCCGCGCAGAGGCGCCACCGAATTACTCCGGCTATTATTACGCGGCTCTCGCCGTGGGCCTGGCTCTCGGATTTCAGTTCATTCTGATCCGCAAGCTAAAGAAAGGGCAATCAGCATGAAGGCGGCTCGGCTCTTTGCACTAGGAACGGTAGGTGGACTGATCGGCCTGTGGGCCATGGTGGCTGGAGGCTGCGCCAGCGAACAACAGCAGAAGGGGCACGAACTCTACAGCCACTACTGCATGCATTGTCACGGCGAGAACGGACGCCAGAACGAAGGCTTCAATTGGTCCTCGATGCCGGATCCGAAGCCCAAAGATCTCTCGAACAAGTCGGAGATGGGCACCTTCAAGGACGAAGACATTTTCAATACGGTTTCCCGTGAGATGAAGGACACGAGTCCCGGTGGCGACAAGATCGGCGATGACGATTTCGCCGTGCCCACCATGCCGACCTTCAAGTACACCCTGTCGGAAGACGAAATCTGGGCGATCGTCGGCTATGTTCGTGGCCTCCACGGCATGAAGCTGGAGTTTAAAGTCGAGGAACGGAAGAAAGAGTTGGCGGCAGCGCTCCAAGCGACCCAGGCCAAGTTCGAGCAGGCCAAGCAGACCTATGAAGCGGCCGAAAAGAAGGCGAGCGACGAAGCGGAAAAGAAGAGTGAAGAGTTGAAGAAGGACGTCGATGCCGACGAGTCCACCTATGCCAAAGAACTGGCTACGATGGTGCAGGCGAAAAAAGAACTCGACGTGGCTCAGGCGGCTGTGACCAATTTCACCACCAGACCTGGGAAAGGCGCGAACGTCGCCCGTCCCGATCTGACCGTGAAGGCGGAGCTGGTGGCGGAGATGCTGGAGCACGGCAAACGTCTCTATTCGAACAAGTACGGCTGCAACGGTTGCCACAGCATCGGCACAGAGGGCGGCAAAGTCGGACCGGCGCTCGACCGGGCAGGATTCCGTTTGAACGGGACCTGGATTTATCGCTGGGTGAAGAATCCTCAGGCGATGAAGCCGGAAACCAGAATGCCGGCGCTCGGGCTTAGCGATGCCGATGCCAAGGCCGTCACGATGTATTTGGGTACGTTGCGCGCGCCGAAGCCGGATGCGCCGATCGAAAAGCCAGCCGGCTGATCGCCGCAACCGCAAGATGCTCAAAAAGGCCGTCTAGCAAGGCCGCAGCGAGTGAAGCTCTGAGGCGTACCCGTAGGGTACGTTGAGGGGCTGAGCGAAGCGAGAACGACGCTAGCGGACTTTTTCAGCATTCTTGCTAGAACAGAAATCCCGCGATCATTCCAATCAAGATTACGGCTCCTACCCACACATGTTGTTGAAACATGTGGAAGGCGGTAGGGGCCGAGACAACTCCCCTGATCTGTCCGGCTTGTCTCAAACACCAGCCTCCCACAGCAGCCAACGTGGCATAGTAGGCCCAGCCGATCTGGGCCAGCCAGCCAGCCAGTCCCAGCAGCAGCAGCATCGCGCAGAGGACCGTGCCGACGGCGATCCAGCTGGATGACCCGAACAGCAAGGCCGAAGATTTTACGCCGATCCGGTGATCGTCCTCCCTGTCTTGCAGGGCGTAGATCGTGTCGTATCCAATCGCCCAGCAGACCGTCGCAGCAAAGAGGCACCAGGCAGGCGCGTCAATGGTGCCCCGCGAGGCGCCCCAGGCCATGATGGTGCCCCAGCCGAAGGCGATGCCCAGCATGGCTTGCGGGATGTGGATGACACGTTTCGCGAAGGGGTAGAGGGCAGCCAAGAGGATGGCGATGGGACTCAGGAGGATCGTCAGAGGGTCCAGCAGCAGCACGAGCAGGCAGGCTAGGGCGAGAAAGAATCCGAGGACCAGCAGGGCATGGGTGGCGCTGAGTTCGCCGGAGGCGAGGGGCCGTACCAGCGTGCGCGTCACATGCCGATCGAACGAGCGATCCGCCAAATCGTTCAGCACGACTCCCGCACTGCGCATCACGAAAGATCCGGCGACGAAGATGGCCAGCAAGTGAAGGGGCGGCAGTCCGCGCGCTGCCAGGACCAGGGACCAGAGGGTCGGGAGCATGAGCAGCCACGTTCCGGTCTGGCTTTGGAGGCGAATGAGTCGGCTGATGGCAGACCAAGAAAGTTGCGGCGGTGATCCCGGTATATGCGAAGAAGATTCGGTCATGGGCGTGAACTTAGCCGAGGGGGGAGGGGCTGTCAATCGAGGGGGGCGCGACGCGCGAGACATGCGCGAAAGGCGCGACCAGAAGTTCGAAGTTCTGGGTTCGACGGTTAGAAAGCCTCGAACTTCGAACCTTCGTTCGTCTCGCTCGTCCAGCCAGTCCCGCGCGTCTCGCCGTTTCGTTCGGCTGGTTGTGCTGGCTGACTGATTTTCTGTATAAGAATGTGGTGCATGTGATTGATTCAACGCGGTCCTCTCTTCTATTTCGTGCAGCCTCATGGGTTGGGGCTGGGTTGTGTATTGCGACCTTGACGAGCTGCTCGCTCTTCTCCGGTCGCAACGGTGCGACCATCGGCTACTATCTCCCTCTCACGGTCCAACTGCGTTCAGACCCCAGCATCGCCGGAGCCCAGCTTGCCTATCAGGATGCCTGCGGCCAGCCGCAATCCTTGTCGCTCGCCGCGCCATTGCAGGATGCGCTCAAGCATAAAACCGGCCGCGTCTTTGAAAAGGTCCTGACCGGCGAGGCAGGCCCCTCGTCCGCGCCGGATGGCTATGTCGATGTCGCGCTGGGCATCATCCATCTCGATCTGGCGGTCGTGCGACAGGCCAACAGAAGCTATCCAGCCACCGTCACAGTGGGACTGGATTTTGCTTATACGGCTGCCGATGGCACGGTCCTCTATAGCAAGAAAATGCAAAGCATCGGTCGCGGCGAGGTCGATGTCACGGCCTCTTCCTGCGAGGTGAAGGGACTGGATAAGATTGCCCAAGAGGCCTTCGGCCTCGTAACGGACGGCATGGCCAAGCAACTGGGGACAGCGAGCAAGATCCTCAATGCAGCCGACGCACGGAAGGCCGGCCGCGCCCAGGCTGCTGCGACGGCCGTTCCTCCTCCCTCTCCTGTGGCAGCCAGCGGGGTTTCGGTCCCGGTGCCCAAGCCAGTCGCGCCGCAATCGGCTGCATCAGTCTCTGCGCCGGCTCCATTGGACGAATCTGCCAGGGTGATCTTCCGGGCGATCGTCCGTGACGAGAATCGCAATCAGGTGGTTCACAGCGGAGAAGCCATCGCGATCGAACTGGAAGTCAAAAATGAAGGGCCGGGAATTGCCAGGGCGGTCGAATTGTCTGTGACCGCCATGCCTCCCTTGATCGAGCGGATTCCCAGCCTGGTCTCCATCGGCGATCTTCAGCCAGGCGAGGTCAAGCGTGTGACGGTGGACGGCAAGGTCGGCATGGTCAAAGAGGCCGTGCAGGCGGAGTTGACGTTGCTATTGCGGGCCGGGTCCTCGTCCGTCCAGCTGCCCTCCGCCAAGAAGTTTCTGGTGGCCATGAAGCCTGAGTCCGCGAAGGAGGCTCAGGCGCAGCCGGTGGATGTCGATCAACTGCCGAAGTGGACCGGCCTACTCAAGCAGCCGAAGGCGGTCGGCATCGTCATTGGGGTGGGGCAGTTTCGGGAGAGCAGCATGGTCCGGGTCAAGTATGCCACGCGGGATGCGGAGGTCATGGCCAGCTATCTCAAATCGGTCGGAGGTATTCCTCACGAGCGCGTGCGCACCCTCCTGGATGCCCATGCCCTTAAGAGCGATCTGGTCGAGGTCTTGGACGAGTGGCTGCCGATGCATCTGGACCCGACCACCGTGGTCTATGTTTCGATTACGGGCCGGGGAGTCGTGGACCCCACGACCGGGGCCGTGTCGTTGTTGTTATTCGACAGTACGCCGACGTCCAGCGCGAGACTCTATTCGCTGCGCCGGTTGCGGGAATCCTTGATGAGCTTGCCGATTCAGCAGGCCATCGTGATGCTCGACCTCTCGCTTGAACTGGCGCCCGGCAAGGAGGCGGCCAGCGTGATCGGGCCCTTGTGGGAGCAGCAGGGGGGCGGGAAGGAGAGGATGCTCTGGATGGTCGGCAACCGATCGATCCAGGAGTCCTATAGTTACGATCCGGGCCAGCATGGCCTGTTTGCCTATCAATTGCTCAAAGGGATGGGGGGGGCGGCAGACCTGGATCGGAACGGAACGATCCTGGCTGGGGAGCTTTGCACCTATACCAGGGGGCAGGTGCTGAAGGTGGCTCGTGAGCAATACGGTAAGGAGCAGGAGCCGCTTTGTCTCCCAGGGGCAGGCCAGGGCTCCCTGGCCAGGCTGCAACCGGTCGCCAAGCTCAAATAATCATTGAAGAGTCGGGTTTCTGGCCTCTGTTCTGTCATGGAACGAAAAACCTCTTGAGGCTGAGAAAAAACCCGTGTAAGTTGTGGGTTCCTTCGCGAGGGCCGGCGTAGCTCAGTTGGTAGAGCAGCTGTTTCGTAAACAGCAGGTCGTCCGTTCAATCCGGATCGCCGGCTCCACACCTCGCAAGTTCCATCCGGCAGCCTCATTATCGATGATGGCGTCGGAAAAGCTTCTCCAGAGATTTCCCCTTTCCCCGCTATTGCCACATACACCAAGATTTTGAGCTCGTATCTCAAGAAAAGAAGGGGAGCAGCCAGGCTGCCCTTCTTGCTCGCGAAACGCGCGGCCTCTGACGGCCCTCGTTCGACGCGCGCAGTGAAGGACAGCCTGGCGACTCCCCTGGCTAGACAGGATGGTCTCTGGCCATGGATAAGGACCTCGCTCGACGGGCAGGAGTAGGCAGCGTCCTGCCTACTGCAGGAATCCTGAATATACTCCCTTAGGTGTATGGATAAGCGTAGGTGGTTGCAGTAGACTCGTCCGCAACCGATGGCCAATGTGGCCTCGCTGCGCTGCAAACCAGCGGCGTAAACCCTTTAGGTTGGTGAGAGCTACCATAACCTTCGGTGAGGATGAACATGCTTCAGCAAATTCGCGAAGAGATTGCAGCTGACCCGTTTTACCAATCTAACTTTCCCAATGATGGCCAACGTTTCGTTGCTTGGTATCTCCGGCGAGTCCTGTTGCGAGATGATGCCGCAACGCGGGACGACATTACTGACGGGGCCGACGATAAGCAAATTGATGCCGTAATTGTAGACGATACCGAACAACGCATTCTCATCATACAGGGTAAGTTTATAAATGATGGACATGTAGATGCGGAGCCGCTTCGGGAAGTTCTCGCCGCCTGGGTTAGGCTTCAAGATCTCGGTGCGCTCCAGAAAGACTGCAATGATCGTCTGAAGAAAAAGATTGAAGCGATTCGTACTGCTTTGGATGACGAATACCGTGTGGACTTTGAATTGTTGACCACTGGAAAATTAACAGATGCCGCACAGGCTGATTTCACAGCATACGCGGACAAGTTCACTGAGTTCGACAGTTTTACGGCCAGTTTGCACCTGGTCGACACGGCAGCGATTGAGACGAGGCTTGCTGAAGCGGAAGCTCGGGTGCTGCCTTCGATTAGGCACACGATTAGGCTCGATCCGGCCAAGACCCTCTCCATGGATCTTCCCGGTGCCAGAACCGTCATCGCAGCGGTCCCACTTCGAGAATGTTTAAATCTGCCAGGCATTACTGACGGTAAGCTTTTCGCGAAGAACGTACGGCAGTCTCTGGGTAGCTCCAATAAAGTGAACCGTGAGCTCAGCAAGACGATTCACACCGACAAAGTCCGCGACTTCTTTTTTTATCACAATGGAATAACCGCTCTCTGTGACGCGATGAGTTTGAGCTCAGATCGTGACTCTCTTACTGTCGAGGGCCTAAGCGTGGTTAACGGCTGTCAATCTCTCAATACGATTTACGCGGCATCGGAACGCATCCGATCGCACGAATCGAGGGATGCTCATGTTTTGTTCAGATTTTACGAGATCAAGGATCGAGCCTTTGGCGACAGAATTAGCATCAATACGAACTCTCAGAGCGTGGTTAAGCCACGTGACCTTCGTAGTAATGATCGTGTTATGGTCGGGCTCAAGAAGGCGTTCGAGACACGATATTCCGACGGCATGTTCATGACCAAGCGAGGCGATGTCGCGCCTGCCAGCAAAGATCAGGCCAAGGTGATCGACGCGGCAACATTTGCGAAGAGTCTCATGGCGTGGCAATGTCAGCGGCCTAATTACGCTGCCAATGAGAAGAAGTTGTTCGACGAGTACTACAAGACGTTGTTCAAGACTGGCTACCCACCGGAATCTATGCTCACGCTTCAAAAATGGCTGAATGCCATTGAGGACGCATGGCCAAATCTCAACCTGAACAATGAACTCAAGGCAGGCAAGATGCACGTCAAATACCATGTGCTCTTTGCCGTGTCGGCACTCATCAATGCAATTAACAAGCAATCGACTCTCGTGGTCGATCCAAAGGCGACGGTCAAGGCTTTGGAGGCGACGGGAGAGATCCTTCCGCTTGCAGCCACATGTATCGAGAATGCTATGCAGTCGGCCAGGATGCAGGATGAGTCAGCAAATAAGGTCTTTAGCCCACAAAACTGGCTCAAGGCGAATCGGAGCTGGCAGGGTGAGACGTTGGTCGCAGGTACGCAGGCTGGAATGCTTGGAAGTTTTGTGGGGGGGGGAGCCCTGATGGAGCGTGCAAAGGTTCCTGCGACGGCCTTTACGGCACGATGGTCGGCGGACTAATCTATGGCCAAATGGCTCCAGATCGAAATAAAGGGGTCGGGAGTCTTTTCTTGATTTGTAGGATGCTCAAAAAGTTCGTCCAGCAAGGCCGCAGGCGAGACGAAACCGGAGGCGTACCCTCAGGGGTACGTTGAG
>CAYHQK010000076.1:0-9559 GCA_964358535.1 uncultured Nitrospira sp. | reverse complement strand
GCTGGATGCAGCTCGTCAAGGAAAGTATCCGGACCAACGCGCCGCGCTTCTGCACCAAACGTATGGTCAAGGAATACGTCGACCATCTCTATGCGCCAGCCATGGTCCGCACCTCCTCGACATGGTAACCAACTGTCACGCCAGACAGACGCAACGCGCCTCTCGCAGCACCATTGCGGCAGGACTCCAGGTGCTCGGGGGGCTCATCTTCAGCGCGATCATCGTAGGCCTGCCCCCAGCAGAGGCAGGCACGCCCACGACGCCCAGCGGCACAACCCTCGAACGTGAGGCCACGGAAGCCTTCAAACATGCCGACTACGACCGGGTCCTGAAACTCTGGCAATCGATTCCGCCAGAGGACGCACCATCGAAACCGCTCATCCGCCTCGCTTTCCACAGCTCACTCAAGCTGGGACGACCGGAAGAAGCCTTCGCGCTCTATCAGCGGTTAGTGCCAACCGATGGTCAAGACGACCCGGCCCTCTTACGACCCCTCGCCCTCAGTTTTGTGACCAGCCATGTCCGCGACTCACAGGAATATGTCCGGATCGCAGCCTACACGGTACTGGCTGAGCTTGGCCTCGCAGAGACACAAGCTATCCTGGAAGACGGATTGCTCGACAGCTCGGTCCTGGTGCGGGCTCGCGCCGCCGAAGCGATCGGCAAAGCCGGACTCGCAGGCAAATCAGGCCCCTTGCTACGGGCGCTCAACGACGCGATGCCGACCGTACGAATTGCCGCTATGAATGCGTTGAGCGAGGCCAAGGTCACGGCCATCATGCCCCAGCTCATCGTGGTCGCCAGGACGGACGACGGACCGGAAGCCGTGTTCGCCTATGCCGCGCTCTACCGGCTTGGCAAACACGACATGCTGACCGACATCACCGGCGCGGCAACACTGCCTGACGCCGATATCCGGATGGCGGCCCTGGGAATGTTGGGACAGCTGAAACGTCCCTCAAGCCTATCGGTCTTAAGCCAAGGCGTGTACGACCCTGAGCCCTCGGTCCGCGCTTTCGCCGCCGGGGCATTGGGAGACTACGGACAGGCCAGCGGGGTCGCACCCCTCACCCATGCGCTGAGCGATGAAAGCAGCAGGGTCCGCGCCGTCGCCGCCGCGAGTCTTGGCAAGCTGGGTATTCGAGAGAACCGACCTTTATTACAGACCCTGACACGCGATGCCAACATGCAGGTGCGGGCCAGTGCCGTGGAAGGACTGCTCAGGCTGGGCGACACATCGGCGGTCTTGCTCGCTGCAGACTTGGCCAGACACCCGGACCCCTCGATCCGGGCCGCGGCAGCCCATGCCCTGGCCGCCACCTCCGACAAACAAGCCGCCGTGGTGCTGCAGGCGCTGCTGCAAGACCAACAACCGCAACCCAGGCTCTTGGCGGCAAAAGCCCTGGGCAAGAGCGCCGCCCCGGTGATGCCGTTGCTCAAAAAAGGGTTGCAGGACTCGGACGTCGCCATTCGCCTGGCAGCTGCTGGCAGCCTGCTCCAACAGCTCCGCCGTCCCGTAACCGCCCCCAAAGCCCATTAGCCGAAAGGATCGCGCAATGTTGAAACTTCTCGGAGCTCTCGTCATGGCCGCCACATTCTTCGGCCTCGGGTTTTATCTCGGGCAACGTCCAGTCGGCACGTTGCAGCACAGGGTCTTAGACCTCCAACGTTCGATCACAACCCTGTCCAGGAATATTTACGACACCACGATGGGAGACCTCCGCAAGCGGCAGGCGCTGATCGACGGAAAATCACGGGTGGTGCAGGCGAAATCAGAACTCTTGGAGAAGAACTTCGGAGAAGCCGCCAAGCAATTGAGCGAAGCGGCCGACACGCTGGAGGAGGCTACTACTGGATCCAAACACGACGACACGGCCCTCCCCCTGAAATCGCTCACAGGGAAGCTCCGAGAACTCAAACTGGAATTGTCGATGGGGAAACCGGTGTCGATCAAAAAGATCGACGAGATTCAACGGGAAATCGACCGGCAGATCAATCGCTAATCGCTAGGCGTTGGCGGTCTGCTTCTTCCACTTCGCCAAAATCCGCTCCACCCGCATCCGCACCACCATGTCTGGATCTTTCATCAACGGCTTAATCGCATCGCGGCCCCGGTCATCGCCGATCGCCTCAAGCGCCGCCGCCGCGGTCAAACGGGTGAACCAATCTTTATCAGTGAGCATGCCAATGAGGGGATCGATCGCCTCAGCGCTCTTGATCCGGCCCAGGGCCATGATGGCCTGCTTCTGGACCATCTCATCTTTGTCCTTGAGCGCGACGACCAGGCGAGAGACCGACGGAGCGCCGAGCTCGACAAGGGCATTGGTCGCATCGTCTTTGAACTCGTCATTTTTCAGCTGCAGCATCAAGGGGTCGAGGACGCGCTCATCGCGAATCTTCCCGAGCGCCGTAATCACGTACTTCCGCACGTCCCAATCGCGAAGCAACTTGATCAACAGCTCAACGGCGGGGGAACCGATTTGGCCTAACCCTTCGATCGCCACTTCTCTGACTTGCCAGTCACCGTCGCGCAAGGCACTGCACAACGGGGCCACGCACCGTTCATCGCCCATTTCACCGAGCGTGATAGCCGCCTCGCGGCGGACGACCCAATCAGGATCCTTGAGCAGATCGATCTGGATCTCGATCTCATCCTTGACCTTTTCTTCTTCAAGGACGGCATCTTCCGTCAATTCCGCCGTCGGCGCAACCGTGGCCGGAGACTCTCCGGTAAAATCAGCCGCCACCTGATCGGTCAATTCGTCGCTCACCGTCTCTACAACGGTAGGCGTCGCCTGCTCTTCTTTGGATCCTGCTTGTTCCATTTGGTACTACCTTAATAATTCACTCGCCCGTCAACGACCTTGCCGCAGTGACTACTTCTTCGCGGCCGTTTTCTTGCTCGCCGAGTTCTTCTTGCGCAACACGACCGTCCGCCGCTTCCGTTGCGTCCGCCGCAGCCGCTTCTTCAGCGAACGCAACGCGTCATCTCCCTTAGGATCTTTGTGGCCGGTCAACTTCTCCGCCACCTTCTTTTTCAGTCTGGTTTCGTCCGATTCACTCGCCGTTGTTTTCGCCATCCGGATTCGGGCCTCCCTGTATACCTAATTAATCTAATGTTCTCTCGGATCCCATCGGGAGCTGGCAGTCTAGTGGAGAGCTTCACACCCTGTCAACCGGCGGCTATGCAACGACGCGAAAGAGCTCGGCGGAAACGACCGTCGCCACTTCGGCATGATCGATATGATCGGCTGCCTGCATCCCCGTCAACTGCCGCCCCCTCCGAGAAACCCAGACATCGCCAGGCAACAACCGAACGGGATAGGCAAGTAACGGAGCCGTCCGTCCCCACGTTGTGGGACTAAATTCCGTCGCTTCTGCCGCAAGCTGCTCGAGCCCAAGAAGGATTGAAATCGATACCGTCTCCATCGATTCTGACGAGAGCAATGCAACCGGCCGATGCTCGCCAACCAGCTGAACACGAACCACGGAGAGCCCCCCTGAGAGCATCCCGATCCGAGCCGCGGCCCCGCGTGACAGATCCAGAATCCGCCCGTTCACATAGGGACCCCGGTCCGTGATACGGACATGGACATGTTTTCCATTCACTAAATTCACGACCCGGACCACACTACCGAGGGGAAGGGTGCGATGGGCGGCGGTCAATGCCCCCATGTCAAACAACTCCCCGTTCGCTGCCTGCTTGCCATGGAAGGCCTCGCCATACCAGGAAGCCACTCCGCGATCTTCAATTCCCACGTCCAAATGAGACGCCCCGGTCGGCACCCACGAGCAGGCCCCCAGCAACAGCCCCAGATTGAGGCTCATCGCCACCAAGAACTGCCGACTCTGTCCATTCATTCGGTTGATCATCTCGTACCCCATTTGCTAGTTGAACCAACGGTCCCACAGGACTCAACCTGTGTGTCTCTACTGTACGGTTCAACCGGCAACCCAACAATACCGAGAGCGTAGCCCCACCCCCTACTTTAGTTGGCGGAAAAAATGGAACAAAGAGGGAATTTGTACAGAAAAGAACGAATAACCAGCGGCAATTCAAACAGCGCTACGTATTTATAAGAGAAACCACTTACCCCAGTCAACCGGAGAAGGAGCTAGGCTATCCAGGAAGCCCTACTGAAGCTGAATCAAACGGGCAAAGACCCCGTCCCGCTGCTTCACATAGGTCAGCTTCACCATCTCACCCACGCGAATGGCCTGAAGGGGGATCCGTTTCCCCTTTCGGGTGATCCTGGTTTGTGCTGTGACCTTGGCCCCCACCGTCATATCGTTGTGCTTTGACAAGGGGGTCTTCACGACAATCATGTGGGGAGTTTGGGCAAGGTTGACCGCCACCACCTGCCCCTGAACCCGGTAGGTCCGCTCACCGGCTGCAGCAGGGTCGGCCACAATAGACAACAGGCCCAGCAACGCAGCGACTGCGCATAGTACCTGCCCCTGTTGACGCGCTCTGGTCACGATGATCGGCTCTCCCTGCAAACCCGTTCAGACGAGCGCGGACTCTAACAGGACGAGGAAAACCTGTAAAGCGGCGCGAAGCAGGCACACGATATTGACTGCCCCAACCCGACTGAGTAAGATGCCCACCTGTTGCCAGTCAGGGTGCAATGACCAACCCGCCGGCAGTGTTCTCCAAACTCCACGATCCAATTCAGCGCCTATGATTGAAGTCCAACAGATCACGAAGCGGTATGGCCACCATACCGCCATCGATCGCGTGAGCTTCTCCGTCGCCAAAGGCGAGGTCCTGGCCTTCCTAGGCCCGAACGGGGCGGGGAAAACGACCACCATGCGCATCCTGACCTGCTTCATGCCGGCCACCGAAGGCAGGGCACGGGTGGCAGGGTTCGATTGTGCGGACCAGCCGCTCGAGGTAAAACGCCGGATCGGCTACTTACCGGAGACTCCGCCGGTCTATCTGGAGTTGACGGTTACAGAGTATCTTCAGTTCGTAGGCCGCCTCCGCGGCCTGAGCGGAAAGATCCTCACCTCATCTATGCAGCGCGAGATTGAACGGCTCGGCCTGGGCACAGTCCAACATCGGCTCATCGGAAACCTCTCACGCGGCTATCGCCAGCGAGTCGGCCTGGCCCAAGCCCTGCTGCACGATCCCCAAGTCTTAATCCTGGATGAACCGACCGTCGGGCTCGATCCGAAACAGATTATCGAGATCAGGGAATTGATCAAGAACCTGGCCGGCTCCCATTCCGTCATTCTGAGCACCCACATTCTCCCCGAAGCCACCGCCGTGTGCCAACGTGTCGTCATCATCAGCGGCGGACGCATCGTGGCAGAAGATACGCCGGAGCAACTCTCCGCGCGCCTGCGCCAGTCTGAAAAAATCTCCCTGACCCTCAAATCTCCCGCCGCAGACACAGACCGACTCTTGAAGACGGTGCAGGGGGTCCAGAACGTCTTCACCAGCGGCGCCCCTGGCACTTTTCTGCTGGAATGCGAACTCGGCCGGGACGCAAGGGAAGAGGTGGCTCGCCTGGCGGTCACCAGCGGATGGGGGCTGCTTGAACTGAAAGCCATTTCCATGACCCTGGAGGATGTGTTCCTCCAGCTGACGAGAACCGAAGAGGGCCTCGCGCAGGATACCGTGGTTGCCACAACAGAACCGGCAGGCCAGCCAGCATGACGCCAGTCCAAGCCATCATTGCCAAAGAGCTGCGTTCCTACTTCGTCTCGCCAGTCGTCTATGTGGTGGGATCTGTGTTTCTCCTGATCGTGGGACTGCTCGCCTACCTCTATGTGGTCTTTGCCGGAGCCCAGGCCATTCAGTTGATGCAAATGCAGGGAAGCGCCCAGATCAATCTGAACGATCTGGTCTTCCGGAATCTCTTTTCCAGCATACGATTCATTCTGTTAATTATCCTGCCAATCCTGACGATGCGGCTCTTCGCCGAAGAGCGCAAACTCCGCACATTTGAGTTCTTATTGACCTCCCCCATCGGGATCAACGAGATCGTGGCCGGCAAGTTCATGAGCGTCTTCCTCGTCTTTCTAGGCCTCCTCGGGCTGACCGGCCTCCTGCCGCTCGTGCTCGCCCTCTTCAGCGACTTCGATTGGTATCCCGTGTTGACCGGCTACCTGGGGCTGGTCCTGCTCGGTGCCCTCTTTCTCTCCGTCGGCGTCCTGGCCTCGGCCTTGACGGAAAACCAAATCGTCGCGGCCTTTGTGAGCTTCGGCCTGCTGCTGGTCCTCTGGCTCCTCGCAGGCGTCGGCTCGCTCCTCGGGGATACGGCCATCGGACAGGCCATCTCCTACCTGTCATTTATGGAACATTACGACCACTTGGTCCGCGGGCTGGTCGACACGAAAGACCTCGTGTATTTCTTGAGTGGCCTAGCCTTGATGCTCTTTTTGTCCCATCGAGTCGTGGACTCGACCAGGTGGAAATGAACATGAAGACGATTCCACTGGGCGTAATCGGAATGGCCCTGGCCCTGGCAGGAGCGGTCGGCTACAGCCTCGCCCCGGAGAAACTCTGGCTGGTGACCCTCATGGAAGGGTCGGCCCTCCTCTGCCTCCTCCTCTTTGCAATCGTCCATTTCAGCCGCCTGAAAGCCTTCTCCACCCGCCGTTCCACTCGTATGGGGGCCAACAGCCTGCTGATGATCCTCCTCTTCATCAGCATTCTCGCCATCGTCAATTTCCTCGCGGCCCGCCATTCCATCCGGTGGGACCTGTCGGAGAACCAGAACTTCTCCCTCTCTCCGCAAACCTACCGCGTGCTGCGGAACCTCCCGCGCGAAGTGCTCGTCACCGTCTTCACCAGAGAAAAAGACCCGGGCTACCAGGCCTATAAAGAACGGCTCGATAGTTACCGGCAAGCCAGCCCGAAGATGACCGTGGAGTTTGTCGATCCGGAACGGCAGCCGAAAATCGCCCAGAACTACGGCATCAACAGAACCGACACGGCCGTATTTGAAAGCGCCGGCCACACAGTCCGCGTCACCTCTCCCTCGGAAGTGGAACTGACCGGGGCCCTGATCCGCGTGTCCCAGGACAGGCAGAAGCAAGTGCTCTTCCTCGAAGGGCATGGGGAACCGAGCCTCGACGATCGGGAGCGAACCGGACTCTCTGCCGCCAAAGACATTTTGCTCAAGCAGGGTTACGACGTCGGCACGCTTAGCCTGCTCAAAGAAGCAGCCGTGCCGGATCAGACGGCCATCCTGATCGTGGCGGGTCCCCGCCGCCCTGTGACCACCGAGGAACAAGAACGGATTCACACCTATGTGGAGAAGGGCGGCCATCTCTTATTGCTGATCGATCCGGATACGCAAGCGGACCTCAATCCCCTGCTCACACAATGGGGCCTGGGAGTCGGCCCGGGAGTCCTGGTCGACCTCCAAGATCGATTGGCCCAAGGCGACCTGACCTCCCTCTTGGTCCGCACTTTCACGGAACATGAGATTACGCAGGACCTCTCTGCCGCCGTGCTCTTTCCCCTCGCGCGCCATATCACCTTCGACGAACAAGCAGGCAAGGCCTGGGACTATGTGCCCCTCGCCAGAACCTCGCCGAACAGCTGGGCGGAAACAGACATCAAGGGCCGCGTCGTCAACCTCGATGAGAAGGAAGACATCAAGGGCCCCCTGCCGATGGCCGCAGCCCTTGCTCCCAAGGTTGCGCCGGAAGAGGGCAAGCCCAGGCCGGCCATCGTGGTCATCGGCAACTCTACCTTCGCCACCAATGCCTTCGTGAACTTTCCCGGCAACAGCGACTTTTTCCTCCACACGGCTGCATGGCTGGCAGAGGAACGGAACATGATGGCGCTCGTCCCGAAGGATTCCGCACTCCGACCCTTTACCCCGAATCCCTTACAAGAGCGGGCGCTGCTCTATCTCCAAGTCATCCTCCTGCCAGCCACCATGTTTCTCGCCGGCATCCTGGTCTGGCGCAAACGCCGACGCCTATAGATCCATGCGTTACTGGCCCACCATCCTCATGGCACTCGTCCTGGCCGGACTCGGCCTCTACCTCTACACCGTCGAACTGCCACAGCACGAATCGCAGGAACGACAGGACAGCGCCGAGAAGAAGGTCCTGCTCTTCGACCAGCAAGCCATCACAGGGCTCATCGTCAAGACCGACCAGCAGGAACTCGTCTTCGCTCGGACTCCTGAAAAGGGATGGGTGCTCACCGCGCCCCTCCATACAGACGCCGACCAGCGGGAGGTCCAGAATCTGATCCGGGCCCTGGTCACAGGCGCCGTCACCCGCGTCGTCGAAAACCAGCCGGCCAATCTCACGCCCTTTGGACTCGACAACCCGATTACCACTGTCACCGTCGTGGCCGGCCCCGCACGAGAGACCTTCTCCATCGGGGATAGCGGCCCCCTCTCCTCCACCCTCTATGTCCTCCGTGAATCGGACCACCAGGTCCTGCTCACCAACCTGGCCCCCAAAGACTTCCTGAACAAGACCTTGATGACCTTTCGCCGCAAAGACCTCCTGCGCGTGGCGCAAGGCGAGGTCGAACGGATCCGCCTCACCTATCCAACGACCGAGATCGTGCTCTATCAAGGAGCGGAAAAACCCAAGAGCAAATGGAAGCTTCGCTACCCGATCGAAGGGGAAGCCGACCAAACGGAAGTGCGAACCCTGCTGTTCCGGCTCGAAGATTTGAAAGCCCTGGGCATCATCGACCCAGGCCACGAGCGAGACGCCCTGGCACAAACACTCACCGCGCCAAAAGTGAAAGTTACCATCCATACCTCCGATGGCGACCAGACGGTCAAGCTGTATCAACCGGATCAAGCCAGCGGCGAAGCCTTTGCGGAAACGAGTCCCACCGGCCCGCTCTATCGCATTAATCCCACCGCGATCAGAGACCTGACCAAGGAACTCTTTGCGTTCCAAGACAAGAGGCTGCTCGGCATCGATTACACCGATATCGCCATGCTCTCCGTCACCACGCCAACCGAACACTATGTGTTGATCAATCAACAGAACGAATGGGTCTTGGAAGATCAGCCGACTGGAAAGTTGGACCAACAAGCCATCGACTTATTTGTCAGCCGTGTTGCCAATGTTCCGGCCGAAGAACGGGTGATCAAACAGGCAGGGCCCTTGGCTCCCTACGGCCTGGTGATACCGGCTGCAGAATTTATCGCCACGGGAAAAGACGGAAAGATCGCGGGGAAACTCTCCATCGGCAGTCATGCCAACGGGCTGGCCTACGCGATGGGGCAACGGGTCCCTGGCATCTTCCAGATTCGCGCCGACCTGCTCACACAGATCCCTGCAAAAAAAGACCTGCTGTCTGCCTCATCAGAAAAGACTTCCCCTTCACACTAGCAGCGGTAAAAGATCGTGCCCTGAGATGGACTGTTCACTTGCCTCGCGCCCACAACTCACCCGTGAGCTGCTGCGCCTTCCGCTCCAATGCACAGCCGGTCATCTGTATTACGCCCGACGAGCAGAGCGCTCAAGAATCGTGACGAGGATCAGGATCAGGGCCTCCTGGACCAATAACAAAATCGCATCCCTCGTATCCGCATGACGCAACACGATGGCTGACAGCCCCAAA
>CAYHQK010000075.1:0-9568 GCA_964358535.1 uncultured Nitrospira sp. | reverse complement strand
GGGGGTGGAGTTCACATGGCAACGAAGAAAGCAGCGAAGAAGCCCGCAAAAAAAGCGGCAAAGAAGAAGAAGTAGCACCATGAGGGGGCGGCGGCCACGTCGCCCCCTCACTTCTCCCTTCCTCGATCTCCCTCAGACCAACGTCGCACTTCAGAATCAGCAGACCGATCAGAATAGCCCCCCGCAGAATTTCCTGTCCGTTCGACCACCAGAGATCACAGACATCCCGCGAGAGAAACTCGATGCCACAACCAGACCCTCATCGGTTTGGTCAGGACGAGTAGGTCTCATACCTTCACGCCGACCACGACCTTGTCGTGACCGTAGGGTCGCATCTTGACTGGTGCATTCTTGAACAAATGACGACGACGAACCAGGTGGTGCCATCGAAGCGACGGCCCTGAGTTCACGGTCCGGATGAAGAGTCAGGTACTGAAGAGAAGAGAGAGGCGGCTGAAGTCCCGAACCCAAGAAAGCCAAGAGACAAAAAAATGGGGAGGTGATGGCCACATCACCCCCCCGTCTTTCTTACGCCAGGGGAGAGCCCATGACGACCAAGAAAGCAGCCCGCAAATCATATCATGAACTTCCATGCGAAATAATAAATAATATTTCAATATAATCAATGGCTTGGATGTCAAACGTCAGAAAAGCCCGTTCAGATGGGCCTGGCTGGCCCCTCTGGTTTATTTGATCTTTCTGGTCTGTTCGGTAGGCTTCCGATCAGGCCAACGCTGCTATTGATGATCGCGCTTTGTGAATTTCGAACCTTCCAGCGTGACCTCGGCCGTCAGTCCTCGCTGGCCGAATATAAAGGCCAAGATAGGTTCGCCCGCGTTGGTAGTGTCCAACGAGGCATTGGCCCCAACCGCAACGACGATGGCGTTGGCATCAATGCCCAATTCAAAGCCCTAACTCGCCTGGAATTTCTCCAGGACCGGCTCTTTCATGAACATCAGCAACAGCGACGTCTTCTGGACCCCCGATCTGGGGGCTAAACGAAAGCCCCGCAAAATTGTCATAGCCCACCGTTTTCCCGGCGATTCGTAACACCCCGTCCCCATACTCAGCCCCGCCGATCAAGCCGGCCCGATACACAGCCGGGAAAACCAACATGCCCCTCGCTGAGGTCAGAAACGCCTCCGACCCCGCAACGTTCTCCGTGAACTCTTTCTACACCCGATCCACATCGGCATCCATCGACTTCGCGTCCCGGTCTGAGTAGGTCCACGTATTTGATGAGGCGCAGCCAGAGAAAAACAGCACACAGAGAAGAAGGACGGCCAATGGTCGCAACATCTGCATGATTACCTCCTGCTATGCACCGGTACGATTGGGAGAGGGATCAGACGTCAGTACGTTAATAGAACCATAAGAGTGAAACCATGCACAGCCAGGGCCACTCCCCCAACGACTACCGATCCATAACGGCGTTCCGGCTTTCCTCGTTCATCTCCTTTTCCTCATCATGTTTAATGACTTTCTTGGTGGAATCTTTCTTGCCCGTTTCCTGCTTCGCGGCCGGAGGAGGGGTGGAGACCGCGCAGCCGGTGAGGGTGAGCAAGAGCGTAGAGAGGACTAACGCAGTCACAATGGGCATAGGACCTCCTTGATTGTAAGTGCGCGTGGCGTACCGAACTCGTCTCGCCAGGAAATTGCTGAACAGATCGCGCATGGGGCGCGCGTCTACATCAATGAAATCATACTTGTCCCTCAGACCAAATGAACCAGAGGAAACAACTCACCCAGCCGCGCCATTCTCGCTCTTCTCGCTCTTCTCGCTCTTCTCGCCCTCAGCCTCCAACGCCGTCGGTCGTCTCTGGTATCTCGTCGCTCGCAACCGACGCTTCGCGTCCGCTCACACCTGCGACAGCAGTCTGACTTCCTGTTGCGGGAACGGAATCTCAATGTGCGCCGTGCGGAACCGTTCGATAATGGCCTGGTTCAGTTCCCCTTGCACCTTCACAAAATTGACGACCGACGTCCAGGGGGAGATAGAGATCGTGATGGCAGAGTCGCCCAATTGGGAGATCCCCACTACAGGGATGGGATCAGCGAGGACGCCGGGATTCTGAGACAGGATCTCGTGTACGAGCGCCAGCGCCTCGGTCAGGTTCGTGCGATAGGCCACGCCGACTTGCAGCTGGAGTTGGCGAATGGTGCCGAAATTGTGCAGGATCTCCCCCACCACTTTGCGATTGGGCAGGACGATGCGCGAGCGATCAGGATGCAGGAGCGTGGTCGAAAAGATCCCGATGGCGACGACATCCCCCTGCACACCCAGGATCGAGATATGCTCCCCTACCCGATAGGGTTTGGTGAAGATAATGGAGAACCCCGCCACGAGGTTGCTCAGCACCCCTTGCAGCGCCAACCCGACGCCGAGTCCGGCCACCCCGATGCCGGCGAGCAGCGGCGCAATCTGCACGCCCAACTGGCCCAGCGCCGCCATCGTCGCGAAGAGCAGGATCACGATCTGCACGGCCTTCGACAACAGCATCCGGACCGGCGGCTCCATATCCTGGCGATCCAGCCACCGCTGCGTCAACCTGCCGGCCCAGCGGGCCGCCAGCACACCAGCCCCGAACACAATCGCCGCGCCCAGCATTTGAAACCCGTAGTGGATGACGTATTGCATCAGGGCATCCATTCCCGGCATCGCGCACCTCCTCAGCAGAACAGTGAAAAACTATTGATGACTTAGTGAATCACAGAATGTACGGGGTCGAAGACGGTCCCGGCACAGCCACCAGGCCATCAGACTCAACGCAATGGCAGGAGTATAGCGGTCTTCAGTAGAAAAGGCTCCCGGTCCATGTTCTCATCCATGAGGGGGGGGAATTGAGCAGCCAAGGAAAGGCTATTGAACGGGTAGAGAGAAATGGTGACTGCTGCCGCCGCTGCTTTCCCTTTATCCCGTTGTTTGGAACTCAACTTTACGGGTTTCGGTCACTCGCTTGGAGGCGTCCAGGATTTCGATTGATACGAGATTGCCGAGAACATCGTAGTCCAGAATCACGCCTGGCTTATCCTCGTCGCTCTCAGCGATAGGAGTGTTATCTTGCAAGATCATGCTCAGCGTATCGGTTGTTTTATCGTACGAGACCTTCATGACTCCCTCCAGTATTTTCCAATCTTACTGGTCCGATAAGCAGTAACAACCTCAGCCGGATGCCGATCAACATCGACGAACACCCGGACAAGAAAGGTTACCGCCGGCTCTCCCATTGAAAGTCGTGATTGCAGCACAACCCTCCCAGGGCGGACAGAATCTCGTTGCTCTGGCCTAGACAGTATTGCATGGATAACCTGATCGCTCAAGCCGCGGCGAAATAGTTCACGCTTCGCATGATCCGTAAACACGTAATTGATAATGGAGTCTGCGGCCATGGAGAAATCACCCGCAACGATTCAGTGCAATCCACCGAACACTGGGCACCAGGAGTGCGTCGGCATTGTACACAGATAGCGGGACGGAAGAAACGTGGAAAGCCGGCGAAAAACGGCAGGCTATTTTTCTCTAGCAGGCTGCGGAAAAACTCGGCGAAAGAGAACAATACGGCTGAAATGCTTCACTTGGCATAGAGGCTTCAATAGCCTCAGGATGCTCAAAACGGCCGTCCAGCAAGGCCGCAGCGAGCGAAGAGGCGAGGCGTACCCTTGTGGTACGTTGAGCCTCTTCGTGAAGCGAGAACGCCGCTGGCGGTCTTTTTCAGCATCCTGCTAGGCCTATTTCATCTTGGAGGGCAAGGTGATCGTTCGGCCAGCCACCATGAAGGTGCCTTTCCCGCGATGGTGGATCGTCCTGGGCCGTTTCTTGGAGGGATCGATCCAGGCCTTGAGTACTTCGAGGATGAAGATGTTGTACTGGGCCGCCAGCCTCATATCCACGACCTGGCACTCGAGATTGGCATAGCACTCGTGGATGAGCGGCGCCTTGACGCGGGACGCAGCCACCGGCGTCAGGCCAAACTTCTTGAACTTGTCAGTCCTGCGCCCCGAAGTGTTGCCGCAGCCCACCACCTGTGCCGCCAACTCCACCGTCGGAATATTGATCACGCATTCCTTCGTCGCCTTCAGCAGGTTGAATGAATGGTTCCGGTTGCTGATCACGCAACCCACCAGCGGCGGCTCGAACTCGATCATCATGTGCCACGACTGGGCCATGATGTTGGCCTTCCCCTTGCCAGCGGTCGTGACCAGCACAACCGGCCCTGGCTCAAGCAGACGGTAGACCTTCGACAAAGGAAGGGACTTTTTCACCGGACCTGTCTTGCTGTCACGTTTCATTGGCTAAACCCAGATGATCCTATCCCTCTGTCTCTCCAGATCAACATTCTCTATCAAGGAGAATAGCGACGAGCATGTCGCTCATGACATTCACGCCGGAGCGGGCTCTCGCAATAATCCAATCCACGGTCATGATGAGGGGAATGGCTGCGACGATGACGGGGGCTGGCAGGCCCGCGGCAGAGAGGACGAGCGGCAGCACGATCAGCCCTGCTTCGGGGATGCCGGCCACGCCGGCCCCTGCGATGATCGAGGCGGCGACGATCAGCAGTTGATTCGCCATCGGCAGATCGAAGCCCAGCGCTTGGGCGAGAAAGAGCGCGGCCATCGCTTCGTAGAGGGTGACGCCGTCGTTGTTGAGGTTCGTGCCGATGCAAGCGGCGAGGCGCGACGATTGCGGCGAGACCTGCATACGGTCGAGGCACCGGAGCGTGACCGGCACGGTGGCGAGGCTGCTGTTGCAGGATATGGCAGTCATGATCGCGTCGGCCCCCTGCCCCAGGTAGACCTTGGGCGACTTCTTCCCCACCAGCCAGGCGACGAGCGGATAGTAGAGGAACCCATGGACGGCGAGCCCCGCGAGCATGGCGGCGAGGAAGATCCAGAGAACGGAGAAGACGCCGATGCCAGACTTGCCGACGACCTGCGCGACGACGCCGAAGACGGCGAGCGGCACGGCGAGGATGATCCATCCGAGGGTCTGCACCAGCCAGCCATAGACTCGCTCGATCGCTCGCGCGAGGGCCTGGACTGCCCCGCCCTCGTGGCCTGCATGGCTTAGCAGGCGGCGCAGCGTGATGCCCAGGACCAGCGCAAGGAGGACGACGCCGATGATGTTGTTGCTGGAAAATGGCGCCATGATGGTGCGGGGAATATAGGAGGCAAGATATTCGAGCGGGCTCTGCGACCCGGTCTGCACCGTCGCGAGCTGGCCCGCCGATGGCTTGGCACCCGGCACGTAATGCAGCAACTCGTCGACGTGGCCGACCCAGGCCTGGCCCGGCTGCCAGGTGTTCATGATCGTGAGACCGATCGTCATGGCGACGGAAACGTTGACGAAGCAGATGACGAGCAGCTTGCCTCCCTGGCGCAGGGGGAGTCTGGTGCGGATGAGAGCATCGAGGATCGCAAAGAAGATGAGCGGGATAGCGAGGGTCTTGAGCAGCGTGATGACGAACAGGCCGGGTTTGCCCAGATGCTCGTTGCGCAGCCCGCCCCAGTAGGTCTCCTGACCGAAGATCGTTCCTAGCAGCGCGCCGCAGGTGACGGCGATGAGCACTTGCGTATAGAGCGGCAGAGGAATCCAGCGTCGCATTATTTGCATGGTGGTCTCGTGTGGCCGAGGCAGAATACCCGTTTCCCCAGGGGAAAGCATCTTTGGGGACGTGAAACGTAAGACGTGAGAGATCAAACGGGGTGGCGGAGAGGGTCTGTCTCGTTTGTCTAATTGGCCAGATCGGAAACCCAACCAGAGAAACCACACAAACCAGAGGAACCAGATAGACAAAGAGACACGCCCGTGCGCATTCCGCGAGCACAGGGATCAGGCTGGTCGCCCTTGTCCTATTTTGCTCTCCGTCCCCTTCCAGAGCCTCTCGATGTTCCCCCGGTGCTTTATGACGATGAGGCTGCTGACGATGACGGAGAAGAGCACGAACTCTACGGTCGGATGGACCAAGACCGCGATGAGGGGAAAGAGCGCGAAGGCTGTGAGTGCCCCGCCGGAGGAATAGCGCCACAGAGCGACGGCGCCGAGCCAGCCGCATAACAAGATGGAACCGATAAGTGGGGCCACGCCAAGGACCGAGCCAAGCGCTGTCGCTACTCCCTTGCCTCCGGTGAATCCGAGAAAGGGAGAACAGAGGTGCCCCAAGATCGGCGCGAGCGCCACGAGCAGGATGGTCCATTCATCTTGCAGCAACTGATTCGCCGCGAAGCCCATCATCCAACCCTTGCCCATATCCCCGATCAAGGTCAGGATGCCGGCCTTCTTGCCAGACACGCGCAGGACGTTGGTAAAGCCGACGTTCTGGCTCCCGGCCGTGCGAGGATCCGGCAGGCCCATCGCTTTCGACACAACCACGCCAAATGGCACAGCCCCCAGCAGATAGCCGGCAACCACGAGCAATACGAAGAGTCCTTGATGGTCCATATAAAATTGAACGCGCTTACAGAATGTTCAAACTGGCAGGATGCTCTCTTCGTCCGTCGTTCGTATCTCGTATCTCGTCGTTCGCAAGCAAGGACTTCCTCGTTTCACGAGATACGCTTCACGATGGACGCTTCACGGTCTTTGTGCTGACGGGCTTTTTCAGCATCCTGCTACAGGCCCTTGGCTACGACCTGCTTCCAGAAACTCCACACATACTGCCCGCCTGACACGTAGCCCAGCACCAGCGAGAGATAGAGTGTGGCGATACCGGCCAGGTGCAGATTGCCGAGATCGGACAAGAAGGTACCTTCGAGGATCAGGAGCACGATCGCCACGACTTGCAGCGCCATCTTGTACTTGCCCGTCGTCTCAGCCGAGATCACCATCCCTTCGCTGGCGGCGATGGCGCGGATGCCCGTGACCGCTACCTCGCGCGCGATGATCAAAATCGCGGCCAAGGCGCTCACGCGATCGACGTTGACCAGGAGAATCAGGGCAGAGAGGACCAACAGTTTATCGGCGATGGGATCGAGCAGCTTCCCGAGTATGGTGACTTGGCCGTTCCGGCGAGCCAGATACCCATCCAACAGATCGGTAACCGCTGCGATGACGAAGATGAGGGCCGCACTGAGGGATCGGTCCGGAGTCGGCGTGGCAAAGAGCACGACGAAAACAGGGATCAAGAGGATGCGGGTAAGCGTAATAAAGTTCGGCAGGTTGAACGATTCTTGTCCGACCAATTTCCATGCTGCCGGCATGCGACTCATTGGTGACCCATTCCGTCAGACGATACCGTGTTTGAGCAAATCATGGAGATGCACGACCCCGACGATGCGTTTGGCATTTTCTGCGACGACGAGCGTGGTGATGGAGTAGCGCTCCATCATTTCGACCGCCTTGGCTGCCAGTTCATCCGGCCCGATCAGTTTGGGATGGCGCGAGGCCAGCGACCCGGCTGTGCCCTTGGAAAAATTACCGCCCTGCTGGATGAACCGACGCAGGTCTCCGTCTGTAATGATGCCCACCAGTGCGCCGGCTCGATTGACGACCGTCGTCATGCCGAGTTTCTTGGCCGACATTTCCAGCAAGGCCGCAGACGTTGAGGCCGTCTCGTTCACTTGCGGCAACTCCCCCCCGACATGCATCACGTCCCGCACCTTCACCAGCAACCGGCGTCCCAACGTGCCGCCTGGATGGAACTGCGCAAAGTCATGCTCCTTGAAGCCGCGCTTTTCAAGCAGGGCCACGGCCAAGGCGTCGCCCATCGCCAGGGTCGCGGTGGTGCTCGCCGTCGGCGCCAACCCCATGGGGCAGGCCTCTTCGGCGACGGACACGTCCAGCGCCACATCGCTCGTCTTGGCCAGGGTCGACCCCATACGGCCGACGATCGCTACGACAGGAATGCCCATCCGCTCCATAAACGGCAGGAGCTGCAGAATTTCCTGGGTCTCTCCGCTGTTCGAAATCGCAATGAGCACATCGCCTCGCGCCAACATGCCCAGATCCCCGTGGAGTCCTTCGGCCGGATGGAGAAAGAAGGAGGGCGTCCCGGTGCTGGCCATCGTGGCGGCAATCTTCTGCCCGATCAACCCAGATTTACCCATGCCGGAGACCACGACCTTGCCCTTGCACTGATAGAGCAGGTCCACGGCAGTTGAGAACGCGCCATCGAGACGTTGCACCATGGCCTGGACCGCGCGAGCCTCGATCTCCAGCACACGCCGGCCAACCTCAAGGCTGGTTCTGCCTTTTACGGTCACAGACTTGACGCCATTCGGCTTGGTTATTTTCCGGGTTGTGACGCGTCGCATATCCGTAGGACCCGTTCTAGCAAAGCTTTGAGTTGATGGAGCGGCACCATATTGGGTCCGTCCGAAAGGGCCTCGTCCGGATTGGGATGGACTTCCATGAAGAAGCCATCGACTCCGACGCCGGCCGCCGCGCAGGCCAAGGGCTCGACGAATTCGCGCTGGCCGCTGGACTTGGTGCCCCCGCCGCCCGGCAACTGCACACTATGGGTCGCATCGAAAACCACCGGGTAGCCGAAGCTCCGCAGGACCGGGAACGAACGCATATCCACGACGAGATTGTTGTAGCCGAACGACGAACCTCGCTCGGTGAGGATGATCCGCGTGTTTCCCGACTCCTCCACTTTCTTCACCGCATTGCCCATCTCCTGGGGCGAGAGGAACTGGCCCTTCTTCACGTTCACAACCTTGCCGGTCTTGGCCGCCGCGATGAGTAAATCGGTCTGCCGGCAGAGGAAGGCGGGAATCTGGAGCACGTCCACGATCTTTCCTGCTTCGGTCGCCTGCTCTTCCGTATGGACGTCCGTCAGGATCGGAAGGCCCAGCTGATCCTTGACCTTCTTCAACACTGCCAGGCCCTTTTCAAGGCCGGGCCCGCGATAGGAATTAATGGAGGTCCGGTTGGCTTTATCGAAGGAGGACTTGAAGATATAGGGCATGCCCAGAGCCTGGGCGATCTCCGCGATACGCGCCGCCGTCTCCAGCACGAGGGCTTCGCTCTCAATGACACAGGGTCCGGCAATCAAAAACGGCCGATGCCCAGCCCCGACTTTGAAGGAACCGATGTGAACTTCGTGTGCCATGAATTTCCTAATCCTGTTTCCTGTGAGATGCTCAAACCGGATTTTCAGCGAGGCCGCAGGCGAGACAAAACCGGAGGCGTACCCTCAGGGGTACGTTGAGGATTTTGTCGAACCGAGAACGAAGCTGAAATCCGGTTTCAGCATCTCACCTCAGTGGCCGCACTTGCGACGCAACGCCGCCCCCACAAACCCGCTAAACAACGGGTGCGGACGGTGGGGCCGTGAATTGTATTCCGGATGGAACTGCGTCGCCAGGAACCAGGGATGATCTTTCAATTCGACGATCTCGACCAGCCTGCCGTCCGGCGACAGCCCGCTCAGCACGAGGCCTTTAGCGGTCAATTGCTCGCGATAGGCATTGTTGAATTCATACCGGTGCCGATGGCGCTCGCGCACTTCGTTGACCCCGTACATTTTTTGGGCCAGGGTCCCCTCCCCGAGCTTGCAGAGATAGGAGCCGAGCCGCATCGTCCCGCCCTTGTCGCTAACGGACTGCTGATCCGACATCAAATGAA
>CAYHQK010000074.1:0-9634 GCA_964358535.1 uncultured Nitrospira sp. | reverse complement strand
CCCACGCCGCCCGGCACAGGACTGATCCAGCCGGCCTTCTGACTGACCGGTTCAAAATCGACGTCGCCGCACAATTTGCCGTCCGGCAACTTATTGGTGCCCACATCAATGACCACCGCGCCCTCGCGCACCATATCGGCCGTCACGAACTTGGCCTTCCCGATCGCCACCAGCAAAATCTCGGCTTCGCGGCAGACCGATGCCAAATCCTTGGTCTTGGAATGGCAAATCGTCACGGTGGCGTTACGTTGCAACAACATCAGCGCCAGCGGCTTGCCGACGATATTGCTCCGCCCAAGCACAACCGCGCGCTTTCCCTCGATCGTGACCCCGGCCGATTCGATCATCTTGATGACACCCTTGGGGGTACAAGCCTCGACTACCGGATTGCCTTCGACCAACCGGCCAAAGTTGTAGGGATGAAACCCGTCGGCATCCTTGTTCGGTGACACCGCCTCAAGAACCACTCGACTCTCGATGTGTTTCGGCAGGGGAAGCTGCACCAGAATGCCGTGAATCTTCGGATCGGCGTTTTTCTTCTCGATCAAAGCTAATAACTCTGCCTGAGTCGTGCTGGCAGGCAGCTTGTGGTCGTCCACATAGATACCGGCCGACTCGCAGGCCTTCTGTTTATTTCGCACATAGACCTGAGAGGCCGGATCGTCGCCCACTAAAATTGTCGCCAGACCTGGCTTCATCCCGGTCTTAGCCAAGACCGCCGCCGATTCGACAGCCAACCGCTCACGTATTTGCAATGCCAATGCTTTACCATCGATCAATCGTGCCGCCACAGAACCCTCCTCAGTGAGAGACGATCAGGGAAAACCAAGGCACCATAGCAGGGCATTTTTGAGCAAGTCAACGACAGGAAGGCGTGAGGTTCGCGTCCATTTTCTTGACAGGCTCTTCGCCTGGCAGCTACGATGGATTTATCAAGCACGATCAACAGCCATCTACTTTGTGAGCAGAACCTCCCCCGTGATGTCCCTTCTAACACGCAGCATCAATCATCCAGCCTCTTGGCTCATTTGGACCCTATCCCTGGTGGCCGTCAGCCCGCTTAGCGCCCAGATCACCGTGACGGAGCTGCAATCCCCCTATAGCTTCGTCAACGACCCGGTCGAGAAGGGCTATTTCATCTCCAGCGTCAACGGCGAGGCGGAAACCGCCGACAACAACGGGTTCATCACCAAACTCGATCCGAACGGCAAACTCCTCAATCTGAAATTCATCCAGGGCGGGAAGGGCGACGTCACTCTCCATGCCCCCAAAGGCATGGCCCTGGTGGAGCATGTGCTCTACGTCGCTGACCTTGATACTTTACGGGGTTTTGACACGACCACCGGCAAGCCGGTCCTGGCTCTGACTATCCGGATGCCAGCGACCTCGCACGCAACAGTGCCACAGGCCTCCTTGACCGACGTGACCTTCGATGGCAAGGGCCACTTGTATTGCTCCGATCAAAAAGCCAACACGATTTACCGAATCGACCTGGCCACCAAGACCTTTTCTGTGCTGGTGACGGACCAAGCCCTGGCAGGCCCCTCTGGCCTGGTCGTCCATCCCAGGTCCGGCCAGATTATCGCCGTGAGTTGGGACAAGGGCAAGATTTCCGAAATCTCGCCGGAGGGCGTAGTCACGGAGCTCTTCTCCAACGGGTTCTTTTCCAACCGCTTCCAGAATCTCCGCGGCGTGGACTTCGACCGTTGGGGCAACATGTACGTGTCGGACTTCACCACGGGAAAAGTTTGGCGCATGAGCTGGGACAAGCGGTTCCAAGTCATCGCCGAGTTCCTCCCTTCGCCGGGAGACCTGAGTATCGACCGTGCCAACAACCTGATTCTCGTTCCGTATGAATATGCCGATGCCGCAGAAATGAACGGGCTTGAAACTCCCAGCGATGGGAAACCCAAACAAGAAAAACGGACGTTGGCGGACTATGGGTTCATCCCTCCCCCGCCGAAACCGGCTCCGGAAGGATCCATAAGAAAATGAGCCAATGCGCCTATTGCACACAACGGAAAGGCAAGCGACCCTGCCCCGCCTTGTCCGGCCTGATCTGCAGCCAATGTTGCGGTGAGCATCGAATCGTGCGGGTTGCCTGCCCGCAAGACTGCGTCTACCTCGAATCGGGGAGCGACTATCAGCAGAAGCGGCTGGCGGTGCAGTTCATGCCGTTGCGACGGGACTTCTATCGCGAGCTGTCGGAGCTGGGCGGCGAGAAGGCCGTGGCCCTGTTCAATCTCGTCGAAGTGGTGATCTTCGGCTATTTCCAGTCGCGCCGCGATGGACAGGATGCGGAAATCGTGGCGGCACTCCAGGGCCTGCGACGGACGCTGAGCCCGCTCCATGTGCCGGCGGCCCCGGCGCCGGTCTTTGCGGAGCATCTCATGAAGGAGTATGACGCGTTCAAGAAGCAAAACCCGCAGCAGATCGCCGATACGTCCTCCGCGCCGGAGATCCTGGACCGTGCGATTGCCTTCGTCTCGAACTTTTCCGGTACGGATTTTCAATCACACCGGTTTCTGGACGGGCTCGTCGGCTATGTACGAGCCTACCATCCGGAGATTGCAACGCACCTGACCAAACAACGGGAACCGGGCCATATCATCTTGCCAGGGCAACAGTTCATGCCACCTCCGGCTCCAGAGCAACATACTCACGATCCAGGGTGCCAGCACCACCATTAATCAGGATGCTGAACAATGCCGCCGGCTTCGAAACGGTGAACGCTGAGTGATGAGCGAAGAGCGAAGAATGATACAGGTCAAACGGGACCTATGAGCGCAGGAAACGAACGAACCATCAGAAAAGCGCGCCGGGTGGAGCTACGCTGCACCGTCAGCTTATCGTCGGGGGAGATCAAAGGGGACGCCACGGTCACAAACCTCTCGATCGCCGGCTGCCGGGCCGAGTCTGGCATCACCGTGACGGAAGGGCTCAACGTTCAAGTCCTGCTGCACCTGCCAAACCAGTCGCCTCCGGTGAAAGTCGAACGGGCTTCTGTACGTTGGGTTTCGGGCAATGCCTTCGGCCTCAGCTTCATTCTCTTCTTCCCGTCAGAACGAGCCCGCCTCCGCACCTTCCTCGAACACATCAAATAGCGTTCCCTCTTCTCTCTTCCACACTCCACCAGCAGTGCGGTCTCACGGACTCCAACTGCGCACATCGAGCGAGCACATTCTTATTGTGCGCGCTCTGGGAGCAGAGGAGCCCGTGAGACCGCGGTGCTATTCAACAATCGTCACCGTCATCTCAATTCGCTCATTCGGCAAGTCATGGTCGTTTCTGGGCAGGCTCACGATCTTATCGGCCACGCCAAGACCTTTGATCACCTCGCCAAAGGCCGTGTATTTCCGATCGAGGAAGGGGGACGTCTCGACGACGATAAAGAACTGCGATCCCGCCGTGTCCGGCTCGGTTGCCCGCGCCATCGACACGATGCCCCGCTTGTGCTGCACCTCGCTAAATTCCGCCTTGAGGTAGATCGGGTTCCCCTTCTCATCCTTCGGCCCGCCCGCCCCATAGGTCTCCTTGCGCAGCGAGTTTTTGGTATTGGGATCACCGCCTTGAATCATAAAGCCTGGAATGACACGATGGAAAATCGTCCCGTTGTAAAAGCCCGACTTGGCCAAGGCGATAAAATTCTCAACATGCTTCGGGGCCACATCCGGATAGAACTTGAAATGAATCTCCCCGAACTTCGTCTTGATAATGGCTTTGGGGCGAGGGTCCGGCACAGCCACCACCGGCTTCACGTCCGGCTTCCCTCCACACGCGGCGAACAAACTGAGCGCCACGAGCAACGTACAGAGCCGACCCAGTCTCACGGCAACAGCATGGCCTGTCATGGTCCAACAAGGTTGCATCGGTTACTCGACTACCGTGACCGTCAGCTCCACCCGATCCGCAGGGAGGTCCCGGTTGTTCCTCGGCGCGCTGACAATCTTATCCACCACATCCATCCCCTTCACCACCTCCCCGAAGACCGTGTACTGGCCATCCAGGAAATTCGAATCCTTCACGACAATAAAGAACTGCGATCCGGCGCTGTTGGGGTCGCTCGTGCGCGCCATGGAAAGAATGCCGCGCCGGTGAGGGATATCGTTGAATTCCGCCTTCAACCGCTGGCTCGGTCCTCCCTGGCCATAGGTCTCCTGCTTGTTCGGATCTTTGGTGTTGGGATCGCCGCCCTGGATCATGAACCCGGGAATCACCCGATGAAAAATCGTCCCGTTGTAGAAGCCGGACTTCGCCAGCGCCATGAAATTTTCGACGTGTTTGGGAGCCTTGTCCGGGAAAAACACAATCTCCATCTCTCCGAACTTCGTCTTGATAATCGCCTTGGGACCTTTGGCCGTCTCCACTTTCCCAACCGCGACCTTGTCGGCGGCCTGGATGAGGTCCAGCCCCAACAACAGACTCCCGCCCAGCGCCAGCACCATCGCCACCCTGCGTACCATGATTCGCTTCTGCATCGTCGGCCTCCCTGAAATGAGAATTGGTCTCGTGGTGAAGTGACCGACCCTGCCGACAGGATCAGCGCCCTACCTGCTGGAGGGCCTGCTTCGCCGCCTGTTGTTCCGCTTCTTTCTTGCTGCGCCCGGACCCAGTCCCTACAGCCTTGCCCTGAACGGATAGCTCGACTTCGAACAGTTTTTGATGGTCCGGTCCTGTTTCTCGAATGGTGACATAGCATGGCAAGGTGTCATGTGTCTTTTGACACCACTCCTGAAACTGGGTCTTAAAGTCTCCCGCTCCCGGCTGCTCCTGCTGCGCGGCAATATTCGTCAGCTCCTCTGCAAAAATGTGGCGCGTCACCGCCCGGCTCGCCTCGAATCCTCCGTCCAGATGCACCGCCGCGAGCACCGCCTCCAACGCATCGGCCAGCAGCGAGTCTTTCTCGCGCCCCTTCGAACGGTCTTCCCCGCGCCCGAGTTTGAGATGCTCCCCCAGCCCGAGCCGGCGAGCCACCTGCGCCAACGACCCCTCACTCACCACCTTCGCCTTCAGCTTCGAGAGGGTCCCCTCGGACGACTGCGGCAAGGCGGAGGCCAGGTACTCGCTCATCACCAGCGACAACACGGCATCGCCGAGAAATTCGAGCCGTTCGTTATGGGGCAGGGGGACCGTTTTCTGTTCGTTGACGTGAGAGGAATGGGTCAGCGCCTCTTCGAGCAAGGCAAACGCCTTGAATCGATAGCCCAACAAAGACTGGAGTGAGTCGGAAGAAGAAACCGAAGTCATAGTGGCGAGTCTATCCCTCGCACAGGCCTGTTAGGCGTCCGGTTTTCTAAAGAGCAGACAGGCATTGACCCCGCCGAATCCAAAGGAGTTCGACAGCGCAACCGTCACAGCCGCAGGCCTGGCCTTATGCGGAATGTAGTCCAGGTCGCAAGCTGGATCCGGATGGTCCAGGTTGATCGTCGGGGGCAGGATTCCGTGATGAAGCGCCAGCACACTGAATACCGCTTCGATCCCGCCTGCTGCTCCGAGTAAGTGCCCGGTCATCGACTTGGTCGAACTCACCGGAATCTGATAGGCCCGCTGCCCGAATACCTGCTTGATGGCCTTGGTCTCAATGGCATCCGCCATCGTCGAGGTGCCGTGGGCGTTGATGTACCCGACCTGGTCCTTGCCGATCCCGGCATCCTTGAGCGCCAGTTCCATACAGCGGACCGCGCCCTCGCCCTCTTCGGACGGGGCGGTAATATGGTAGGCGTCACTGTTCATGCCGTACCCGATGAGTTCGGCATAGATCCGGACCCCGCGACGGCGCGCATGTTCCAGCTCCTCCAGGACCACGACTCCGGCGCCTTCGCCGAGCACGAACCCGTCGCGATCCTTGTCGAAGGGCCGGCTCGCTTTCGTCGGCTCATCGTTGCGGAACGAGAGGGCCTTCGAGGCAGCAAACCCTGCGACCCCCAATGGCGTAATGGCGGCTTCCGCCCCACCGGCAATCATGACATCGGCATCGCCAGCCTGAATCAGCCGGAACGCGTCGCCGATGCAATGATTGCCCGTTGCGCAAGCTGTCACCGCGCAGGAATTCGGCCCCTTGGCGCCCAGTCTGATCGCCACCTGCCCCGACGCCAGGTTGATGATGGTCATCGGGATGAAAAATGGCGAGACACGCCCCGGTCCTTTTTCCTGCAAAATCTTATGGTAATGTTCGATCGACCCCAGCCCGCCGATGCCAGACCCGATATAGACCCCGACCCTCGTGGCCTCTTCCGGCGCCACGGTGAACCCCGCATCATCCACCGCCAGCTGGGCGGCGCCCACGGCGTAATGGATGAACGTATCCATCTTTTTGATTTCTTTTTTCTCGATGAACTGGGCCGGGTCGAAGTCTTTCACTTCACCGGCAATGCGGGCATCGTAGGCCGCGGGATCGAACTTCGTGATCGGACCGATGCCGGATTCACCGGCACAGATGGCCTTCCACGTTTTGTCGATACCGGTGCCCAGAGGTGTCACCACCCCCAAGCCGGTCACGACGATCCGTCTGGTCGAACGAACACTCATAACGTCTTGCGACCTCTAGGCCTTTTCCTTGATGTAGTCCAAGGCTTTCCCGACCGTCAGAATTTTTTCTGCGTCTTCGTCGGGAATCTCGATCCCGAACTCCTCTTCGAGGGCCATCACCAGCTCAACCGTATCGAGCGAATCGGCGCCAAGGTCTTCCACGAAGCTGGCTTCGAGCGTGACCTCATCCTCCTCGACTCCAAGCTGCTCGCCGATAATTTTCTTCACCCGTTCTTCTACAGTACCCATTGATTTCCCTGCCTCCTTCCCCATCGTAGATCCTCCTTGTCGCTGCGAATCTGTCGCCGCAGCATCGTACAATATTCCGTCCGCACCGTCGTCACGGCATCAGCATGCCCCCGTTCACGTGCAACACATGCCCCGTGATGTAGGCCGCCTCATCCGACACGAGAAAACGCACCGCTGCCGCAATATCGGCCGGCGTACCCAACCGTCCCAATGGGATTTGCTTTTGAAGCGTGTCTTTCACCTCGGGCGACAACCCCTGCGTCATGGCGGTGTCGATGAATCCCGGCGCGACCGCGTTCACCGTCACGGACCGGCTCGCATATTCCCGCGCGACCGTCTTGGTCAAGCCGATCACCGCCGCCTTGGAGGCCGCATAATTAGCCTGGCCCACATTCCCCATCACGCCGACGATCGACGCAATGTTGACGATGCGACCATACCGCTGCTTGGTCATCGGGAGCAAGACCGCTTTGATGCAATTGAACGTCCCGGTCAAATTCACTTGCAGCACCAGGTTCCAGTCTTCTTCCTTCATCCGCAACAGCAGCCCGTCGCGCGTGATCCCGGCATTGTTCACCAGGATATCGACCTTCCCCCACTCCTTGATCACCTGATCGACCATGGCTTTGGTATCGGTGCCGTCCGCCACATTGACCTTGACGTTTAGCGCCTTGCGGCCCAACTGCTCCACCGCCGCAACCGTGTCCTTCGACCGGCTCGGATCGAGGTCGGCGACGACGATATCCGCCCCGGCCTGCGCCAACGCTTCTGCGATCGCCCGGCCGATCCCTTGCGCCGCCCCTGTAACAATTGCAACCTTACCATGTAGTGACATTCGTTCGCTCCTCACATCCCTTCACGCGCTCAACGCGGCGCGAGTCGCCTCGAGCGACTTTGGATCATTCACGTTCAAGGTCACCGCGTCCGGCACGATTCGTTTGATCAACCCGCTCAACACCGTTCCCGGCCCGACTTCGACGAACGTCGTCACGCCCATCGCAGCCATCGCCTTCACCGAATCTTCCCAGAGCACCGACGAAGGCAACTGCCGTACTAGCGACGTCTGGATATCGCCGGCCTTGCTGATGGCCCTGGCTTCCGCATTATTCACCAAGGGCATCTTTAGATCGGACCAGGTGATCCCGGCTAAATCGCCCGCCAATCGATCAGCCGCCTTCTGCATCAGCGGCGTATGGACCGGCACACTGACAGGAAGCGGAATCGCCTTCTTACAGCCCCTGGCCTTCGCTAGTTCAATGGCCCGCTCGACGGCAGCCTTTTCTCCGGCAATGACCACCTGCCCAGGCGAATTGAAATTCGCCGCAGCCACAACTCCCACAGCCGAGGCTTCCCGGCATAGCTCTTTCACAACATCGGCCGTCAGGCCGAGCAGCGCGGCAACCAACCCGGTCCCGAGCGGCACCGCCTCGGCCATATAGCGGCCCCGCTTCTGCACGATCGCCACCGCCTCACGATAGGTCAGGCCCCCGGCTGCGACAAGAGCCGAGTATTCTCCCAAACTATGGCCTGCGACCGCAACCGGTCTAATGCCTAACGGCTCGAACGCACGGAGCGCGGCCAGGCTGCTGACTAACAGGGCCGGCTGAGTATATTCCGTGAGGTTCAATCGTTCTGCCGGCCCCTCGAAACACAACGCGGCAATATCATACCCCAGCACCGCCGCGGCCTCATCGTAGAGACTCCTGATGCCGGGATTGGACTCGGCCAAGGCTCGGCCCATCCCGACTGACTGGGACCCCTGGCCAGGAAAGACCAATCCAACGTTGGAAGACCTTGTTGATTGGAGAATCGTCATACTACCGGAGTGATTGCACGGGGCTACTGGTTACTCTCATCATCATAATACTCAAAGCTGGAGGGGGGGCCATGCGCCGTTTCCGTGGTTAGATATCGTCGAATTTCCCTTGAATGTCAACGGGAAAAGTTTCTTGAGCCCGCGAGCTGCATACTAATAGCTGAGACTTCTCTTGCTACCACCGGATGAGCGCCGAGGCCCAGGTCAACCCGGCCCCGAAGGCCCCCAACATGACCAAGCTGCCCTCTTTGATACGGCCCTGACGCACCGCTTCATCCAACGCAATGGGAATCGAAGCCGCAGAGGTATTCCCATACCGATCGAGGTTCAGCATCACTTTTTCAGGCGGAAGCCCCAGACGGCTGGCCACGGCCTTCAGAATGCGGATATTGGCTTGATGCGGCACATAGAGGTCGAGGTCCTCCACGCGAAGATTATTCGCAGCCAGGGTCTCCCGCGCCACTTCTTCCAGGGTCCGCACCGCCACCTTGAAGGTCTCGTTCCCCTTCATCTTGATGTACTGCATCCGCTCCGCCACGACTTTTTCAGAAGGCGGCAAACGCGACCCGCCGCCTGGCACCGTGATCAAATCGCAGAGACTGCCATCGGAACGGAGGTGCGTCGAGAGAATACCCCGGTCGTTCTCACTGGCGCTGATCACGGCGGCTCCGGCTCCGTCGCCGAACAGGATGCAAGTGTTGCGATCGGTCCAGTCGGTAATCCCCGACATCACTTCCGACCCGATGATCAACACATGGCGCATGCCGGTTTTGATATAGGCATCCGCCATCGATAGGGCATAAACAAACCCGCAACAAGCGGCCGACAAATCGCAGGCGGCCGCTTTCGTCGCTCCCAGCCGATACTGGATCACACAGGCCGTGGCAGGAAGCGGATAATCGCCCGTGCAGGTCGCCAAAAGAATCAGGTCGAGATCGGCCGCACTCACTCCCGCAGCAACCAAGGCTCGCTCCGCTGCTTTCACTGCCAGATCGGAGCAGGCTTCACCGGGACCGGCCACATGCCGCTCGCGAATACCGG
>CAYHQK010000073.1:0-10040 GCA_964358535.1 uncultured Nitrospira sp. | reverse complement strand
CCGGGTCTGCCACGCGAACCGTCGGAATCCCGACGGCGACCCGCACGAACCCGTGGTTGTAGAGATTGAAGAAGGGTTCGTTGGTGTTCATCTTTGGGGGCTCAACGAGCAGGCCTCTTTCTTCGACGCTGGCTGAAGCGGACACCTATCCAACGCACGGATGAGCAAATCTCATGCTTATTCTCAGGCTGTTGGATAAGCCAGCGATTTCCTAGCCGTCCGTCAAGGGAACGACCCACCCTGCAGGGTGAGTTGACTGTCTGGCTTGGAGACTGGCGCATTCTTCCTCACTGCGTTCCAAGGCAGTGAGGCTGAACGCTGCACTGCAAGGAGGGAACACGGCATCAGGCCTGGTCCAGAAAAATGAATATAACTTGCCTGACCCAAAACCCAAAAACTGGGCTACAAATACCTTGCGGAACGGACTCGTATCTCAAGTGGCGTACGGTCTACTGTTCCGGTTTTGGGCCACGCGACAACGTTTCGGATTGACTCACTGGCTGTTCTGACCTACTGCCTCCGTCTAAACCGGGAGTGTACTGGTGCCGACTATTCGTCTCAGAGGCATAGCATCGTCCGGGACCGGCTCAATCACGTGAATCATGAGGCCGCTCGTCACTGGATGCGGACTGACCTGCGCCACGACCCCAAAGACCGTTGCAAGATGATCCGGCGTCAAAACGGCTGCAGGAGGACCGTCCGCGACGATCCGTCCCTGGTCTAGCAGAATGAGCCGGTCGCAAAACCGGCTGGCCAGACCCAGATCATGAATGGCGATCACGGCCGTCAGCCGATCCTTGGTCACCCGCTGATGGACGAGCTGCAACACGCGCAGTTGATGCGAGAGATCCAAACTCGCGGTGGGCTCATCCAGCAGCAGCAGACGCGGTTGCTGCGCCAGAGCCCGCGCGACGGTCACGCGCTGCCGTTCGCCCCCCGACAATTCCGTAACGGAACGGTCCGCGAAGGGCGTGACCCGGGTGTGTCGCATCGCGTCTGTTGCGATCGCGTGATCCTCGGAGGTCTCGCCGGCAAATCGATCCCGGTGTGGATAGCGCCCCATTAACACAATGTCCCTGGCTGAAAACCGGAAGTCGCTCACCGTCGTCGCCTGCGGCACAGCGGCAATCCGTTGAGCGATCTGGCGACGGCCGAGGGTCGAGAGCGGGACCTGATTTAAGTAGACCATGCCTGCGCTCGGTTCCAAGAGCCCTGCCATGATCGACAAGAGCGTGGTTTTGCCGGCACCGTTGGGCCCGATAATACCCACCAGTTCACCGGTCTTCACGGTCAGACTGACCCCATCTAACAACATCCGTCCGTCGCTGCACCGGCTCACGGCTTCCAACGTCACAAGGTCAGACATGATTTACACGACCTCCGTCCGAATACGATGTCGTTGAAGCAGGTAGACAAAAAACGGCGCGCCGAGGAGCGCCGTCACCACACCCAAGCGCAGCTCTTGCGTGGGCATAAGCGTTCTCGCCCCCAGATCGGCCCAGATCAGGAAACAGGCCCCGCCCAGAAAGCTTGCAGGCAGCAAGACGCGGTGGTCCGGACCGACGATCAACCGCACGATGTGCGGCACGATCAAACCGACGAACCCGATGATCCCGCTCACCGACACGGCCGCGCCGGTGATCAACGCGGTCAACATCAGCACGCGACGTTTCGTCTGTTGCATCTCGACGCCGACACTGGACGCCCCTGCTTCCCCTGTTGCCGCCACGATGTTCAACTCATCGGCAAACAACAGCAGGACAATCCCGCCCACGAGGATCGGCCCGGCCGCTAAGCCCACATGGGACCAACCGCGTCCGTCTAACCCGCCTAATAACCAAAAGAGCACCTCGCGGAACGCAAAAATGTCTTGGGCCAAGGTCAGCAGTAACGACGTAAGAGCCGTGGCAAACGCACTCACGGCGAGACCAGAGAGGAGCAAAGTAGCCAACGGAGTACGCCCGGCCTGTGTCGAGAGGCTATAAATGGTCCAGGTCGCTCCCGCCGCCCCAACAAAGGCGAGTACTGGCAACGACCACAACGCGTTGGCAGCCAACCCACTCATGACTGCGATGACCGCCCCGAGAGCACCGCCGCTACTTATGCCGATAATCCCGGGATCGGCCATCGGATTCCGAAACAGTCCCTGCAGGACGGCACCGGCCAGCGCGAGGGCCCCGCCAACAAGCGCAGCCAGAATGACCCGGGGGAGGCGCAGGTACCACACAATGGCCTCGTACGCGGTCTGGTCAGGCAACCAATTGACTGGGATGACCCCGATGGCCTCCGCCAGGAATACCGCGACAATCGACGGAATCGGGATCGACACGGATCCCACTGCCGTCGCGATCAGGACACTCCCCAGTAACGCGGTGATCAACGCGACATAAATGACAGGGGCGCTCCTCATCGCGAGCCCTCCTCAAATACCTCGGGGTGCAGCAGCCGGGCAATCGTCTCCACCGTCTCGGCAATATGATGCGAGCTGGTGACCAACAGGCGCGCCGGGACGCTGTACACACGCTGATCGCGCAACGCCTTCACACCTTGAAACGCCGGATCCCTCAGCAATGCCTGGCGAAACCCGGACTCCCAACGGCGCGCATCTCGGAGTAGGATCACGTCAGGATCAGCCACGATCACTCGCTCTTGCGACACCTTCCGCGAGCCGATGAGGCCCATCTCTGCGGCGAGGTTCACCCCGCCCGCGGCACGAATCACATCGTCGAGGGTGGTCTGCCGTCCGCTTATCCAGCCTGATTCGGAATACAGCAACACACGGGGGCGCGGCCGACTGGCCACGCGTGCCGAGATCGCCTCGATCCGTGCATTCATGTCGGCCACCAGGTGTTCGGCCCGTTCGGGCACACCCGCCATCGCTCCCATCATTCTGATGCGCGAGCGAATCCACTCGATCGACTCAAACCCCTCGATTAAGAACACCGGGATACCGAGCCCTTGTACCTGTCGCGCCACGTCGGCGCGATACTTCCCGATGACGACCACGTCCGGTGACTGCATCAGGATGCGTTCAATATCACCATTGTGTCGTGTGGCAATGACCTTGGCCGCCTGGACGACGTTTGAACTATCGGGATTGTCTGCCTGCACGCTGAGCCCGACGAGTCGCTCCGGTGCCAGCGCCAAGAGGATTTCATCGCTCATCACGTTGACAGACACAATTCTCTTGGGGACGCTCCCCCTGTTCACCCGCACCGGTGGGACACTGGCCTGCACTACGAGCTGGATCGCCGCTGCGAAGATAGCCACTCCAAGCACTGCGACCAGCCACAGCCAGCCATACGGCATCCGCCGGCCACGTGGAGCTGGTGGTTGGAGAGAGGGCTCTTGAGACTCGAGACTGGACGCCATCGTCATCATCAATGGCCGCAGGGCTCCGCATCCGGCATGGATGCATCCGGCACCCATGCCGTCGCCTCGGGAAGGTATTTCTGTCGCATGTCGTTCCATAACGTCAGTCTCGCCCAATCCGGTTTCTGAGGCTTCAACCGGTCGCTCAGATAGGGATTCGGAAAAAATACGGTCAACATTTGCTCGTCGGCGCCATTCCACATCCGAAATCCCCAGCTCCCACCAGCGCAGCTGTTGCCCATGCTCCGAAAGAATACAGCCTTTGAAGCACGGCGTATGTTCGCCAGCGCCTCCGGAGTCGGATTGGCTTTTGTGCCACGATGGTTTCCGATGCACAGATGAAAATGCCAGTCACCCAAATCGACGGTGAGATACCCGTCAAGGACGGTGAGTTTCTTCGGCGGGTCGACGAGTCGCACCTCGAACACTGCGCCCTGGACGCAGGGGCCGAAGACGATGCGAGACCAGTGGGTCTCGAACAGATCCTTCATCAACGCCAGGAGCGCGGGCTCGGTCGGCTCCATGAACTCATACTCGTAACGCATCCCATCGATGCCCTCGATCTGCTCCGTTTTGTAGGCTGGGGCTGTCATGCTGTACGTCTCCTTTCTTTTGTTCATCACTGCAGTCCAAAGATGATGGGAACCTTCACGGTGATCTTCGCCACACCGATCGGCTGTGAGAGCGTGAGCGGTGAGGCGTGCCCCACCATCGTCTTCGCATCCTCATCTAGACGCTGGTTGCCCGAGCTGTTAACGACCCGAATATCCACGATACGCCCATCGGCCAGGATCGAGGCTGAGATCACCACCTGGCCCTCCCACTCGTTCACCCTGGCTTCTACGGAGTAGCGCTTCACCTCCTCGATGCGCGCCCGGATCGTATGGGCCAGCCACCCGTAGTCGGACCGCGTGGCCGTGCCGCGCTCAGGCAACCTCTCCGGCCTGTGCTCTTGGCTGGTCGGCACGGCCGACGACCCGGCGGGAGGCTCGCGGCTCTCTCGTCGAGCGAACGGGGCTGCGTCCGCCTGATCGGCAGACGTTGTTGTGTCGGCCCCATCTGTTTCTACGACGCTCCGTGCCGTTTCCTGCTGCCTCGCGCCCCCTTCTGTGGCGCGAGGCAGCAAACCAGCGAGTACTGCCGGCGATCGCTGTCCGTCCGGCTCCGTGCGTGCTTGCGATATAGGGCCATGTGGTCCCTTGCGCAACAACAGAACATCTGGCACTCGTTCCACTGGCGTGGCTTGAGACACCACTCGTTCAGCCGAAGCCGCGACCGGTGCCTCAACAATGTCTCCGGTACGCAGGCCTTCAGTCACGACCACCTCCTCTCGTCGATCTTCTTCGTGCCGTACCTGCTCGACCCGTTTCCATTCTTCAATGACACGCGTTTCGACCGGTGCCTCTTCAGTACGACGACGTTCTTGCTTATGTGGCACCTCGCTGAACTGTGTCGGCGTTGACACAGCCTGTACAGGCTGTGTGTCCACGGAACGAGCCACCGTCATCGGTTGCGTCACGGCAGTTGCTGCTTCCTGCTGAACAGCGGTCGTCGACCGTGACGAAGACGACGGAGCAGGCGCGTCCTGGTGGCTCGGGGTCGCCATGGAGTTCGCAACCAGGCTCACCTCCCAGCGAAATGCCTCCTGCATCTCAATGATTGGTTGAGCCGGAATCCACATGACCACCGCGGCCACCAGAACGGCATGGATCACGACTGACACCATCCAGCCCTGGACCCACGCCGGCCGGTGAGACCGCATCATCATCTGCACATAAAGACCCATCCAACCCTCCAAATCCCTAGAAAGCCGCTTCCAATCCAGCCATGGCAAACACGCCAGGATTGGGAAAATGGAAAGCTTCCTGATAGTGCGTATCCGTCGCATTCTCCACGCGCAGCTTGGCCTTCCAGTCCGCGCCTTCGAACTTGCCGAGCGCATACCAGCCCGACACATCCGCCCGCCAGAAACCCTTATTCGTCAGCCGTTGACCCGCTGGATTGATGGCAAAATCACGATCCACGCGGTCTCCCACTCCAAGGACCATCAGATTCACGCCCCACGTGGGTTGCTGGTAGTCCACCTGTACATTGCCGCTGTGCTCGGGACGGCGCAGCAGGCGTCCTCCTTGCTGAAACGCCGTCCCGCCGACCCCGCCGGTATCGGTGACGGCCGTCTTCAAATAGGTATGGGTCACCGAGAGCCGGAGTTCTTTGGTGACCCGCCAGGAGAGCTGCGACTCCACCCCTTGGGTCTCAGCCCCCTGAATATTGTTGTTGAGGTTTGTGCTGAGCGCGATGAGGTTCGCGTACTTGTTATGGAACCACGTGGCGGACGCCGTCAGGTCTTTACCCAGGATGTCCTGATCCATACCGACCTCCCAGCTCGTGGCCGTCTCCGGTTTGAGATTGAAGTTGCCGGGAATGCCGGAGTTGGGAAATCCGACCATCTCGTTAAAGGCGGGTGCCCGAATACCTCGTCCAAGGCTGGCCCGAACTTTAGTGCCTGTCTCCTTATGGATGTAGGCGCCGGAAATCTTCGGATTGACGAACTGCCCGAAGAATTCGTTCTCTTCCACGCGGATGCCCGGCGTGAGGAAGAGCCGATCGGCATAGACGCCCTGTAGTTGCGCATAGTACCCCTGATTCTTGCGCGACAGATTTGTGGAGGCGCTCGTACCAGGAATCACGACATTGGATTGCGAGAATCGCTCTTCCTGAAACTCCGCTCCAAAGGTGGCGGCACTGCCACGCCACAGGCCGTCTCTCACGTGGAAATTGGTGTGGTAATCCAGCATGTCTCGGCGCTGCGTGCCGTCTGTCTGAGAAAATCTGGTATCGGAAGGGATCGGATCTCGAAAGTCGAAGAACTTGAACCGCGAGTCCATATGCGACCACTGCAGCACATGCTCCCACCACGAGGTGGCCTGATAGGTCGCCGACGTGCCGAACGACATCAGCGTCCGTTCATTGCCTTGATTGCCATCCACCGGCGGATAGCCACGCCCAGAGACAAAATCCGTGGGAAACTTGAACTGGCTGTCGGTGTAGCGGAACGTGGTTCGGAATTGGAGCTTGTCCGACGCGCGTAGACCGAAGTTGCCGCTGAAGACGTTGTTCGTGAAATGATTATTCAAACTGAACATGCCGGCATGGTCCAATCGCGTCCACTCCGCGGAGTAATCCACGCGCTCGGACGCGCCGCTGACTCCAAGCCGTTCTTGATGTGTCAGCATGCTGGACCCGAGGCCTCGACCTGCGCCGCCCATCACCTCGCCGACCATTCTTGTCGGACCGCTGCCCTTCCGCGTGATGATATTGATCACACCGCCGATGGCATCCGAACCGTACAGCGCGCTTTGCGGCCCTTTCACGATTTCAATGCGCTCCACGTTGTCGGTCGTCAGATTCGCGAACTCGAACCCGCCGCCGGCGTCATTCACCTTCACGCCGTCGATCATGACCATCGTAAAGTCGGATTCTCCCCCGCGGGTAAACAACGAGGTGGTGCCGCCGCGCGACCCCGTTTGAATGATCGTGAGACCCGGCACGTCTCGCAGCACCTCCCGCAGGTACGGGAACTGCCGCTTTTCCAGTTGCTCACGCGTGATGACATGGATCGATCCCGTCACTTGACTGAGCGGCTTTTCGGTTCTCGTCTCAGACACGACGACGGGGTCGACCGGTACCTCTGTGACCTCCGGGATCAGGATGGGCTCATCGCTCGACAGGGCCGAGGGTTGTGGCGCGTGGGCAAGGGCGTGTTTCTTTTCCTCAGCCTGGCGATCCGTTCGATCCTCTGCAACCACGGTGCGAGCTGACAGACACAAAACCACCACAACGGCAAGAAGCCTGAGAATTTTGAAATACACGAACGACGCCTCCTTCTGTTCACGAAAGGGGTGACGGGAATCTCCATGTACCCAGGTCTCCTGACTCTCGGCTCGTCCTACTCTCTGCGCCTTCCCATCCTTGCGGACAGTGGTCGATTGCAGATTTCGTCCCCGATCACAGTTGCGGACCAGTGGCGGCTTCTACCGCGCTTCCCTTGGGATACATGGGCTATCAATTCATTGGATAAAAAAATGTTCCGCTATAGCGTGCCTCCTTTCAGGTAAAGGCCTGTCGCCTGCCAGATTCCGGTCAGGCACACGAAACACCTCACCACACAGAGCACCGACAGAATGATCAGACGGCGTGAATCATGATCAAGAAGATCGATCATCCCAGCGTCGAAGACCATCGAACCGCGCGGCAGTCTCCGTTCATGCGGTCAGTCCTTGGAATGCTCCAATATGCGCGGCCACCTCATCAAGAGTCCGTTGCGGCTCGAGAATGCCTCCCCCCACGACGGCGGTCTTCGCAGACTCGCGGACGCCTTCCAGCGCCGTCCGCGCACGTTCGAAGACCCGCTCCACAAGGTTCGGATGGATGCCCAACGCGTTGACTGCGATAAAACGGACAGCGGGGAAATCCTGCCGTGCCTGCGCGAGCGCGAAAGGAATATCGTTCTTCACATGCCCCGCGGCAAAGAAGAACAACGGCAGCGCGATAACGGAATCGGTCCGCTGAGCCAGCTCGCGAAGGGCGGTGGACAAAGACGGACGGGCGAGTTCCACATAGCCGTGCGCCACATCAAGATCAGGGCGCGCCGCACGATAGGCCACGACGACGAACTCGACATTGGTGTTGGGATCGCGGCTGCCGTGTCCGACGATGAGCCGTCCCGTGGTCATGCGGCACGGACCGGTCTGGGTACGTCTGCCAAATCCTGGGGTCTGCGATCAGGCGTAGGCTGATCCAGAATGGCGGAGGGCATAAAAAAACCTCCCGTCCCGCAACAGGAACAAGAGGTCACATGCCAAAAAGGCAGGCGAGATCCTCCGTTACCGCGCGGAGAAACAGTGCCGTGTCACCTCGGATAGGTCTCCTGGCTCGTAGGTTCAGAAGGTTTGACCTTCCACGCTGCCCCCAGCCTTCCCCGACGAGTTCGTCGAGTGGCTTGAACGGGGACCGCTTCCCACTTACAGTGGCGGGACCGCGCCGGCTTTTCACCGGACTTCCCTGTTACGCCCTTGCGGGCATCCGAGAGGTTACTCAATTATCACCCGTGATACCTATCGCGGGCTAGCCGGCGCTGTCAAGGCTGAAATATAGGAGGGGATCTGAATCGGCTACAGGGCGGGGCATAATGACCCAAAACACAAAAACTGGGCCACACATACCTTGAGGAACGGACACGTATCTCAAGTGGCGGGCGGTCTACTGTTCCGGTTTTGGATTACGTGCTTCACGATCTATGGGTTGGAAGAGCTCTCGCGAGGTTCAAAACAACTGATTGTGAAACCGCGGCTGGCACCTCTTGATCGTCTGAAGAGAAAGAGCGGTGGGCTCCGGTCGAGACCGGAGCCCCATACTCACTGAGCGATAAATCAATCTCCGCCACGCTCTGCTGTCGTTCAGAAGAAGGGATGCGGCAGAAACGTAGGACGTTGTTCGTTGGCTCGTGGAGTCTCCCAAAACGTTCCGGCCAAATGCCAGGCCCCATGCTCAAACGTCAAATGGTGGACCTCGCCATACCAACTATCAATATTCACCCGTTGGCCCGTCTCATTGGACAGGGCCCACAGGCTGCCGGTCAGGTGACATGGGCCACCGGGACCGTTTTCTCCGCATCGACCTTGATTTTCGAAAAGATATGGGTCCCCACAAAATCATGATGGTGGGTCAACAGATCACGCCACACGGCCTTGACACTGTTCTTGGTATAGCCCCCATGCTTATAGTCTTCTGAGTAGAGATCCATGAGGCCATCGAGATCCTTGCGTTGCACCGCATCCTCCGCCTTCTTGAACAGGGACACCTTGCGCCGCCCCTTGATTCGTCTTTTCGTCCTTCGTGCCGGACAGCTGACTAAGCAGGCACCGATGAGGACGACGTGGGCCTGGCGAAGGTTGCGTCGATCGGAGAGCCTGAACTCATAATCCGACGCTTCCAGATAAAGTACAGGACCGGAATGACGATCAGCGTCAAGATGGTCGAGCTGACCATCCCCCCGATCATCGGGGCGGCGATCCGTTTCATCACGTCGGCGCCCGTGCCTGTGGCCCACATGATTGGCAATAACCCGCCCATGATGGCAGTTACGGTCATCATCTTGGGCCGCACCCGCTGGACCGCGCCTTCCATAATGGCCTCGCGCAGGTCGTGCACGGTCGCCATGCGGCCTTCGCGCACTCGCCGTTCATACGCTTCATCGAGATAGACGAGCATCACGACCCCCGTCTCTGCCGCCACGCCAGCCAGCGCGATGAAGCCCACCCAGACGGCCACGCTGAGGTGGTAACCCAGATAGTCGAGATACCAGATCGCCCCGATTGCGGCGAAGGGGACGGATAGCAGCACGATCAGCGCTTTCGAGAGGGATCGGAAATTGAGGTAGAGGAGCAAGAGGATCAAGGCCAGGGTCATAGGGACGACCAGCTTCAGCCGTTCTTCTGCCCGCACCAGATGCTCGTATTGACCGGTCCAGATCAGCCGGTACCCAGGGGGCAGCGTGACTCTGCCTTGGACCGCACGTTGGGCGTCTTGGACATAGCCTCGCAGGTCGCGCCCACTGACCGCGACCGATACCAGACCAGCCAACGCCCCCGCCTCATCCGCGATCG
>CAYHQK010000072.1:0-10187 GCA_964358535.1 uncultured Nitrospira sp. | reverse complement strand
GATTGCTGACCACGAACTTTATCTACAGCTATACGCCGATGACCCTGCCGAGCGGTCATTCTGGGCTGATCGCGGAAGCCGATCAGACGACTCGGCGAATTATCCCGAATCATCATCGCGAGTTGTCCACCGTCACCAACAGCTATACGCTGGATGCGAATTACGGCATCACCGACCGGCTTGGGATACAGGTGACCCTGCCGTATTTGACCAGGAATCATGATCACTTCCATTACCATGGTGGAGGCGATGCCGATCTCAGTCAGTTTTCGGACAAAGGGATCGGGGATGTGCGGATTACGACGAAGTACAATGTGCTGCCGTCGATTCGGAGCATGTTGGTGCTGGGATTCGGTGTGGAGCTACCGACCGGCGACACCAATCAGATTGACCGAAATGGCGGGGTGCTTGAGCCGTCCGGGCAGCTCGGGCGCGGTCAAGTCGGGCTGATCGGTTCGTTCTATCAGGCCTACGAATTGATCCCCCATCGAGTGAACCAATTTGTGTACGGTAGTTACCGCCATACGTTCAAGAACAACGACGGGTATCAGTTCGGCGACGAATACATTCTGAACGCCGGCCTCAATGTCGTGCCGATTGAAACCCTCCCGTGGCTCACACTTACCGGGCAATTGAACTATCGCTATATGGTGCATGACGAGATGAGTGCGCGTATTGCTACAGGGGCGCCGATCGTCGATCAGGCGATTCCGAATACCGGCTCCAGCTGGCTTGGGGCCGCTCCCGGCGTTCTCGTGAGCTTTGCCGATACTTGGCAGGCCTATTTCCTTGCGCAGGTCCCGCTGGTTCGTGATGCCAATAACAATTTGACGCAAGGGACGAGCTATACGTTCGGCGTGACGAAGTATTTCCAGCTGGGCGGGAAAGCCTAGCGTCGGCCCGTTCCCTCGATCGCTCGACAGGCGGAGGCCCGGGTCACCTGGGCCTCCGTTCCGTTCCGCGCTCCGCTCGTTGATTTCGCGGGTGGTCCACCGTATAGTTGAATGGTCTGCCCGATTTGCCAGGAGCGCGACGTTGATTTCTTTTGCACGATACCGCCTCCTCATCGTTTTCGGAATATGTGTTTGGGGTTATCCCATCGTCGGTCCGGTTCACGCTTCTCCTCCTAGCGATTCTAGTAAACGTCCGGTCGAACGGGCCGCTGAGCTATTCAAGTCCGGCGATGTCGATGGCGCGATTGCCCTGTTGAATAAGGCCACGGAGCTCAATCCCTCCTCTGCCGAGGCCTACCATCTCCTCGGGCGTGTGTATTTTCAAGGTAAGAAAAAACCGCACGAGGCCACCGACGCGTTCGTGCATGCGCTCAAGCTGAAGCCTGCCTATCCCGAAGCGTTGAACGATCTGGCGGAAGTGTATCTGGCGCAGGGGAAGTCTGCGGAGGCGGAGCAGACGCTGAGGCGGGCCATCGAGGTGGACCCCAGGCACGACGACTCCTATGTGGACTTAGCGAAGCTCTATGAAGGCCGCCGTGATGTGGCGGCAGCGGCAAAAACCTATCAGAGTTTGCTGGCGTTTCGTCCCGCCCATTCCGATGCACTCTTCGGGCTCGCGATGTTGTATGAGGGCCAGGGGGAGAACAGGGCGGCTCACGACTTGCTGTGGCGGCTGACGAAGGCGAATCCCAAACATGCCGATGCCTGGTATCACGTCGGGCGATTAGCGGAGCGGGGGAACGATTTGCTGGAAGCGGCCTATGCCTATAAGCAAGCCGTTGCGGCCAAACCGGATCTGGTCGATGCCCACTACAATCTTGGATTCATTCTGCGGAGCCAAGGCAAGCCGGCCGATGCGGAGCGGGAATTTCTGGAGGTTTTGCGGTACCGCCCCGAGTATGCCGAAGCCCACATGAACTTAGGGGTGATCTACACAGGCTTGAACAGGTTTGAAGAGGCGGAACAGTCCTACGAGCGAGCTGTCGAGTTGAAACCGGACTATGCGGAAGCCCATTACAACCTGGGGGTCTTCTATGAGTTGCACCGGAAAGACTTGGCGAAAGCGCTGGCGCAATACCATAAGTACCGGAACCTCGGCGGGCGTGACGATCGCGTGGAGCGTATCATCGGGCTGGGGAGCCGATGATGCCGTCGATGTTGTGACGGGCTGACGGTCGCAGTGATCATGGACGACAGCGTGATCGCCTCGGAGTCCGGTCGGCTCCCGAGGCGTTGCTATTTCTGGCGGACAGCTCACCGGTACAGCAGAGAGTGTTTTTACGGCACATTGGCTATCATGAACGAGCAGGTTGATTCAGGAAAGGAGTCGCGTATGGTGAACAGACAGGGTGCGCAATGGGCCTCGGCGGTATGGGCGGTGGTGTGGACTGTCGTGGTTTTGTGGGGCTCAGTTGCCGCCGCCGCATCTCCTGAGTTGAAGGGGAAGTTCGAGATTCTACAGGGCGAAGTGTCTACGCATACCCCTGGCAAGGTGAAGTTGATCGAGTTCGCCGACTTCTACTGCCCCCATTGCCACCGGTTCGACGGGGAAGGCCTGGCCCTGTTGGAAAAAGAGTTCGGGAACAAGCTTGAGGCGACGATGGTGGGGTTCCCGGTGATTCATGGGAAGTTGCCGACCCCGTTCGACATGTATGAGCAGGCGAAGATGATGGGCAAGGGGAAAGAAATGAAAGCGGTCCTCTTTCGCACCATCCATAAAGACAAGATCACCGGCGTGCTGGACCGTTCGTTGCGGGAAGTCCTGATCAAGGAAGTCGGGCTCGATCCGAAAGCCTTTGAAGAGGGGATGGCCAGCGGGAAGCCGGCTAAGTTATTCGAGGACGGCCGCAAGTGGGGCGAGCGCATCAAGGTGCAGCAGACTCCGACCGTGCTTCTCGATGGAAATATCAAGACGGAGACGATCGATCCGGAGAATCTCAAGTTGCTCATCCAGAGTATTCTGGACGCAGATAAGAAGAAGTAGACTCGAAAGTGCTGAGTGCTAAGTGCTGAGTTTCGGTGAACCAGAAAACTCAGCACTCAACACTTTCAACTCAGTACTCCCCTTGAGGCAAGATGGCGCTTGATCCAATCTGCGGGATGACGGTCGATCCGGCTACGGCAGCCGGACAGCACGACCATCGCGGTCAACGCTATTATTTTTGTGGCCTGTCCTGCCTGGAACGATTCAAGGCCGATCCTGAGTTGGCTCTGCAGACACAGCCGGTCAGCGCCGCGAAGCCGACCACCAGAAAACCCCTTCCGATGATGCAGCCGGCTCCGGCCCTGGCAGGAGTTATCGATCCCGTCTGCGGGATGACGGTGCAGCAGGCCACGGCTGCCGGCTCCTCTGAGTATGAGGGGAAGACCTACTACTTCTGCGCCGCGAGTTGCCTCGCCAAGTTTCGGGCCGACCCGATCTACTATCTGACGCCTTCGGAACAGCGTGTCTCTCGTGCGACGCCGATCCCGATCGGTGGGACGGTCGAGTACATCTGTCCCATGGACCCGGAAGTGCTTGAGACCAAGCCGGGGGCCTGCCGGATTTGCGGGATGGCGCTGGAGCCCAAAGTCGTCTCACTCGAAGAAGAAGGGAATCCCGAGCTGGAGGATATGAGCCGGCGGTTTTGGATCTGCCTCGGGCCTGCCCTCGCAGTTATGCTCTTAGCCATGGCCGAGATGATTCCCGGTCTGTCGCTGCCGCAGGCCGTCACCGGTCCGGCGAAGAACTGGGCGCAATGGCTGCTGGCGACGCCGGTGGTGCTCTGGGGCGGCTGGCCGTTTTTCCAGCGAGGTTGGATCTCGGTGGTGAACCGGGCTCCCAATATGTTCACGCTCATTGCCATTGGAACAGGCGCGGCCTATGGCTATAGCACGGTGGCCACGGTGGCGCCGACGTTGCTTCCCGATTCATTCCGGCTGCACGACGGGTCGATCGCAGTTTATTTCGAGGCGGCGGCTGTGATTACCGTGCTGGTTCTGCTCGGCCAGGTTCTTGAGCTGAGGGCCAGGAGCCAGACGAGTTCCGCGATTCGCGCCCTGCTCCGGCTTGCGCCAAAGAGCGCCAGGCTCATCAAGCCAGACGGGCAGGAAGAAGACGTGCCGCTTGAACAGATTCAGGTAGGCCATCGACTGCGCGTCAGGCCGGGAGAACGAGTGCCGGTCGATGGGATGGTCCAGGAAGGTTCGACGTCTGTGGATGAATCCATGCTGACGGGGGAATCGATCCCTGTCGAAAAAACCGTTGGAGATTTGGTGACCGGCGGGACCATCAACGGTACTGGCGGAATGGTGATGGTGGCTGAACGGGTCGGGCGAGACACGATGCTTGCCCGGATTGTGCAGATGGTCAGCGAGGCGCAGCGGAGCCGGGCGCCGATCCAGCGTATTGCGGATGTGACCGCGGCCTATTTTGTCCCGCTGGTGGTGGCGGCCTCGTTGATCACGGCAGTGGCCTGGGCGATTTGGGGGCCGGAGCCGAAACTGGCCTATGCGCTGGTCAATGCCGTGGCGGTTCTGATTATCGCCTGTCCCTGCGCGTTGGGATTGGCGACGCCGATGTCGATCATGGTGGGGACCGGGCGCGGCGCGACCGCCGGCATCCTGGTGAAGAAGGCGGAAGCGTTAGAGATATTCGGCAAGGTGGATACGCTCGTGGTCGATAAGACCGGGACCCTCACGGAGGGGAAACCGAAACTGCTCTCGGTCCATGTGGTGGCGCCCTGGTCCGAAGCCGAGCTGTTGCGTCTCGCCGCGAGCCTTGAACGGAGCAGTGAGCATCCGCTGGCAGCGGCGGTGGTGGCGGGAGCGGAAGGGCGAGGGATCGCGGTTGTCCCGGTCGAGGGCTTTCGCTCGGTGACGGGGAAGGGCGTGACCGGGACGGTGGCCGGCCATCGCGTGGCCATCGGGACGGTGGCGTTCTTACGGAATGACATCGGCCTGTCCGGTCAGAGCCTCACGCAGTTGGACGAGGAAGCGGCTTCGCTTCGTCATGAAGGGCAGACGGTCCTGTTTGTGGCTGTCGATGGGCAGGCTGCCGGCGTACTGGGCGTGGCAGATCCGATCAAGGCGTCTACTCGTGCCGCGGTACAGGAACTCAAGGCCGAAGGCATCCGTATCGTCATGCTGACGGGTGATCATCACGATACGGCCGAGGCGGTGGCCAGGCAACTCGGCATTGACGAGGTTATGGCGGATGTCCTGCCGGACCAAAAGGGCCAGATCATCGCCCGCCTCAAGTCGCAAGGCCATGTGGTGGCGATGGCAGGAGACGGCGTCAACGATGCCCCGGCCCTGGCGTTGGCCGATGTTGGGATCGCGATGGGAACCGGGGCGGACACGGCCATCGAGAGTGCGGGGATGACGCTGGTGAAGGGGGATCTGCGCGGACTGCTCCGTGCGCGGAGGCTGAGCCAAGCCACGATGCGGAATATCCGGCAAAATCTCCTGTTCGCGTTTCTCTATAATATGATCGGGGTGCCGGTTGCGGCAGGCGCGCTCTATCCGGTCTGGGGCATCCTCTTGAGCCCTATGATCGCCAGCGCTGCGATGACGTTTAGCTCCGTGTCCGTGATTTCCAACGCTCTTCGCTTGCGCCATGTGGAATTGTAAGTGCGACTTCGACTTATGCATGCTAGGCTACGTTCGTTTGCCGGTAATCGAGCGGAGACGGATTTCATGAAGGATCGTGGCATGCTTCGATCAAATTTTCTTTTGCGAATCGTGATCGGACTCTGCGTGGGGAGCTCGGTCGTTGCTGGAACAGCGCTGGCCGGCGCCCGTGCGATCCCTGTGGCGGGCGGAGGCGATCTTCAGGCGCAGGTTAAGGCGACCGCAACCAAAGTAACTCCCGCTGTCGTCAGCATCGGGTCAACGGTGATGGTGCGGGATCAAGCTTTCAGCGACGAAGGGCTCCCGTTCGGCCTGTTCAAGGACGCCCCGCCTCGCCGTCAATATGGCCAGGGCTCCGGCGTGATTGTGTCGCCGGACGGGTACATTCTGACGAACAACCATGTCATTGCCGATGCGGTCGATGTGGAAGTGATTCTTGCCGACCGGCGGCAATATAAAGGACGAGTGGTGGCCACCGATCCGAAGACCGATGTGGCCGTTGTGAAAATTCAGGCGACCAATCTGCCGACGGTGACCTGGGGGGATTCGAGCACGCTCGCCGTCGGAGAATTCGTGCTCGCGATCGGCAACCCATTGGGGTTGAGCCGCAGTGTGACGTTCGGCATTGTCAGTGCCGTCGGCCGCGCCGATGTCGGGGTCGCCGACTTCGAAGACTTCATTCAGACCGATGCGCCCATCAATCCCGGCAACTCCGGGGGGGCTTTGGTGACCATCAACGGAGAGCTGGTGGGCATCAATACGGCCATCGCTAGTCCGACCGGCGGGAGCGTCGGCGTGGGCTTTGCCATTCCGAGCAATATGGCCAGGGCTGCCATGCAGAGCCTGCTCAAGACCGGGCGTGTCGTCCGCGGATTTCTCGGCGCCTCGACGCAGGATGTCACGCCCCTGTTAGGTAAGATTTTTCGCCTGCCAGATGTGAAGGGCGCGATCGTGACCGATGTGCAGGCCAAGGGGTCGGCCGAGAAAGCCGGCCTCAAGCGCGGCGATGTGGTGGTGCGATTCGACGGGCATGACGTGATGGACAGCGGACATCTCCGGAACCTCGTGGCCGCGGCTACGATCGGGAGTAAGCACCGGTTGGATCTCCTGCGCGAGAGTAAGCCGTACCAGGCTGACCTGGTGGTGCAGGAGGCGCCGCGTGAACGGATCAAGAAGGGCCAGGCCTCATCGGCCGCAGTCTCCACGGTTCATCCTCTCGCCGGCGTTGTCTTCGACGATGTGACCGTGCCGTTGGCCCGGCAGATGGATCTGGCTGTCACCAGCGGGGTGGTGGTGACCGATATTGAGGAAGGCAGTCTGGCCGAATCGTCAGGTCTCCAGCCCGGCGATGTGGTGCTGGAGCTCAATCGTCAGCCTATCCCCAGCTTCGCCGTATTTCAGCGACTGGCCGATCCGATGAAACCCTCCGATCTTGCGCTCCTGCTGGTCAACCGGCAGGGGAGCGTCCTCTATATTCCGATTCAATCCGAATAAGCGTGCGCGGGGCGGCCAGGCCGCCCCGCTTTGGGAGAGAAAAAATCCAAAGCGAAGGCGCACGATGAAGTTCTGCCCGTTAGACACCCTCAGCCCAAATTAACAGCCTCCTGTTGAAGGAATAGATTTCCGCCAATTGCGCCCTTGCTGATGCGGCGATTCGTCGTTGATTTGCGCCTCACACGATGCTACGTTTCTGAAAAACGTGCTACTTGTGGGGTTGCCATGAAGAAACTGATTCGATTCGGCGTGTCGCTGGACCACCATCTGCTCGACAATTTTGATCTGCATATCAAGAAGCGAAAGTATACGAACCGCTCGGAGGCGTTGCGGGATCTGATCCGGGACAATCTGGTCGGGCAGGAGTGGGACGACGACAAAGAGACGGTCGGGACGATCACGTTCGTCTATGACCATCATGTGCGCGATCTGACCAGAAAGCTCACCGACATTCAGCACCGCTACCAGCCCCTTATTGTGTCCGGGATGCATGTGCATCTCGACCATGACCATTGCTTGGAAGTCTTGGTTGTGAAGGGCAAGGGCTCTGCCATCAGGAAGGTTGCCGATACTCTCATCGGGACCAAGGGAGTCAAGCACGGGAAGCTGGCAACCACTACCACGGGAAAAGGTTTGAGCTGAGCGTCCTTGTGAGTCTCCTCAGTCTTTTCCTCCATCTCACCGCATTGTTGTTTCTTGCCTCCTCCGTCCTCGCTCATGATCCCGACGCCGAGATCGTGGAGGTGCCGGAGGTGTCCATCGTCGGCTCTCGTCCGGTGGCCGCGTCCTCGCAACAGTTCATTCCCGATAAGGAATATCTTCTCCAGCCGCAGGGCCGGACGGCCCAGGTGTTGCGCTTGATCCCCGGCTTCATTGCGGTGGAACATTCGGGCGGGGCGGGTAAGGCCGATCAATATTTCCTACGCGGATTCGACGCGGATCATGGCACCGATGTGGCGTTTTTCTCCGACGGCATGCCGATCAACTTACGCACCCACGCCCACGGGCAAGGCTATACCGACCTGAACTTTATTATTCCCGAGACGATCGAGGGACTCGATGTGAACAAGGGGGCCTATCTTCCTGAATATGGCGACTTTGCCACAGCAGGGGCGGTGAATTTCAGAACAAGGCAGGTGGTTCAGGAAGGAGTCGTCCAGGCGGCTGGTGGGCAGTTCGATACGCAGCGGTATATGCTCATGTTCTCTCCTACCAAGGACAGGGTGCGTACCTTGTTTGCCGCTGAGGGCTATTACACGAACGGCCCGTTCCAACACGATAACCGCTATTTCAGGGGCAACGTGCTGGGGAAAATGACGACGAACCTGACCGGACGGGACGAACTGAGCCTGACGGGTACCTTTCATAAAGCGCAGTGGAACGCCTCGGGTGAGATTCCCCTTCGCGCCGTGCAGGACGGCTCACTCGACCGGTTTGGCGCCATCGATCCTTCGGAAGGGGGCAAGACGCTCCGCAGCACTGCCAAGTTAAACTACCATTACGACACGACATCGAACGGGCAGTTCTTCGCGAACACGTACGGCCAGTACTATCGACTGGATCTCTTCACGAATTTCACGTTTTTCGCCAACGATCCCGTCAATGGAGACGGCATCCAGCAATCCGATCGTCGCGTGATGTACGGCGGCGACCTCGGATACAAACAGCGAGGCGACGTATGGGGCCTGCCGAGCATTGGGACCATTGGGTTTCAAACTAGGGTCGACAACATCCACGCAAGGCTCGGGACTCAAACGACGAGAATGCCGACCGGAGCCACCACAGACAGCGATATCCTCGAGGCGTCCTATGCGCCCTTCGTGAAAGCAGAGGTCCAACCCACGTCGTGGATGAGGTTGGCGGGCGGACTTCGCGCTGAAACATTCACCTTCGATGTGAGGAATCGTTGCGCGACCTGTGCAGAACAGCCTGCCGGGCGGACGAGTTCCGGCATCGTCCTCCCGAAAATGAACCTCATCCTGGGCCCCTGGGCCAGCACGGAACTCTTCGCCAACTATGGCGAGGGCTATCACAGCAACGATGCACGATCGGCAGTCGCACCGGGGTCCTCACCCCTTGCGCGAGCCAAGAGTTATGAGGTCGGTGTCCGGTCGAAACCCTGGGGAGCTGGAGGCGTCGAGTTGACCGCAACCATCTGGCGATTAGATCTCAAGTCTGAATTGGTATTTGTCGGAGACGAAGGGACAACAGACATTCGCGGCGCGAGCAGACGTGAAGGCGTAGAATTCGCCGCGCGGGGACAAGTCTGGGGTCCGCTGTATTTCAATGGCAGCGTGACCTATACGAAGGCGGAGTTTCGCAACGGAGATGCCATTCCATTGGCACCGGAGGTCACGGCCTATGGGGCGCTGTTGTTGCGTTGGCCCGAAGACCTGACCTCCCAACTGCAAGCGACCTATCTCGGCGTGCGGCCGCTCACAGAGGACCGGAGCGTCAAAGCGCCCTCCTGGATTGACTTCGACCTCTCGGAGCGCTATCAACTGCCGATCAAGATGTCTCATGGACGGATGGAGGCGTTTTTCTTTATTCAGAATCTGTTCAATACCAAGTGGGAGCAGGCCACCTTCGCCTTTGCGTCGCAGCTGCGGAACGAGCCGGCACCGGTCAATGGGATTCACTTTGTGCCGGGGAATCCGCGAACGGTGATGGGCGGCGTGGCGTGGTATTTTTAGTAGACCGCTGAAAACGACTTCCAACTTCGTTCTCGTCTCGAAAGCATCCTCAACGTACCCCTGAGGGTACGCCTCCAGTGCTTTCTTCGCCTGCGACCTTGTTGGAAGATCGTTTTGAGCGGTCTATAGTGAGGCCATATGAAACCAGGGCGAAAAATTCTCCCACATAGTTATTTCACTCGCCCGACGGTCACGGTTGCGCGCTCGCTCATCGGCAAGTATCTCGTGCGGGTGATCGAGGGTCGGAGCGTTGCTGGCAGGATCGTCGAAGTGGAGGCCTATGTCGGGCCGGAGGATAAGGCCTGCCATGCATCGAAAGGGAGAACGTTACGGACGGATGTGATGTTCGGCGGCGGCGGGATCGCCTATGTCTACCTCATTTACGGGATGTACCATTGTCTGAACGTGGTGACGGAGCGGGAGGGGTTTCCTTCAG
>CAYHQK010000071.1:0-10222 GCA_964358535.1 uncultured Nitrospira sp. | reverse complement strand
AGCGGGCGGAGATTCTCCGCTATGGAGAGAACCCGCATCAGCAGGGGGCCTTCTACCGGGAATTGCATTCGACCGAGCCCTCCGTCTCCCGCGGAAAGATCCTGCATGGCAAGGCGATGTCATACAACAATTTTCTCGATGCCAACTCGGCGCTTGAGCTGGCGAAAGAGTACGACGAAATCGCTGTCGCCATCATCAAGCACAATAATCCCTGTGGCGTGGCATTGGGCGCGACGCCGGTCGAGGCCTATGTGAAAGCCCGGGAGACCGATCCCGTCTCGGCGTTCGGCGGTGTGATTGCGTTCAATCGCCCTGTGGATTTGGCCGCGGCGAAAGAAATCACCTCCACGTTTGTGGAAGTGGTCGTGGCGCCGGGGTTTGCCGAGGATGCCCTTGCGGAATTGAAGCGGAAGAAGGATCTGCGGTTGCTCGATGTCGGGCCGCTCACGAAGGTGAAGCAAGAGGGGTTCGACCTCAAGAAACTGGTCGGTGGTTTGATCGTGCAGGATCGGGACCTTGGGGTCTTGACCGATCTGAGAGCGTTGAACGTCCCGACCCAGCGGAAACCGACGGACGAAGAATATGCGGCCTGCGCGTTTGCCTGGAAGGTCTGCAAACACGTGAAGTCGAACGCGATCATTTATGCGAAGCCGGGGCAGACGGTGGGAATCGGCGCCGGCCAGATGAGCCGGGTCGATTCGGTGAAGCTGGCGGTCATGAAAGCCCAGATGCCGGTCAAGGGTTGCGTGATGGCGTCGGATGCGTTCTTCCCATTCCGTGACGGATTGGATGCGGCGGCCCAAGCCGGGATTACGGCGGTCATTCAGCCGGGCGGTTCCATTCGCGATGCCGAAATTATCAAAGCCGCAGATGAACAGGGGCTGGCGATGATTATGACGGCGATGAGGCATTTCCGCCATTGACGGATGTTGAAACCAGCCTCCAGCTTCGTTCTCGGCTTGGCAAAATCCTCAACGTAGCCCAGAGGGCTACGCCTCCGGTTTTGCCTTCGTCTGCGGCCTTGCTGGAAGGCCGGTTTGAACATCCGTCCCGCGCGCACCACTCCAGGAAAGAATTGAGGAGTCGAGGGTGAAGATTCTTGTCATCGGGAGCGGGGGGCGAGAACACACGATGGTGTGGAAGCTTGCGCAAAGTCCCCGCAAGCCCAAGCTCTACTGTGCGCCTGGCAATGCGGGGATCGAATCCCTCGCGACCTGTGTACCGATTAAGGCCGATGATATCGTCGCCCTGAAAGCCTTCGTGCAGTCGGAGCAGATCGATCTGACGGTCGTGGGACCGGAAGCGCCGCTGGCGCTGGGCATCGTCGACGAGTTCCGTAAATCCAAACTGAAAATATTCGGACCAACGAAGGGCGCCGCGCGCATCGAAGCCAGCAAGGTCTTCTCCAAGGAGATCATGGCCAGCGCGAAGATCCTCACGGCGACCGCGCAGAGTTTCGATCAGCTCGCTCCGGCCTTGGCCTATCTTGATCATCACGAACTGCCTGTGGTGGTGAAGGCCGATGGACTGGCGCAGGGGAAGGGCGTGGTGGTCGCGACGACCCGCGAGGAGGCGAAGCAGGCCGTTCGCGATTCGATGGAACATGCCGTATTTGGTCAGGCCGGCCAGCGCGTGTTGATCGAGCAGTTTCTTGATGGTGAAGAACTGACGATCATGGCCTTCACGGATGGCCGGACAGTGGTGCCGATGTTGCCGGCGCAGGATCATAAGCGGGTCGGCGATGCCGATACGGGTCCCAATACGGGTGGCATGGGCGCCTATTGTCCTGCTCCGCTTGGCACTGCGGCACTGCGCGAACAGGTTACGAAGCAGGTGCTCTATCCAGCCGTCGAGGCCCTGTCTCGCATGGGCTGTCCCTTTCAGGGCGTCTTGTATGCCGGACTGATGGTTGTGAAGGGGATACCCTATGTCTTGGAGTTCAATGCCAGGATGGGAGATCCGGAAACTCAAGTCGTGCTCCCGTTGCTCAAGACCGATTTGCTGGAGGTGATCGAAGCGGTGGTCGAACATCGGCTCGATCAGCTGAGCGTCGAGTGGCATGATGACACGGCGGTCTGTGTCGTCATGACGTCGGCAGGCTATCCCGGTTCCTATCAAACAGGCCGCGCGATTCACGGATTACCGTCCGTGCCCGATGCGACGACGGTGGTCTTCCATGCAGGCACCGCACGAACCGGCGCCGAGGTGGTGACAGCCGGGGGGCGGGTACTGGGCATTACAGGATTAGGGAAGACCCTGGCTGTCGCGCAAGCGGAAGCCTATCGCGTAACCCGGTCGATTGCCTTTGACGGCGCGCATTACCGGACGGATATTGCGCACCGGGCGTTCGCACGTCACACGTAACGCAGAATGGGGCTGATGGTTCCTGCCAGGGCAAGGATCGAGCGCTACGTGGCTTCCACCGTCCCGGTGCTTGTCGGTCAGGTGCGTCGCCTGCTCGGAGCGGGCGGTCTTTGCGTTCTGCCGACAGAAAGTTTCTACGGACTTGCGGCAGCCCCCTTCGACAAACAGGCGCTGGCCAGATTGTGGCAGGTCAAGGACCGCTCAGAGGGAAAACCGATTCTTCTCCTGATTGGAGACCAATCTCAATTGGCGCCCTTGGTTCAGACGATTCCTCCCGCGGCCACCGTCTTGATGAATGCCTTTTGGCCCGGACCTCTGACGATCGTCTTTCCCGCAGCCGTGGCACTCCCTGATGCCGTGACGGCGGGAACCGGTTCAGTCGGCATTCGTCTGAGTGCCTGCCAGCCGCTGGTCGATCTCTTGCGGCAGGTCGGGCCAGTGACCGGCACCAGTGCGAATCGGGAAGGCCTTCCGCCGCCAATCAGGGCCGAAGACGTTCAGGCGAACCTGGGCGAAGAGGTCGATCTGATCGTCGATGCGGGACCGACGCCTGGCGGGCGCCCGTCTACCGTTGTCGACGTCCGGGGCTTGATCAGAATCATTCGCGAGGGAGCCATCGAGCGAGGCGTCATTGCGAAACAGTTGGCCGCTCATGGCCTGCATCTCGAGACAGAGAGTCGGTGAAGTCGGTTGTATGTTTATATTGAAAGGAGAGTCCTGATGATTCGAACCATGATGGTGCGCAACCTTGTGGCAGCGGCGGCAATCACACTGTCCGCGGTCAGTCTGTCCGGATGCGATTATTGGCCTCCGGCACTCCAGGCGCAAGTTGAACAACTTCGTGCCGAGCTGCAGACGGTGACAGCAGAAAAGGCCCAGCTCGAGAATCAAGTGGCGTCGTTTGGGAAGGTGCGGGACGATCTGCAGGCGCAGGTGGATGATCTCACGAAGGCGAACCGCGATAAGTCGGCCATGATCGGCAACTTGCAGAACAACCTGGCGGCGGCGCAAGAGCGGCTGGCGAAGTCGGTGAAAGTCACCACGCCGAAGGCTGGCGCACCCAAGCCAGCGGCCAAGGTCGCGCCGAAGGCTCCAGCCAAGAAGAAAGCCGCAACGAAGGCGACGCGCTAGCGCATCTCGCTCCGCTGCTTATTTGGCAGCGGAAGACGAGGGTGCGGTTGTCGTGGTGCTGGAGGCCGCCGGGGCCGGACTCGATGGGGCACTGGCCGGCGCGGACGCGGGGGGAGAAGCGGGAGTCGCAGGAGCGGCAGACGTCGTTTGTTCAGACGTGCTGGGCGCCGCCTCTTTCTTCTCCCCGGTCTTGGGCGCCGGTGGTTCACTCCCTGAGGATGGTTTCATTTTGTCGGAGTAGTCGGTCACGTACCACCCGCTGCCTTTGAACATGATGGCAGGCGAGGAAATCAGCCGCTGTACATGCTTCCCGCATTTCGGGCAGGTGGTGAGGGCGTCGTCCTTCATGCTTTGCTTGACTTCAAACCGGTCTGCGCAGCTGTCACATTGGTATTCGTAGATTGGCACGATTCGTTTCCTCCTGCTAAAACAACAAAACTGATCTCGTCACGATGCTGGGGTCCTCATGATGAGGGGTCCCATTTTAGGTGAGCTGCTTGAACGCCGCGTCGAGGCGATCCATGCCACGGACGATCGTCTCCATGCTGGTCGCATAGGACAGCCGAATATGCTGGTGGCTCCCGAACGGCTCACCGGGAACCACGGCGACCTGGAATTCCTTCAAGAGATAGTTGGCCAGATCGGTCGGGGTGGAGATGGCTCCGTTGGGGCCCTTCCGTCCGAGCAATCCGCTCACATTGGGAAATGCATAAAATGCTCCGCTGGGCATGCTGCAACGAACGCCTGGCATCGCGTTGAGCCGTTCGACGATCACGCGCCGCCGCCGGTCGAACTCGGTGACCATCTTTTTCGTAAAGGCATCGCCTTCACGCAAGGCCACTACGGCAGCCTTTTGGGAAATGGAGCAGGGGTTGGACGTGCTCTGGCTTTGAATGTTGGCCATGGCGTTCAAGAGGTCTTTCGGCCCCGCCGCGTAGCCGATCCGCCAGCCGGTCATGGCATAGGCTTTTGAGACTCCGTTGATCACGACGGTACGGGCGGCCACTTCCGGTCCCAATGACGCGATGCTCGTGTGGGTCGCGCCGTCATAGAGGACCTTTTCATAAATCTCATCGGAAATCAGCAGGAGATCCCGGCTGACGGCTAGTTCGGCCAGCTGTTCGAGCGTCGCCCGGTTGTAGGTCGCGCCGGTTGGATTGCAGGGGCTATTGACGATGATCGCTTTGGTGCGCGGAGTTACCAGCCGCTTCAACTCCTTGGCATCAATGGCGTAGCCATCCTCTTCGCGGGTCTGCAAAAACACCGGTGTGGCGTCGTTGAGCAGAGTCTGGTCTGCATAGGAGACCCAATAGGGAACGGGAATGATGAGCTCGTCGCCTGCTTCGAGGAGCGCTTCGGCCAGGTTGTAGAGGGAATGTTTGGCGCCGCAGGAAACCAGCACCTGAGACTTCTCGTAGTGGAGCCCTTGCTCAGTCTGCAGCTTGTCGATAATCGCCTGGCGCAGTTCATCGATGCCGGACGAGGGCGTGTATTTGGTGAACCCGGCGCGAATCGCAGCTTCGGCCGCGGCCTTCACCGGTTCCGGCGTGTCAAAGTCCGGCTCCCCGGACGAAAAGTCGGCGACGTCGATTCCGCGGGCCGCCATGGCTTTTGCGGTGGCGGCCATGGCCAAAGTTGGGGAGGGGGCGATCCGCCCTGCGCGTGCAGCAAGCTTCATGTTTTCAAACTCCTGATTCGTTCCTGCAGCCGGCGTGCGACTTCTGGATGCAGGAATTCCGTGAGCGCCCCGCCATGGGTGGCCACGTCTTTAATGATGGTGGACGATAAATAAGAATATTCCTCGCTAGGCATGAGGAAGACGGTTTCGACCTGCTTGGCGATTTTGCGATTGATGAGGGCCATCTGAAATTCATGTTCAAAGTCTGAGATGGCCCGCAACCCCCGGATGATCGCATGGGCGCCGTATCGCTGGACATAGTCTACCAGCAGGCCGTCGAAGTGGGTCACTTCCACTCCTTGGATCTCCTGCGTCACGACCCGGATCATCTCCAGCCGTTCGGTCAGCGTGAAGAGGGGATGCTTGGCCGGATTCGGCGCGACGGCGACCACCACTTTATCAAACACCTTCAAGCTTCGGGTGATGATGTCCGTGTGCCCGTGGGTAATGGGATCGAAGGTTCCTGGATAGATGCCAATTTTCATGATGCGGGTGACTCTGCCATGTCGGATGTGGATAGGCGATACCGATAGAGTGAGGTGTCGCCGTAGACGTATCGCCGCGCCAGAGTCGCGTGGTCGATCGAGTCTGGCAATGTCGTGCGCGAGTCCTGTTCAATCATCACGGTCGCCTCTTCCGACAGCAGCCCTGGTCTCCAGGCATGGATCAGGACTTCCAGCTCATCCAGCGCGGCATAGGGTGGGTCCGCAAAGAAGATGTCATAGGGGCCATCCCACCAGTCTTGTCGCGCGAGAAATGTGGCGGTCTCTCCCACGCAGACCTTGGCTCGGTCGAGCAGCTGACAGGCCTGTAGATTTTCCCGTAATAGCTTCACGGCCTTGGGGTCTGATTCGACAAAGGTGACGGTTGCGGCGCCACGGCTTAAGGCTTCAATCCCGACGGCTCCTGTGCCTGCGTACAAATCCAGAAAACGACTTCCAATCACCTGAGGCCCCAGAATCGAAAAGAGGGCCTCACGAACCTTATCTGATGTGGGGCGGAGAGCCGTCCCTTCTGGTCCACTGAGGCGTCGGCCTCGGTGGGATCCGGCAATGATACGCATAATTTCAGGTGAGAGGCATTTCAGGAGCAACTGACTCTAACATAGCGTTTTTGAAGGGGTCAAGGTGACTGCTCTGGCGGAGATCTGCGGGATTTACCCGGCGCGATGGTGCGGCTGGTCACGAGGAACTGGCGTGAGAAATGGAAGCGTTTTGACGATTTTTGAGGGGCTGCTTATAATGCCGCCTGACGATGTGGCGGCATGAGGGGCCATGCGGTCGACGCATGATTACGGCGACCACGAGTGGCGACCAACGGAGACGAATTGCGATGGTCTTAGCGGGTCGCCACTGCCTGGGGTTCCTGAACGGCCAAGCTCTTCCGCCGGTTATTCGAAATGGTGCGGTCGATGATCGCGCCGCAGTTAATGCACTTCCAGGCGTAAAATATCAAAAAGAAATCTGAGAACCGCTCCAACATCATGAGACCTTTGCATTTCGGACATCCCATCGAATCCTCCCGGGTTGTGATGTGTACTGCTGCCAGCGTGTTAAAGCAAAACCTGCGCCAATCAATCGATGTACGTAATTTCAACAGGTTAGGCTATACGTATTTGTCATGAGTAGGCAGTAAGGGGACTAGTGCCAGTACAAAAACGTTCGGAGTGTCACTTTTTGTGCAGGGGGCCACTATGGCGAGCAAGAAAGCGGGGCAAGGGATTGCGCAATGGCCTGAAACGGAACGGCCGCGCGAACGATTATTGGCTCAAGGTTCACAGACATTGACCGACGCGCAACTGCTCGCCATTCTGCTTCGAGTCGGGCGGCGGCGTTGTTCTGCGGTCCAGGTTGGAATGGACATTCTTGATCGGCTGGGAGGGCTGGCAGGGCTTGCGCAATGTGGCATTGAGGAACTCTGTGCCGTTCCGGGCGTCGGGACAGCGAAAGCAGCTCAATTGAAGGCGGCGCTGGAGCTGGGGAAGCGTGCCCTGGCTGGTCCTCTGACGAAAGGCACCAAGATCACTTCGAGCCGCGATCTCTTCACCCATTACCACCCCGCTTTGCGGGATCTCCGTCATGAAATCTTTAAAGTGGTGTTGTTGGATGCCAAGCATGCCATCCTGCGTGACGCGACGGTGTCAGCAGGCAGCCTGACGCTCAGCATCGTCCATCCACGCGAAGTCTTTACGCTTGCGGTCAAAGAATCCGCGGCGGCCGTGATCTTTCTCCATAACCATCCCAGCGGTGATCCGACGCCGAGCCAGGAAGATCGAGTGCTGACGGCGCGGTTGGTGTCGGCAGGACAGCTCTTGGGGATTCAGGTACTGGACCATCTGGTCGTCGGCGATGGGCGCTATATCAGCTTTGCCGACCAAGGCTGGTTGACGAGCTAGGGGGCGCAAGCGGCGATGCGATCCGTCAGGGCTCGGTCGATTTCAGCACCACGTAGAACGCGCGGTTTTCTCGCAGTACGCGGAGCAGGATGGTGTCGCCGTGTCGGACCTTCGAAACCGCGTGGCTGAATTCTCCGACCGATCCCACCTCCACGCGGTTCACTTCCTTGATCAGGTCTCCCTCATGCAGCCCTTCCGATTGGGCGAGGCTGCCCGGCTCCACCTTGGCGATGAGCACCCCGCGGCTTTCCCGCAGTTTGAATTTGTCGGCGAGGCTTGCCGTCAGATCCTGCACGTCGAGTCCGAGTTTCACGTCGGTGCGGGTCTGGGGCAGGGAGGTCGTGACGGCGTGGTCGTGGCGTTCGATGAGGGCGACGTCCAACACCAGGCGCTGCTGATCACGGACGATTTCGACTTTTGCCGTGGCCCCGGGGAGCAGGCCTGCCACGACACGCGAGAGCCGACTGGGCGTGTCGATGACGGTGCCGTCGATGCGGGTGAGGATGTCGCCAGGCTTGATCCCGGCTGCTGCAGCCGGGTCCTTCTCGAAGACTTCGTTGATCAGGACCCCCTCGTTTTCTTTCACGCCGAACTTGCGTGCCAGCTCCACCGTGAGCGGTTGGATGCCGACGCCCAGCCAGCCTCTCGTCACCCGCCCCTGAGCGATCAATTGCTGAATCACGTGCTTGGCCATATTGGAGGGAATGGCAAAGCCGATCCCTTGGGCGAAGTTGATGATCGCGGTATTGATGCCGATGATCTCGCCGCGCAGATTGAAGAGGGGGCCGCCCGAGTTGCCGGGATTGATGGAGGCGTCCGTCTGAATGAAGTTTTCATAGCGCGAGAGATTGATGTTCTCCCGGCCGATCCCGCTGACCACGCCGAGCGTCACGGTCCGATCGAGTCCGAACGGGTTCCCCACCGCGAGCACCCATTGGCCGACGCGCACGCCTGACGAATCGCCGAACTTTGCGCTGGAGAGGGGATGAGTGGCGGTCACCTTGAGGACGGCCAAGTCCGTATCCTGATCTTTGCCGACGACCTGCGCGATCAGTTTGGACGTATCGGAAAAACGGACTTCAATTTCCGTCGCCTCGCCAATCACATGGTTGTTGGTGACGATGTAGCCGGTGGGATCGATGACGACTCCGGACCCTGAGCCTGAGGCATTGGGGAGCCGCTCTTGAGAAAGATCCCGTCCTCGTCCTGGCCCGGAGAGGGGAATGAGATTCACAACAGAGGGTTTTGCCGATTCGGCGAGGTCGGTAATGACGGTTTGAATCTCTTCCAGGAGGCGGAGGCCCGGTGAGTCGTTGGACTTGAGCGCGACCGGCTCCGCGGCTGGCGCGGCCCAGGTTGTCTGGTTGCCATGCCAGGCCAAGAATCCGAGGCAGATGAGGATGTGCCACGTACGCATGATCCAGTTCCTCCTGTGAGAATTGTACCTCAAGGAGAGGGGGCTCGTCTTGCCGCTTAGGCTGGTTTGCTGTGCCGTGTTTGGGTGAACCATGGGGCCACCAGCGCAAGGTCTGCCTGCGGCCCGATCATCACCGCCACATCGCCGGTGCGGAGCGCAAGGGCCTCCTCGGGAGGTACGAGAAAGGGGCCACGAATGATGGTCACCAGACGGATCGACGCAGGCAGTCTCATCTCAGTAAGAGTCTTTCCGATGACGGATGAGCCCTGGATGACCGGGAACCGTTCAAGGGCCGCAGCGCGAAGGCTCAAATCCTGTTGCAGCGTCAGGAGCTCATGGTGGATCGTTTCCAGCCGGAGCTCGCGGATCTGACTGTCCACGGTGGCCAGCATATGCTTGAGCTGTTGAATGCGCTGGCCAGCCTGGCTGATGAGCTGTTCCAACTGATCGGGCGGAACGAGTGACGTGGAACTGAACGGAATTCTCCGGGAGGCGAGCGCAGCAATCTGGCTGCCGAGGTCACTGTGGACCTGTTCGATCTGGCGCAGCAATTGGGCTGCCTGGCTATGGAGGCGCAGCACCTGCACCTTGCGATTGACTCGCTCAGCGATGGCCAGCACGGTTTCATGGATGGCGCTACTGGTTATCGACAGCTCATGTTGGAAGCGGGTCAGCAGTTCAAGGGACATAAATGGAAAATCTCTTACGTCTGATAAGAACTATTATGTCAACTCATTGATCGATCGCCAGGCTTTGCCTCTGCACCTTTACTCTTCTGTCCCCTGTCGGTCAATAGCCAATCGGACGTTTGCAGTAGGAAGCCGGCAGGTTCGTCCCTGAGTTGATCATCCTCCTGCAAAGAGGTACTGTCCGGAACCGCAGCGCGCAGGTGATACATTTTCAGCTGAACCAGAGGATCCTCCCGTGGCCAACCATTCTCTTGCCGGTCAGCCGGCGCCTCCGTCGATGCTGGTCAATGTTCCTCGTCTCATCACGGCCTACTATACGGAGAAGCCGGACGCGAACCTGCGCGAGCAGCGCGTTACTTTTGGCACCTCCGGCCATCGCGGCACAGCCTTCAAGCGCAGCTTTAACGAAGTGCACATCATCGCCGTGGCGCAGGCGATCTACGAATACCGCAAGCGAGAGAACATCACCGGCCCCCTCTATCTGGGGATGGATACCCATGCCCTGTCTGAGCCGGCCTTTGCCAGCGTCTTAGAGGTGCTGGCGGCCA
>CAYHQK010000070.1:0-10387 GCA_964358535.1 uncultured Nitrospira sp. | reverse complement strand
TGGTGGAATGAAATGCTCAACGCCTCTCTCCTTGAACAAGAAGTTGCCGCGGCTGAAGAGGCGAGGGGCGAGCCTGCTGGCCGAAGGCTCGTCGTCGCAGCGGATCGGCGATTGCAGCAGAAGCGCTCATGAATCATGCGGGCTAAACCACTTGCTCACAGGGAAGGACGAATACGTGAACATTGTCATGCTGACCCACCCCCTGCTCCGCTTTAAAGCGCGTGAACCCATCGATGAGGCGGTAGGCAACCTGTTCCGATACCGCGGTGAGGATCATACAGTTGGCGCCCGGTGACAGGAGGAACTGAACCGTGGGTCCGGTCTCTCCCCTGCCGGCTACATTGTGCAGCTCAGTAAACGCGTTGACTTCGTATTCTCTCAGCAGGGCATGGATGTGTTCTGCAATCGACTGACGAAAGACGATCAGCAGCATTTTCATAAAAGGTACTCCTGTGCAACTGCAGAGAGGTTGTTACGGAAGCTGACGATTGTTCAGCTTGCGACGCTGCCCATTCTATAGGGTAGCGTCGCAAAAAAGACAAGGGCGAGCAACCGGGGCCATTCTACTTGTCTGGTGCTTCCTCCGTGCGCGGCCTTGAAGGGAGAGCCATGAAGTGATTTCATCTTGCATTGGGCGTCTCGGATGGATGGGGAGGCATCTCCGCCGAGCGTGCGGTGAAGGGGATGCTCTGGGAGCGCGTGACGGCCGACCAGCAGGCGGGAGAGATCCGGTAGACCTGGCCCTCGACAACTTATCAACCGACGTAATCCATCGAGGTCAATCCTCGCCCTGCCCGCGCAGCGGGGTTTCCCCTGCTCTTAGGTCTGACCACTCTACACATCTGTTGAGCTTCACCCTCCGATGGGGTATCGTTCCGGCGAGAATTCGGAGATCTCCCATGCCTGAACGATCGGACACTCTTGTGCGGGATCGGCTGGCCTGGCAACGGACCGAGCTGGCTAACGAGCGCACGTTGCTGTCGCACATCAGACCCGCTCGACGCCTCCACCAAATCCAAGGCGAGGTTCAGATTGGTTCAGTCGGCATGACACATCAAGCGGGAGGCAAGATGAAGAGAAGTTGGATGCTCAGGGCTGCAATGGTCGGGTTCGCGAGCGGTCTTCTATTCTGGACTGTGGCGCAAGGACAAGCTGAGCTCAAGACCCAGAGCGGCGACGTGGCGCGTGGCAAGACCCTGTTTGTCAGAGATTGCGCCGGTTGTCACGGGCCTCAGGGCAAAGGGGATGGGTACAGGCTTCTTGGCCCGGATCCGGCTAATCTCACAACACCGTCGACCACAAAGAAATCCGATGCCGACCTGCTCAAGACGATCCATGACGGCAAACCGAACATGCCGGCATGGAAGGTCCATCTCTCGGAGGAGCAGAGCAGAGACGTGCTGGCCTATCTGAGGACCCTCGCCAAGTGAGGCTATGCAAGACTCGGGTAGGGGGTCGTGTCTTGCAATCCAACATTGCAGAACTCGTCCACGCGCGGCTTGAGGGGAGATCCTTGAAACGAGTTCATGTCGCCTTGGGCGTCTCGGATGAGGAAGCTTTTCCGCCGAGCGTGCTGTGAAGGGGATGCTCCGGGAGCGGGTGACGGACGACCAGCGGGCGGCAGAGATTCGGCAGACCTGGCCCTCGACCGAAGTAATCCAGTCAAATCCCTCCTCACTGCGCATTCTTGAGAGGAGATCCAGAAAAGAAAAAAGTGTCAGTCTGTGACCCTTTCACGGCGCTTTGATGGGTGCGCGTCATAGGATGCCCACATAATCAATTCGTACAGTGAGCAATATTGAACAGGCGGAAATGGACGTTTCTGCTTATGATGATGTCCCTGTGCCGTCGGGGAAAGGAGCAATCATGAAACGCAGAATGATCGAGTTGATGGTATTGTCGGCGCTTTTTCTCCAGGGTCCTATCACCAACGTCATGGAGGCGAGCCAGTCCCCCCATCCTTTGTCGGGCCCGACAGATCCTCTGCCTCCCAAACCTTTTCCCCCTCCACCATCACCGGGGCCCCCTGAGCCGAAGCAGCCGAACCAGATTCTGCTGCGTACCTAAGGAGACATTATGACCGTGAAGATTATCGTCCTGCTCGCCATGCTTCTCAGTGCTCCTTCTTTGGCGACGACAATGGCAGCGTCGCCTGAGCATACGGGCCAGGGTACGCACGTCGTCATCGGGACGCTCGAGGAACTCGATATATCCAAGATGAGTGGAAAGATTAAAACAGATTTAGGACAGACGGTCACATTCACGATGACGAGGCCGGACTTGTTTAAGGGACTGTCGGTAGGAGAACGCATCGCCGTCCGCCTGGATGATCAGGGACAAGCTATCAGAGTCATGGATACGACCGTTCCGGAACTGCCAAGCCCTGAGAAGTAAGCCGGTCAACCTCGGCCTATTCTGTCTCGGTACTTTTCCACCATGCATACTTCTCCTTGTGATCAAGCCGCGTCTACGACCGGTTTCTACAGCAAGATCGGGATGACCGGCTGGGGCAGCGGTGGTAGTGAGAGCAGATTAGGGTCGGTCTTGCAATCCAACATTGCGGAGCCCGTCCGCGCGCGGCCTTGAGAGGAGAGTCATGAAGCGATTGCATCTCGCCGTGGGTGTCTCGGATGTGGAGGCTGCTCCGCCGAGCGTGACGTGATTGGTGACGTGAGAGCAGTTGTCTCATATCTCGCTACCCACACAGAAGAGAAAACGTAAGGGCTAGCCGCGGAACTCAGTTGGGAGCCGAGTGGCGATCAGTGCCAGTTTCTCTGATCTGGCTAGGGATTTGATCGCGGCCTCACGTTTGAGTGCAGCGCTTTTGGTACCCTGGTGCTCGGTATACCGCACCCTCAACGGACTTCGGTGTTTCGTGTACTTTGCGCCTTTGCCAATCCTGTGCTCTTCCAATCGCCGATCCAGATCGTTCGTGATGCCGGTGTAGAGGCTCTTGTCCGAACATTCCAGGATATAGACGATCCACGTCATTTCGGTGGTTCCGATTTTCAGATAAGCGGGCCGCGAAGGCGATAACCGTCAGAGTAGCGTCAGTACGCAGGGGATTTTATCAGGCTCGCTGCTTGCTGTGGCAGAAAAGAGCAGAGAGGATCGGGCTTGCAATCCAGCAACGTGGAGCTTGTCGGCGTAACCTTGACAGGTTCACGCATCGGGTCTAGCCTGACCGTCAGTGTTGTTCCGAAATCTTTCGGACGGCGCGAAGAGGAACTTCCAGAGGAGGATCTCTCATGAATCAAAAGCGACGTATCCATGACGCAATCGTCGGAATTGTGATCACGGCCGGAGTGGCGCTGGGCCACTATGTGAGCGCCCATTGGCTCCTGCTTCCGGCGGTGATTGGCGTGACCCTGATTCAGAGCGGCTTCACGGGATTTTGTCCCGTCTATTTCGTGCTCGATCGTCTGCTTCATTCTGAGGGCGAAGCCGATTCCCACGGCTGTTGCGCCAAGTAAGCGCAGTGGTACAGACCGTCCACTGGCGGTATTGAGGGGCCGCCACTGTCCTCTCTAAACGAACGCCCTGTGGAGAAGCGTATCTCCACAGGGCGTTCGCAGGCAGACTCTGGGCTGATTTACTCCGTCTTGGCCTTCAGTTGCTTCGCGTTGCCTTTAATCCGCTCTCCAGCTGCTTTCGTTCTTCCCTTCGCCCGTTCCACCGCGCCCCTCACCTTATTCCCTTTTGCCTCTTCTGTTAAGGCCTTCACTTCTCCCTTGGCATTCTCAGCCTGCGCGCTCGCTTCTCCCTTTATCTCCTCAACCTTGGCTTTTACCTCATCGGCTTGAGCCGTCCGCTGTATTCCAACGAATAGGAACAGAAACGCCACTGCGACTATCGTAAATGTTCGCATGGGAACCTCCTTGTTAAGAGTATGTGAAGAATGGTGCTCTCGCGTGACTCTGTTCACTATCAGCAGCTGAACGCCAGATTATGCCTGCTGAGACTGATCGCAACCTGGTCAATATTGGTCAGTTTTGAAGAATTCAGATGGGAGGCGGTGGGGCTCTGGTTTGTCGAGCAACCGGGGCATTCTACGTTTCTGATCGCCTCGTGCGTGGACTGGCGTGTCGATGCAGTGGGAGCGGGTGACTGTGGCCGAAAATCACAGGGGGATTCTGCGCCCATTCACTTCGCAATCGTGATGCTGGGGATTCCGACTCGGGGCACCTCGCTGACGGTCATCTGGAACAATAGGTATAACAATTGGAACGCCTCACGGTTCCAGCGTGCCAGTGGTCCCGTGGTGTTCACGGCGTAATATTTCCCGTGGGACTGAATCGACAGGTCGGCTCCTGAGGGAGCTCTATCCGATAGCACGAGTTCCATGGTGTGGACGGGGTTTTCGTGGACCGCTGGGGTTCGCGGATCTTTGTCGACGTGGAATTCGGGGTCTTCTCCCAGCGATCGGCCCAGGAAGTTGAGAATGGTATTGAAGCTCCGTAGCGGGAAATCTCCTTTGAGCGGGTATCCCCCTCCGACGTGCCCAGGGCGGATGTCGAAGGAGATATCGTTGAGGTGCCCTTCTTCCGTTTCGTCGATCAACCGGGCTCGTTCGTCTGGTGAGAGCGTGTCGGGGTCATAGTTGGTGATGAGAATGCGCCCCGTGATTTGTTTCCGAAGGGTGTAGCTGTTGTCTTTCTGGCTGTAGGTCACGAGATATTCTTTTTGTAACGACTGGAAGCCCTCGGCTGTGACTGAGTTGGCGGGAATGGTCCAGGCTCGATTGTAGACGAGCGGTTCGGCATAGAGCTGGTTCTGGTCCTGAATGGCCGAGAGGTGCGTCACCACGCGACGGAACATCTCGTAGCCCGCCCGATCTGCAGGCGTATTGCGGTAGGCGACCTCCTGGCCGTTCTCCGTGATCCGCAGTTCCTGCGCCATCAGCCTGAGCAACAGGTCGATGTCGAATCGCTGCCGGAGCAGGAGCGTGAACTTGGTTTCCTGAAAGGGGGTCAAGAGCCGCTTGGTAAACTCTTCCCCTTCGATCGGGACGATACTGATGGTGGGGTTTTCCGCCACGCTGCTGCCGAAGATTGACATGAGCGCCCTGCTGGCCTCTCCCGTGAGTGCCGGCGTGGCACCGGCGCTGACACGGAAATCGAATGTCGCGGCGATATTCGATACGCCGGTGAAATGGATGGGTTGATGCTGATGGGCGCGCGCGATGTTGATGAGTAGTTGTTTGGAGATGGCATCCGTGACCGCCTCATCATAGGCCGTCACGGCGCGATTCAGCGTGATAGGTGAGAGACACCCGGTCACGGCCAGGCTGCATAAGACTCCGGCCAGGGTGAATTGCGTGGAGGACTTTAAATGCTGTCCCATCGTCATATGAACAACCATCCAAGAGAGCCAGACCATCCTTCGGCGGGGTTGTAGCATAACTGGCACGGGATGCCTAGCGGATCGCCACAGGTTACCTGATGAGGACTGCTCCGGCAGGAGGATTTGGGTCGAAATAATCAAGGGGCCGGAATTCTTTGTTGACGTATGCACTGTCCGCATCAGGGGCTGGTCTTGCTTGGAAGCGATTTCATTTGTATGATTAAAAGATGAAATATCAACCTGCGCTCGCAACTGTTTTATTGCTCGCTACGCTTGCTCTCTCCAATCAAAGCGTAGCAGCGAGGGATCGTGTCATGGCCGATTCTGTTGCCCTTGTGAGGGCGGATAGCCTGACCCCTCAGCACTCTCTGACGAACGATGTCCCTCCCCAACCTCCCATAACGGCGCCTTCTCAGGCTGCATCAGCCACAGTATTTCGAGATCCGCCCTCGATCAACGGTCGCTACTCGTTTGGAGGGAAAACGGTATTGCCGTATGTCGGGGCAGGATTTGGTGGAGGCTCTGCCTCAGAGCTTAACCGGTCCTTGGGCGCTACTCCTCCCGTCCAAACTGACTTAGGGCTTCGAAGTCAGTTCGGGCAGGGTTTCTCTCCGAATGAGTTCCAGATGGGCGTTCGTATTCCGTTTTGAATGAGAACACAGTGCCAGGGGAAAGGGGGGGGGGTGAAAGTCTTTGTAGGGAAGATCTGTCTTCTCCGAGCTTCTTCGCCGAGCGTCAGGTGAAGGGGATTCTTCGAAAGCCTGTGACAGTTGACCGGCAGGCTGTAGAGATTCGATGGCCCAGGCCCTCACTATCACCAGCTATAATCCCGGCAGATCCATTCTCGCCTCGCTCACACCGCGTGAAATGCCAGTATTCCGCGCGCCCGTCCCATTGACAGTCTGATTTTGGAAGACTAGCGTGTACCTTTCTTGCTCCCGGTGAAGGCCGTTCGTCACGGATAGATCAATCAAGGGAGGCGCGTATGGCAACACTCAGAGGCGTCAAAGCGAAGGTCGATACTCACCCGCAGTACGATGTGCCTCGTCATATTTACGATATCGACTCGCGGACCAGCCGCAGGAGCGCGAGAACCATTGCCGAGGGCTTTCTCAAGAAGATTGCGAAAGACCTCAAGATCAAGCCGAATCTCTCTCAGCTGAAGTTCGAGAAGGTGAAGAAAACAATTTTCGGTTCACAGGTCTTGTGGCAACAGTATTACGACGGCTCTCCGATTTCCGGGGCATGGATCAAAGTTGACGTCAGTAAGGACGGGAAGGTCTTCAATGTGGTGAATGAGCTCGTTCCCGTCAAAGCCATCGCCGCCGTTCGAAAGAAAACGGCGCGCCGCGCTCCGTTGTTATCCGATGACGAGGCGAAAGCCAGAGCGCTTGAGCTGGCTCGGGAGACGAAGGGCACGACGGCCAAAATACTCGGGTCGGAGTTCGTGTACTTTCCGTATGACGGCATTCCGACTGCGGCATGGAAAGTCCTGGTCCAGATTAGCGCTCCGCGCTCCACGGAGGACAAAAGCCGGGAGTGGAAGTTGTATCTGGATGCCCGTAGCGGCAACGTGCTCGCCAAGATCGATCTGCTGAAGAAGTTTGAGGGCAAGGGGAAGGTCTTCGATCCGAATCCCGTCGTGACGCTGAACGCACTCACGCTGGAAGACAACTCGCCGATTTCTGACGCGGCCTACATTCAGGTCGCGCTGTCCGGCCTGATCAACAAGACGGGCCTCCTGGACGGCGCGTTCGTCAGCACCAAGCGCACCCTCAAGCGGGTGAAGAAGAAGGATCTCAACTTTTTTTTCACGCGGAAGCAGCGGGCCTTCAAGGAAGTCATGGTCTACTTTCACATTGACCGTGTGCAGCGCTACATTCAGAGCCTGGGCTTCAAGAACGTCCTCAATCGTCCGATCGAAGTGAACATCGACGGACAGCGGGACGACAATTCCCACTACAGTCCGACGACGAAGTCGCTGACGTTTGGCACCGGTGGCGTCGATGATGCCGAGGATGCCGAGATCATCCTCCACGAGTACGGCCATGCGGTGCAGGACGATCAGGTGTCTGGATGGGGCGAAACCGCCGAAGGTGGCGCAATGGGTGAGGGGTTCGGAGATTACCTGGCGGGGAGTTTCTTCTCCGACTTGAAACCGGTCAAGCTCAAGCCGACGGTTGGCAGTTGGGATGCCGTTGCGTACAGCGGCGACGATCCGCCTTGTTTGCGGAGACTCGACAGCAACAAGAAATACCCAAAAGATAAGACCGGGGAGGTTCACGCTGACGGGGAGATCTGGTCCGCCTGTCTCTGGGAGCTCCGTGCCGCGCTTGGACGAAAGACCACCGATAAGCTGGTGATTGCTCACCACTTCCTGTTATCGCGCTTCGCGAAATTCAAGGATGGCGCACTCGCGCTCATTACCGCGGACAAGCAATTAAATGGCGGGGCCAACGAAACGGCCATCCGAAAGGTCTTGGTCCGTCGCGGGTTCCTGCCAAACGAGGCCAGGAAGGGCATGTTCGCCGGTCTGCGGTTCAATGAGCAGACCCCTCCGAAGATGCGCTGACGTGATGCTTCCCTCGCATCTCTTGTGCGTTGCGGGATGTTACCGGAGTTGTGAATAGATGCTGCCAGTATACATGGCAGCATCATGGGAGGTTTGTGATGAGACTAGACGCGAAGTTCGGTCTTGCCCTGTCAGGCGGTGGTTTTCGTGCTTCCCTGTTTCACCTCGGTGTGCTGGCCTGCCTCGCCGACCTGAACCGGCTAAAATCTGTCCGCTATCTGTCTACGGTTTCAGGTGGATCGATCGTGGGGGCCGCCTACTACTTGAAAATCAAGCAACTTCTCGACGGCACTCGTGAGGATGGCCTGGCACCATCCGATGCCGCGTATGTGCAAATCGTGGAAGAGCTCATTGACGCGTTTTTAGCAGGCGTCCAGACGAATATCTGCATGCGGGCGTTCCTGAATCCGTTCAAAAACATTCGCATGCTGCGGGAGGATTACTCTCGGAGCGACCGTATCAGCGAGCTCTATGCGGCGACGTTCTATGTCCCGATCTGGGCATCCATGCAGAGAGGGTTCGGCCTGCTGCCTAAACACTCTGCCCTTGATTCCTCTTTCAGAGAGTCGATGCAGAGGCCCTTGGTGAACAGGGGCATCCCTCTTCGCGATCTGAAAATATTTCCCCAAGGTAAAAAGCCAGAGGACGCTGGCGCCTACAAGGATGTGGATGCATATAATGACGATTCTGGTAATGTTTTTAAAATCCCGGTTTTGATACTCAATGCGACAACCCTGAATTCCGGTCATAACTGGCAGTTTACTGCCAGTTATATGGGCGAACCGGACATCCGGGTTTTTGAGTTCACTGGGGCAAGGGTTGCCTCTACCGAAGCGGTCGATTCCGCCCCTGCCTTTCCACGGCTTCGATACGACGATTCCTCTCTTCCCGTTCAAGTGAAGAAAAAGCTTGAGGAGCTAACGCTGGGGGATGCGGTGGCCTCCTCGGCTTGTGTGCCGATGCTGTTCCAGCCGATGGCTATCCATGACTTATACCGTACGCAAAACGGAGAGGAAGTCGTGATCGAGCTGGTGGACGGAGGGGTCTTTGACAATCAGGGCCTGGATGCTCTCATCGACAAACAGGTGACGGAGATTCTCTGCAGCGATGCGTCGCTCCAGCTTGAACCGGACAGCACTCCCTCGACTCAGGCCTACAGCGTGCTGCTACGAAGCAACGACATTGCGATGGATGCACTGCGCGAACAGGAATTGGGCGAGTTTGTGAGTGGTCAGGTTGGATACCCGCTCTCCCGTGCAGACCTGCTGCATTGGCAGCAGGCGCCCCTTCCAGCCTCACCGCTGTCTCAGGACTTGTTGAAGGTATTGTCGCGGATCAGGACCGATCTTGATTCATTCCATGACCGCGAAGCCTATGCGCTGATGTACGCAGGCTATGGCCTGTGCCATGAGCGAGTGGGCCGGTCCGTCGCTCGGACGAAAGAAAGGTCTTGGGCGTTTTGGGTGATCGAGCCGGAGATCGTTGACCCGACGTTGAGCGTGCAGCTGAAAGCCATGTTGGCGGTCTCCTCTAACAATGCCTTTAAGGTCCTTCGTTTGAAAGATGCTCAAGCCTTGAGCTCTGCCGGTGCGATCGGAGCCCTGCTGTTCATTCTTGTGGGAGGGGGAATCTGGTGCGTCTATGATAAGCCGATAGAAGGTTGGATTCCCGATTCCTTTAAAACGGTTGGGCCTTTCATACTCACAATATTGGGGCTGCTTGCCTACCTGTATATTGTGCAGAACCGGCATGTACGTAAATGGCTCAAGGGGATCAGTTGGTTGCGTAATATCAGAAATGTTCTTGCGAGGGGCGTTAGCTCGATCTGGGTGGTGTGGTTGCCCGCCTTCGTGATGGTGTTTGTGAGCCTGGCCGTTTGGATACACCTCAAGGTCTTTGATCGTCGGTACTTGGCTGTGGGAGCCGCCGGCCTTGGCGGCCGCTCCAAGTCCGGCCAGTTATAGTCTGGGCCTGCCGTCACGCATGGGAGGACTCGTTTTGTCACAATGCTGGACTCAGCCTGGTCGCGTCACAGCGAAAAAAAGAGAAGGGGCTCGGTTGCAGCGAGCGAGACTCATCGCAGCCTCCTGTGATAAAATTCGTGGCATATTATTAATTCGGCGGAGGAGGACGGCACATGTTGAAGGAAGTGGCAGGGGATATTTTGTTGACGAAGGCGGATGCCTTGGCGCATGGCGTCGCACCGAACGATAATTTCTCGAACGGGTTGGCCTTGGCCCTGAGAGAACAGTGGCCGGCGATGTATAAGGACTTCCGGCATTACTCTCAGACGTTCAGCCCCAAGGTCGGCGAGTTGTGGAGCTGGGCTGGTGTGGGCGGCGTTCGGATTGTGAATCTGTTTACTCAGGAGGCTGCTGTCAGTCACGGATCCGCCCACCCGGGCCGGGCCACGGTCGAGAACGTGAACCATTGCCTCAAAGCACTGGTCAAGGCGATTGAGACCGAGAAGTT
>CAYHQK010000069.1:0-10479 GCA_964358535.1 uncultured Nitrospira sp. | reverse complement strand
GCGATCAGGGCGACATTGTGCCGCCGTTTCCCATTCCTGCACGGATTCCGGTGTTTCCGCTTCCGAACGTCGTGCTCTTCCCCAAGACCTATCTCCCTCTGCATATCTTCGAGCCCCGTTACCGTGACATGGTCTCAGCCGCCGCGAGCAGCGGACAATGTATCGGCATGGCCCTGCTCAAAGAGGGCTGGGAAACGGACTATTATGGTCATCCGCCCGTGTTCCCGATGGGCTGCGTCGGTCGATTGGTGAGTGTGCAACCGCTGGCCGACGGTCGATCCAACATCCTCCTGCAAGGGTTGGAACGGTTTGAGATCGAGAGCGAGTGGTACGATAAGCCCTATCGTGAGGCGACGATTGCCGTCACGGTACGGGGCGTAGAGACGGGGCTTGACCCCGCGGTCCGCCAACGTCTCTGTACTATCCTGGATTCCTATCTCCGGTCCCGCGACGACATGCCTGCCTGGCAGGAGTTTTTCCGCAAAGAAGTCAGCGACGAGATTTTCGTCAACACCTTGTCCACCTACTTGGAGTGTACGCCCTTGGAAAAGCAGTTTCTGTTGGAGGCAGACAGCCTCCATCAACAAGCCCGCCGTCTCAGCGACCTCATCGAGTTCATGATGCATGACCAGTCCGGTGCGAAGGGCTGGGGCTGATGGATCGCGCAATCGCCATTGAGGTCTCCCGGCTTACCAAAACCTATGACGGCGGCCATGTCGCCGTTGCTGATCTGTCGTTTCAAGTCTATGAAGGCGAGATCTTCGGCCTCCTCGGACCAAACGGAGCGGGGAAAAGCACCACGCTCCGGACGCTCATCACGCTGCTGACGCCGACGTCTGGCTCCGCCAGCATTTTAGGGCACGATACGGTGCGCGACGCGGACATCGTCCGGCAACTGATCGGGTATGTGCCGCAGGAACGGGCCATCGATCGTTTCCTTACCGGGCGGGAACATCTCGAACTCCTCGGCGCCCTCTACCACTTGTCGAAGGCGGAAGCCACGACACGCATCGCCGAGCTGCTGAAGCTCGTGGAATTGGAAGAGGCGGCCGATCGTCCGGCGAAAACCTATTCCGGGGGCATGAAGCGGAAGCTCGACATTGCCTGCGGTCTCTTGCCGAACCCCAAGATCCTGTTCCTCGACGAGCCGACCCTGGGCCTAGATGTGCAGAGCCGCCTCCGCATTTGGGACTATGTGCGGATGTTGAAGGCGCGCGGCATGACGATCGTGATGACGACGAACTATTTGGACGAGGCGGACCAGCTCTGCGACCGGTTGGCCATCATCGACGGCGGCAAGATCAAGACGCTCGGCTCGCCAACTGAACTAAAAATAGGGCTGGGCGGGGATATCGTGTCGCTGACTTTGAAGGATCAGAGCAAGATCCCTGTGTTGGTGTCTGCGCTGACGGGACAACCGGCGATGCGAACGGTCAAGGCGACGCCGGCCGGCCTGGATATCCGGGTCGATTCACCGGAGAAGGCCCTGCCCGCGATCCTCGAGTCCGCCAATCGATTGGATTGCCGCCTGGAGTTTATCGAGTACCACCGGCCGCGGCTGGACGACGTGTTCATCGCCCATACGGGGCGGTCCATGACCGAATCGGTTCAAGACATTCAGACAGCATCATAAGGAGATACGGTGGCGCAGTACTGGCAAGAAATTCATGCGTTGACGATGCGGTGGGTCCGGCGGCTCAGCCGCGAGAAATTCAGCATGCTGTTTACGCTCGTGCAGCCGATGCTGTTCTGGCTGATCTTCTTCGGTAATCTGTTTCAGAAGGCCACAGATGTGCAAGTGACGCAGGCCCCGAACTACATCAGCTTCCTGACGGCCGGCGTGGTCGTCATGACGGTGCTGAACAACGGGCTGGCCGGCGGCGTCGATCTGCTGTTCGACAAGGAGAACGGGTTCCTGGAACGGTTGATGACCACGCCGATCCATCGGAGCTCGGTGATTCTGAGCCGGTTCATCTTCGTGATGACGATTACCTCGCTTCAAGTGCTCGTGATCCTCGGGGTGGCCTTCCTGTTCGGCGTTCAGCCGGCGACGGGGCTCCTGGGCGTCGCGGCAATCTTGTTGATCGGGATGCTCTTCGGCGTCGGTCTCACGGCGATTTCCATGGCCATGGCCTTTTCCGTGAAAAGCCACGGCGACTTCTTTTCGGTCCTGGGCTTCCTGTCGCTGCCAATGATTTTCTTGAGCTCGGCCCTGGTGCCTTTGGCGGCGATGCCGGCCTGGATGGGATTTTTAGCGCGGTTCAATCCGATGACCTGGGCGATCGACGCGGTGCGGCCGCTGATCCTCTCCGGCTGGACTGAGGCCCTGCCCCACGTCGGGATGGTCGTGGTCGTCATGGTGATTTTCGACGCCATCTGCCTCTATGGGAGCGCCAAAGCGTTCCGTCGGGCGATGGGCTAATGGGCGGGCTGTCCGGGAGTCCCACCATGTTGGTGAACGAGAGCCAAATCCGGGCCCTGATCCGGCTGCTGTCCGATGAAGACGAGAGGATCGTCCGGACCATCAGCGGTAAACTCATCGATATCGGTCCCTCTGCCGTACCCCTCCTGCAAGAAGCGGAAATCGAACAGCCGGAAATGGCCGACCGCCTGCTGTCAGTGCTTGAGGAAATTCGCGGCGGCAATCTCGAGGATGAACTGACGCAGTTGGCGGCCTTGCCGGACGGGTCGATGGATCTCGAACAGGGCGCGTTTCTGGTCGCCCGCTACGCCTATCCCACCCTCACGGTTTCCTCCTATGCCAGACAGCTCGATGAGATGGCGCAGGAAGTACAGGATCGGCTCGGTTCGCGGGCATCCGGCGAGGAAACGATCAAGACGTTGAACCGGTACCTCTTCACGGAGCAGGGCTTCAAGGGCAACACGAAGAACTATTATGAGTTGGAGAATAGCTACCTCAACTGCGTGATCGATCGCCGGACGGGCATTCCCATCAGCCTCTCGACCCTGTACCTCCTCATCGGGAAGCGGATGGGTCTTCCGGTGCATGGGATCGGAATGCCGGGTCATTTCCTCGTGAAGTACGAATCGGACCGGTACAAAGTCTTCGTCGATTGTTTCAATGGCGGCGCCTTGCTGACCGAGAAGAATTGCCAGCGGTTTCTCACGGAAGCCGGCTATGGATTCGATGAGAAGTATCTGCAGCACAGTCCCGTGCGTGCGATTCTCTCCCGCATGATCAAGAACCTCCTGGCCATCTATACCAAGCTCGATGAGCCCCTCAAGAAAGCCCGCTTGACGAAATTCATCGAGATCCTGGGTGGCGGCGACAAAGAGGGTGGACTCTAATACGTTAGACGTGAAACGTTAGACGTAAAATGCTTTCGAGGGACAGGACTCAGCAATCCAGCGTTTCACTTCTCACGTTTTACGTTTCACGGCTCTTTAGAGCTTAATCGTCATCAAGTCCTTCCCTGCCACGATCTTCCCCCCGAACGCTTCTCCCGCTTGCTTCCTCACATCGTATCGGTCAGCAATCGGATAGAAATGCGAGAGGACCAGGCGAGTGACGCCCGCTTCTTTCGCCACCAATCCGCATTCCCCCGCGTGAAGATGCCCGAGTCCTGGCTTATTGGCGGGGAACGAGCAATCGAGCAGGGCCAGGTTGGCATCGTCGCAGAGGCGGATGAGGCTGTCGCAATATTGCGCGTCTCCCGAATAGGCCAGGGCCTTGTTGCCATATTCAATTCGATAACCGACACAATGCAGGCGGGGACTGTGGACGACCGTCCTGGAGTAAATCTTCGTGCGGCCGATCATGAAGGGCCGGTCCGATACCTCTTTGTAGCGCACCGCGAAGCGGGCCTTGGTGAATCCCGGGATAGTCTGTATCAGCGTACGGAAGAGTTCCTTGGTGCCGCGCGGCCCGATCAGGGTCAGGTCCGGTCTGGCCCCGATGTGATTCGAATAGAAGACCGCATCGAAGAAAAACGGGATGAAGTCGGCGAAGTGGTCGGCATGGTAATGGGAAAAGAGGATATGGGTAATGCTGTGGCGATCCACGTCGGCCTTCAGCAGATTCATCAAGGTGCGGGGTCCGAAGTCGAGCAGGAGTTGCTGGTCGGTGCGGAGGAGATAGCCGGCAGCCGCGCGGGTCGGGTGGATGTTCGTGCCGGATCCGAGAATCGTCAGACGCATAGAACTCCGTTGCATGAGACCAGTCGCACGAATTGCATGCGAGAGGATAGGCCGCGGTAGCAGAGGGGTCAAGAGGGAAGGAGGGAGAGGTAGATGGTCTCCGGTGCTCGTGCAACGCGCGGTCTCGGAAGACCCTCGTTGGACACGCGTAATCGAGGATCGACCAGGCCGCCCTTGAGAAGTTAAGAGGGGATGGAGCGGACATGCGCAGTGGAAGATCAATCGGGCTCCATTCCACTTCGTGTCTGGACTATACTGGGCCCTATGCCGCTTCGTCCTAAATTGTCTTTTGCTGAGTCGCTTACCAGTGAACAGCGCCAGATTTTTTACGAGGGCCATCGGTTCCTTGCGATTCTGATGATCCTGATCGTGCTCCTCTTCCCGTTTGCCGGGCTCTATGTGACCGGGTTGCTCGGGGCGGCGTTTGGCATTGTACTGTCCGTGGCAGGCTATTACCTGATTCCCTATGTCTGGCTCACAGTTTGCCGATGACGGCGCTGCCAGTTCCAGCCCATAATCTTCGTTGCGAGGGGCCTTGGCGCCTCCTCTCCTCGGCCAGGCCTCTCGGGAGTCCCATATTGTAGGCCATTGATTATATTAAAATATTCATTCTTCTTTCGGGGGAATGTTCATGATATGATTTGCGGGCTGCTTTCTTGGTCGCCATGGGCTCTCCCCTGGTGCAAGAAAGACGGGGAGGTGATGTGGCCATCACCTCCCTATTTTTTTGCTTCGTGGCCTTCTTCTGTTCGTGACCGTCGCCTGCCCTACATCTCTTCCTGCTTCGTCCGGTTCTTCATCGGCACAGAGTTCTGAGTATTCACATCGACGGCAGAACCGGTTTTATCCAGACACACCTGCTCCTCTCATATCGAGGAAGATCCGGTCTTGGACGGAGTCACTATTCCGTGCCGAATGTTCTGTCGGATGGTCGAGCGCGAGGAAGTTCTGCGGAAGAATCTTTCGAGTGGTCAGCTGTGCGTGAGATGCGGATCTGATCTGAGAGGTATCGAGGAGGAGAGAAGTGAGGAGGCGACGTGGCCGCCGCCCCCTCAATCGCACTACTTCTTCTTCTTCGCCGCCTTCTTCGCGGGCTTCTTTGCTGCTTTCTTCGTTGCCATCTGAACTCCACCCCCCTTCGGTGTAAAAATGTTGAACAGTGTGTGATTGGTATATCAGAGTTTGAGCGGCGAGTAAAATTTTCTCTTCAAGTTTTTTCAGGTAGGAGAGAGGGAGGGAAGGGGGCGCGTGACGCGTCAGACGTAAAACGTGAGGACGAGGATCGTCGGTCTGGTCGGTGAGACCTGAGAAACGACGAGAAGAACGAGAGAGACCGGAGCGCCGAGCCCCCTGCCGCTCCTCCGTTGACGGAGCAACGGTTGCCTCCCTATGATGCAGATCCTATGCGACGAAACGAATCAGGACGGACCAATCCGACCGCTCTCGTGGTCCTCATCGGATTGATCATCACCTGCGTCTGGGTCTGGAAGCGTCTATCGCTGGAGACTCAGGAATATGTGATCGATCAAGCCATTCCCATGGCATTTGCCGGGTTGGTGGTTGTGGCAGGCCTGTGGATGCTGGCTCAGGCGATCAAGCGCCGTCTGGCGAAACGGCGCGATCGGGCGACGCTCTTAGCCTTGTTCGAACAGGCGAAGGGGCGGGACAAGAAACTGGAGATCGCCTTTGCGCTGATCGAAGTGAATGAGTATCAAGCCAAAGGGTTGGAGCCTGTGATCCCCGCATTGCGCGATCTTTTTGCCACGACCTTGCAGCGGGCCTTGGACGACAAGCAGCACCGGATTCGCGGGATGGCCGCCAGCTATCTGGGCGTCTTGAACGATAAGACCGTCGTCCCCATGTTGTTAAAGGCGCTGGAGGACGACCATGCCTATGTGCGTTCCAGTGCGGCCTTGGGGTTGGGGCGGCTGCGTGCTAGTGAGGCGAAGGAAAAGCTGACGGTGGTCATGAAAGATGATTGGGATCAAACGGTCAGGAGCCGATCGCGGGAGGCGCTGGAGCGGATTAAGTAGTCAGGGTCGGTCCGGCTGTTCTTCGTGGACCCATTCGATGCAGGCGATCTCCGGTGTGCAATTCCACCGCAAGGGAAGAAACGACCAGCCGAGCCCGCGATTGACATAGAGCCGGCGGCCCGGCGCTCCGTGATGTCCATCGATCCGTCCGCCGCAGCCTGGCGGGAGCCAGACCGTTGGCACGCCGGGGATGCGGCATTGGCCTCCGTGGCTATGGCCGCAAAGGATCAGATCGACGGCATGGTGGTCTTCCAACTGATCGAGGATGTTCGGCGCATGGGCCAGTAAGAGGGTGAAGCGGTTTTCGGCGCGCGGGGGCAGACAGCTCAAGTCGGCCCGATGCAGCGAGGGATCGTCGACGCCGACGATGGCGATCTCACCATCGTCTGTTTGAATAAAGGTGGCCTGATTGATCAAGAGGGTGATCTTGTGGCGATCGGCGAGTTCGGCGTAGTGATCGATTGGCACGCCGCTGTAGTGGTCATGGTTGCCCAGGGTGATGAAGACCGGCGCGACCTCGCGTAGGCCGGCGAGAAAGCGAAACATATGGGGCAGTCCCTCCGGCACGTTGAGCAGGTCGCCGGTGATGAAGATCCAGTCGGGGCGGAGCTCGCCGACGGCTGCGACGATGAGGTCGTGGCGCGGCTGATAGTGGTCGAGATGCAGATCGCTCAGATGGACGGCCCGCTTGCCGGCTAAGGGGCTATGCCCATAGGTGAGCTGGGAAACGTCATGCCCGGACAGTCCGATTTCCCAGTGGGGCACGAGACTGAAGAGCCGATAGAGGGGCTTGCTCAGAGAATGTCCGATGAAGGCACGGACTCGATCGGCCCAGGGCCGTTGGCGGAGTCTCATCCCATCACCCGATTCAGTTCGCTGCGGTCGGAAGGGGTGACACGATAGCCCCGCTCATAGAGGTCGTTCATCCCTTGCATCAAGGCATCCATATTGCGGCTGCGGTACCAGCTGTCGAAGCGCTCCGTTAGTGATGCGACCTGTGTCTGGGCCTGGTCCCCGTCATCGTAGGGGAGGGCGAGGGTACGGAAGAGATCTTGAAGTTCCGTGTGACTATAGATGGCATCGTCATTCCGGTCTGCGACCAGGGCGAATTCATAGAAGGTCAGACTGACGGAGAGCAAGGACTGGGTCTTGGAAAAATCGTCTCGCGCTTCGTCCATCCCGCCTGGATAGACGCGGGGACAATCCACTTCCGGCTGGGATGCGGTCTGCCAGCTGATTCCTTGTGCAGTGGGGGGCGGTGGTGTTTTCGCTTTGTGATAAAACCAGGCCATGCAGCTGCTCGCTTGCGCAAAGGCCTGTTTGTCTTTATGGATCTGCTTGCCGATGTGGCGGGTAAACTGTTCAAAGATCCGGTTCTCTTTGCTCGACGAGTCGCCTGGGAAGAGCGCTAGCAGTAGAAGGGTGACGATGAGCCCTGCCGCCAGCAGCGGAGCGGCAGTCCGTTGGATCAGTCGAGGATGATTTGCTGGACTGGTTGTGATGTTGGAGGCTGGGCGAACAGACATAGGGAAAGTATACCATGCGAGTCTCCTCACTCCTCATCGGGGTTGATCGAGGGGTAAGGGGGATCGCGCGCGAATGAAGAAGGGGCCTGTTGCACCATGACCATGCCATTTTTGACCGCAGAACTGCCGGGCATCGGCGGACAGATGCGGACGCTTCCGGAAGACTTTCAGGTCGAGGAACGCCCTCTCTATCTTCCCTGCGGAGAGGGAGAGCATCTCTACCTCAAGATCAGAAAACGTCTTCTGTCGACGCCGGATCTCGTCCTGCGACTCTCGTCGACCTTAGGGGTGAAAGCGCAAGCGATCGGTGTGGCCGGCCTCAAAGACGCCAGGGCCGTGACCACGCAGATGATCTCGCTGCTGGGGATCACGCCTGACCGGTTGGATCGATTGAAAGTGGACGAGCAGCTTTTGTCGGTGGAGGTGCTGGGCCGGCATCGCAATCGGTTGCGGACTGGACATCATGCGGGCAATCATTTTCGATTAGTGCTCAGGGATGTCGCCCTGCATGCCCGCGAAACGGTGCCCCAGGTCTTGGACCTCTTGGTGCGACGGGGTGTGCCGAACTATTTCGGTCCGCAACGGCAGGGACGGAGCGGATTGAACTACCAGACGGGAGCCGAATTGCTAGTGGACCCCGCCCGTCGCAACAAGCTGAGCCGGTCCAAGCGCATGTGGTACCTCAATGCCTATCAGTCGCACTTCTTCAATGCCATGTTGGCCAGGCGGCTGGATCGGATCGATCGCATCCTAGTGGGAGACTGGGCCATGAAGATGGAAAATGGCGCCTGTTTTCTGGTCGAGGATGCCGAGAAGGAACAGCCTCGGGCCGACCAGTTCGAGATCAGTCCTACCGGCATTTTGTTCGGGTCGCGGGTGTCGTGGGCCGGTGGAGAACAGGGCGAGATCGAACGGGCCGTGGTCTCTGAGAGCGGGGCCACGCCGGAGAGCCTTACTGAGGCCGCGAAGGCCTGCGGGTTTCGCGGTGAGCGGCGTTCGCTCCGAACGTCCCTGGCCGATTTGGACTGGAGCTTGGAAGGGACCGTGCTCACTCTCTCTTTTTCGCTTCCTCCCGGCGCCTATGCGACGAATATCTTGCGCGAACTCATGAAGACCGAGTGATCGGCTACTGAAAATGCCCGCTAGCTTCGTTCTCGGTTCGCAAGCACCCTCAACGTACCCCAAGGGTACGCCTCCGGTGCTTGCTCTCCTGCGGCCTTGCTATCGGAGCATTTTGAGCAGCCTGCGGGACTTGCTACACCTTGAGGACGTGATGTAGTGCTCTGTAAGTTTTCGGCGCGCGGGACGAGGTAAGACGGCGCTCAAGAACATCGAAGTTGTCATTCATGGGTGTTATCATTACGTGGCACGGGGCATTGGATTTCGGCGACGAACTGCGTGCCTCTAGTCTTTAGCCTCTTGCCTCTAGCCCTGAGTGGTGTTGAATGATGCAAAATCAAGAAACCGTCGTGCTGCAGGGGCACATCATCGATTCGCTGATCCTGGCGAAGGTCCTGGATACGATCCTGATGTTGAACGGGACCTTCGACCTTCAGGATGTACAGATCGGTAAGACCCGCGAGGAGCCGTCGCGCGCGAGAATCATCGTGCAGGCCTCGTCCGCAAAGCTACTCAGTGAGATTCTCCATGCCATTCAGCCCCACGGCGCGTCGGTCGAGAGTGAACGGGATTGCCGGCTGACTGCGGCGCCGGCGGACGGCATCTTCCCTGACGAGTTCTACGCGACCACCCATTTATCCACCCAGGTGCGAGTGCGCGATCAGTGGGTGGAGGTGGAGGGGATTGAGATGGACCTGGGTATTCGCGTGGACCAGGCCCGTCTGACTGCGCGAACTGTTCCGATGGGAGAGGTGAAGCGGGGAGATCTGATTGTGACCGGTCGTGAGGGTGTGCGAGTGATTCCGCTGCAACGGCCGCGCGATCGGGATGTGTTCAGTTTCATGGAGTCGCAGGTCTCGGCCGAGCGGCCCCACGGGCATATCATCGGTGACATCGCCAAGCGTCTTGTGCAGTTGCGAGCAGGGTTCCGGGAGGGGAAAGTCGGCAGTAAGGTGCTGCTGGCAGGAGGCCCGGCGATTGTTCACGCCGGCGGGCGCGAGGCGCTAACCTGGCTCATCGATGAAGAATTCATCCATGTCTTGTTCTGCGGGAATGCCCTGCCCGCTCATGACATGGAAGTCGATCTCTATGGCACGTCCCTCGGCTATGGCCATGTGGCTGGTCGCGTCCTGCCGCATGGGCATGAACACCACCTGCGAACCATTAATCGGATCAGGGCCATCGGCAGCATCGAGGCAGCGGTGAGGTCGGGAGTCGTCAAGACAGGCATTATGGCTGCCTGCGTCAGGCGTGGGGCCCAGGTCGTTATGGCCGGCACGATTCGCGATGACGGTCCGTTGCCCGGCGTGATTACGGATTCGGTCGAAGCTCAAGCCGCCATGCGTGAAGCAATCCCTGATATTGGACTAGCCCTGCTTGTTGCTTCGACGCTGCACGCGGTGGCGACGGGCAATCTGTTGCCTGCCACGGTCCCATCCGTCTGTGTTGATGTGAATCCGGCCGTCCCGACGAAACTCGCGGATCGAGGGAGTTTTCAGGCTGTGGGGCTGGTCATGGACGCCGCGTCGTTTCTGCGCGAGTTGGCGCGCGAGCTAGATTGGAAACTATGAGTCGCTTGTTGGTCTGTCCGCCGGACTATTTCGGGATCGAATACGAGATCAACCCCTGGATGCGCCGTTCGA
>CAYHQK010000068.1:4693-10535 GCA_964358535.1 uncultured Nitrospira sp. | reverse complement strand
GTATGGGGTGAGTGACGGGTTTCGAACCCGCGACCTCCGGATCCACAATCCGGCGCTCTAACCAACTGAGCTACACCCACCATACGAAGGAGACAGAGGAACCGATCTCGATGGCAGAAGGGGGATTCTAGCAAAGGGAGCAGGAGACCCGCAACTCGCTGTCCGGCCCTTCAGCCCCGCGCGTCAAAGGCCGCCTGCATTTCTGCAAGAATGGCGGCAGCGGCGGCAGCCGGGTCTGCGGCGTCTCTGATAGGCCGGCCGATCACCAAATAGTCAGCCCCGGCCGAAATCGCCTGGGTCGGCGTGGTCGCCCTGGCATGGTCATCGACCCCCTTGCCGGCCGGGCGCACGCCTGGCGTCACGATGAGAAAGCGGGGACCGACCTTGGGACGGAGGATTCCCGGTTCTTCGCCTGAGGCCACAACCCCGTCGCAGCCGACTTCTGAGGCCAAGAGGGCTCGCGCCGCAACCAAGTCCTGCACGCTCCGCTGGATGCCCATCTCGCGGAGGTCGTTGCTGTCGAAATTGGTCAAAACCGTGACAGCCAACAGTTTCAACGAGGACGTGCCACGGCCTTGAACGGCTGCGGCCAGCGCTTTCCGGTTCGCATGAATCGTCAAAAACTCCACGCCCATCGACGCAACCAGCGCCGTAGCCCGGCGAACCGTTTCTTCGATATCGAGGAACTTCAGATCCAGGAACACCCGCTTCCCTCGCGCAATCAATCGTTGAACCATCTCCGGTCCGGCGGCGGTGTAGAGTTCGAGTCCGACCTTCACGAACACGATCTGATCCCCTGCTCGATCGAGCAGCCGGTCGGCTTCGTCGCTGGTTGGAACGTCCAGAGCCAGGATTAGACGGTCACGGGCAATGATGGTTGACACAGGCTTGTCCTTTTCAAGAATGGCGGCACAATGGCTTACCTTGACGCTTCATGGGGCCGCATGGTACAAATGCGCTTCTTTTCTACCATAGGAGTTTACTATGCCGGTTGTACATAAATCGACGATTCGCCGAGCCCGCCAGTCCGTGAAGCGGCACGACCGTAACCGTGCGACGCTGGGCGCCCTCAAGACCCTCGTCAAGAAAGTCCAGGCGGCCGTGGCCGAGAAGAAGGTCGAGGATGCGACTGTGTCCTTGCGTCTCGCCACGTCGGCCCTCAGCAAAGCAGTGACGAAGGGTGTGATGAAACCCAACACGGCCTCGCGCCGGGTGGCTCGCCTCACGCTCCACGTCAATTCCTTGTCTGCCTCCCGCTAATCGTTCGCACGTTCGAAATGGTTCTCGCTCTCACCGGTTGCGGCGCCTCGGCGCCACGACTTGGTGAGGGTGGACGCGCCTTGGCCTGTGCGCGATCGCACAACCGCAGCAACAGCCCCTCAAGAATGCGCGCGGGGCGCCCACCGCTTCCACCCTTCAGTTTGGCATCAGCGTCCAAGAGCAACCCCAGCGCCTCCTGCAGATGGGCATCGGGAAACTGATCGAGGAACGAACGGACCTTGGAGGGGTCCATCCGCAACGTCCTGGCTGCTTCCCCCTCGCGGCCTCCCTGCCGGACAATTTCTTTGACCTTCCACAATCTCCGATATTGCCAGGCCAGTGAACCAAGAATTCGCAGCGGCGCCTCCCCCGCTTCCAGATTTCTGGCCAGGATCGCCAGCACCCGTCCTCGATTTCTCGCCCCGATCGCCAAGGTCAAATCAAACACCGAGGCGCCCGGCTCTGTCCCGCGCAACGTGGCCACGTCGGCGGCGGTGACCGCCGAGCCCGGCGACACATAGGCCGCCAACTTTTCCAATTCGCGCCGGACCGAATAGAGCGAGCCGCCGCAGGCCTCTTTGAGCAAATCAACGGCTTCGTCGTTGAGCCGGATCCCGACCCGCTCCGCATCCTGCTTGAGCCAGGGAAGCCATTGCGCCTCTCTGAGGGGCGCACAATCGACCGTCACTGCGGACTTCGCGAGCGCCTGGGTGAATTTCAGCCGCCCATCGAGTTTCGGCGCGACAAAGATCACGGTTGTGGAATCATTCGGCTCTTTCAAATAGGGAAGGATCGCGTCGCATTCCTTGGCCGGAAGTTTATCGGCCGCTTTCACCACCACCACTCGCCGAGGCGCAAACACGGCCACTTCCGAGGCGCAGGTGACAATCTCCGACCCGCTCACGTCATCGCCATAAAACAGATCGCAGTTGAAGTCGCTCTCGCCCTCCCCCAATAGCGCGGTCTTCAGCGCAGCCACAGCCATATCGCGCAGCAAGTCTTCCTCGCCGGCAACCACGTACAGCGGCGCGACCGTTCCTTGCGCGAGTTGTGCGTTGAGTTGTGCGGGAGAGATGGCTGAAGCCATGGTAGAGATCCGATTTATTTTACGTTTGTGTCCGAACTGCTCGACGCCGGCTTCGCAGCCGGTTTTTCCAGCTGCCCCGACTCCAACTGGAGCAGAAAGCGAGAGGCCAGATCTTCAGCGATGAAACGGCCTGCTTGCTCCAAGGCCCGGTTCTGCAGGACGCGGTTGAACTGCAAATCCGGCGTGACATAGAACTCCGAGGAACCCTTTGCCGATTGCACCCACACGACACGTTTTGTCCTGGTCTCCTCGACCTTGACCATCACCATGACCTCTGCGCGGCTTTCGAAGGTGGTGGTCAGGCTGAAACTGAGCGTTGGAAGATTGACCGAGAGAATCTGCCCGGACAGCACAAGATCAGCCGCCTCAGTATCAGGAACGACCTGCGCCCCACTGCCAGACGAAAACTCGTGGCGCAGATAGTTGGTGAAGCGAACCTCCAGGTTGGGCTCGAAACTCTTATTCTCCAAGGTCCGAACCACCAACCTCGGCGCTGGAACCGTGGAAGAGGATGTCGCCGCTGCGCCCCCGATGGTGGGCCCGGCTCCCTCCACACGAAACTGATAGCCGCAGCCGGACAGGAGCACTAGGGACAGACACAGTGCTGAGACATGAGTGCTGAGCACAGAAAGGGAGGGCACCCTCCCGTCTTGAATCACTCTTTTCGTAGTCTTAGCACTCAGCACTCAGCACCTCCTTAGATGACGAAGTTCATCAGCTTTTTTTCGACATACACGATCTTCTTCGGCTCCTGACCCTGCAACCACTCCGCGACCTGCACACGAGCCAGCCCCTCGACCTGCTCGCGAGTGGCGTCGGCTCCCACCTCGAGCTTGGCGCGCAACTTTCCATTCACCTGGATCGGAATGGTCAACCGATCGCTCACGGTCATGGCCGGATCGAAGATCGGCCAGGGCTGCTGAGACACGCTCGGCTTGTGGCCCAGCACTCCCCACAATTCTTCCGCCAAATGAGGCGCGAAGGGCGCCAGCAACAGCACGAAGGGTTCGAGCAGGGCTCGTGAACGAGGCTCAGTCTTCGTCATCTCGTTCGTAAAGACCATCATCTGGGCGATCGCGGTATTGAACCGCAGCCCTTCAATATCCTCAGTCACTTTCTTGATCGTCTGGTGGAGCAACCGCTGCTGTTCGAGCGTGGGAACGGTCCCCACCACGGCATTCGACAGATGGCCCTCGTCGTTCGCCATCAGCCGCCAGGACCGTTCGAGAAACCGCGTGACCCCTTCCACGCCCCTCGTGCTCCAAGGCTTCACGGCCTCCAGCGGGCCCATGAACATTTCATAGAGCCGCACCGCATCGGCCCCGAACTGGTCCATGATCTCGTCGGGATTGACGACGTTGCCGCGGGATTTCGACATCTTCTGATTGTCTTCCCCCAGCACAATCCCCTGATGCACCAGTTTCTTGAACGGCTCCGGCGTACTGACCACCCCGATATCGTACAGCACCTTGTGCCAAAAACGCGCATAGAGCAAATGCAGCACGGCATGCTCGCTGCCGCCGACATAGAGATCCACCGGCATCCAATACTGCTCCAATGCCGGATCGACGAGCTGCTGCTGATTCTTCGGGTCGATAAACCTCAGATAATACCAGCATGAGCCAGCCCACTGGGGCATCGTGTTGGTTTCACGGCGCGCCGGCGCGCCGCTGGCAGGGTCGGTAGTCGTCAGCCAGTCGGTGAGATTCGCAAGCGGGCTTTCGCCGCTCCCGGAGGGTTTGAAGTTGTCGGTCTCCGGCAACAGCAGCGGCAGCTGCTCTTCCGGAATCGGAAGGGCCTGGCCATCCACCCAGACAATCGGAAAAGGCTCGCCCCAATAACGCTGACGGGCAAAGAGCCAGTCTCGCAATTTATAGTTCACCGCCTTGCGGCCCTTACCCTGCGATTCCAACCAGGCGGTGATTTTGGGAATCGCGTCACCCGGCGTCAGCCCATCGATCGAAAAGCTTTTATCCGGCGTGGTGGAATTGACGACCGTGCCCTTGTCGGACGAGACGAAGGCCTCCTGCTCAACCTGGCCTCCCGCGATCACTTCACGGATCGGCAAATCGTAGGTCTTTGCAAAGGCCCAGTCTCGCTCATCATGCGCCGGCACAGCCATGATGGCCCCGGTCCCGTAACCCATCAAGACATAGTCGGCGATCCAAATAGGCAGCCGCTCACCGTTCACCGGATTCACCGCATAGCCCCCGGTGAAGACCCCGGTCTTGTCTTTGTCGAGTTCCTGCCGTTGGAGATCGCTCTTTCTGGCAGCCGCCTCGCGATAGGCCGTGACAGCGGTGCGTCGGTCGACCGTCGTGACGACGTCCACGAGCGGATGCTCTGGAGACAACACCATATAGGTCGCGCCGAACAGGGTATCTGGCCTCGTGGTAAAGATCCGAACTGTGCCAGGAAGGCCGGCCAAATCGAACTCGACTTCCGCGCCGACCGATCGACCGATCCAATTCTTCTGCATCTCCAAGGTGCTGGGCGGCCATTCGACCAGCTTCAAATCTTCGAGGAGCCGGTCGGCATAGGCCGTAATCTTCAAGACCCATTGGCGCATCGGCTTGCGCACCACATCGAACCCGCCGACCTCGCTCTTTCCGTCGATAATTTCTTCGTTGGCCAGCACCGTCCCCAGGGCGGGACACCAGTTCACCGGCACTTCCGCCACGTAGGCCAGCCCCCGCTCGAACAGTTTCAAGAAGATCCACTGAGTCCAGCGATAATAGTCGGGATCGATCGTGCTGACCTCGCGTTCCCAGTCATAGGACAGACCGACGCGTTTCATCTGGCGTTTGAACGTCGCGATGTTCTGGGCTGTCGTCACGACCGGATGAATGCCGGTCTTCACCGCATACTGTTCGGCCGGGAGCCCGAATGCATCCCACCCCATCGGATGCAGCACATTGAAGCCCCTCATCCGCTTGTAGCGGGACACGATATCCGTGGCGGTATAGCCTTCGAGGTGGCCGACGTGGAGGCCCGATCCTGAGGGATAGGGGAACATGTCGAGGCAATAGAATTTTGGCTTGGTCCGGTCGTCAGCCACCCGGAAGGTCCGGTGCTCCTCCCAATAGGCCTGCCACTTCACTTCAAGGGCGTGATGATCGTAGGTTTTGCTCATACCGTAATAAACCGCAGCTGTGTGGAAAAAGAGGAAGGACTCTAACATAGACCTGCGGGAGCAACAAGAATCGACGCAGGGCCGAGCGGACAGAATACGAGGATCACCCCATGCCGATGACGTTGTCATTTAGTAGTACAATGGCGCTGAATCCGTACCGCCATGCTACGGCAAACAGCCGACGAAGAAACTATGGGACTCTACGCCACACAGATTTTCCCCCGCCTGATGGACCGGGTCATGGGCGGCGACGAATTCCAGCAACTCCGGCGGCTGCTGTTACAGGACGCTCACGGGGAAGTCTTGGAAATCGGTCTTGGCACAGGGCTCAACCTGCCCCACTACCCAGGAGGGCTGTCCTG
>CAYHQK010000068.1:2545-4593 GCA_964358535.1 uncultured Nitrospira sp. | reverse complement strand
CCCACCTCAGAAGCCGTCACGATGCGGTCCACATGCCGGTCGAGGCCGGTCTTGGCAATCTTCACGTCCACGCCAGCTTGATGGGCGTTCGTCAGGATCGTGACACGCCGTCCGAGGACCTTGAGATCCCGGAGAAACGTTTCCGTGCTCGGCAGGAACCCCACTAGATGGTCCAGCTCCTTATGCAGGGCCACCACATCGATCCCCACCCGCTCGGTCCAATAGTCTAGATCGGTCCAAGCCAGCTCCCCTTCGACCGACCGGTACATGGCCATCAATCGATCGCGCGACCCCTCGTGGGTCAGCCCATGCAGCACAGCATAGCGCCGCGGCAGCTCCTCCTCGAAAAAGAAGTTGTCGAAATGGCGGTCCAGCAAGGTGCCGTCCATGTCGAGCAGGACATCGTCAATGTCGTCCCAATTCAAGTGAAATGGCGTCATTTCATGGGAGTGTACCTGACGATGGTTGTGTTTGCCAAAAATCTTATGTTACGGTCGGACTATACTTTTCTATGCCACGCACGAAAAAATCCAAAAACATCCCTGTAGAAGAGGCCGTGCCGGAAGAAACGGTACCGGCACCGATACTGCACACGACGGCGGCTCACCCGCCTATTGTGGCCATTATCGGTCGCCCCAACGTCGGCAAGTCGACGCTCTTCAATCGCATGCTCGGCAAACGCACGGCCATCGTGGACGACGTCCCCGGTGTCACGCGGGATCGTAACTACGCCGACGCCACCTATCGGAACCGTCCCTACCGCCTGGTCGATACAGGGGGCCTGGACCCGACCGCCTCGGAAAGCATGTTGATCCTCATCAAGCGTCAGTCGGAGCTCGCCATTGCTGAAGCGGACATTTTGATCCTGCTAATGGACGGCCGGACCGGGCTCACGACCCCGGACCATGCCGTGGTCCGTCTCTTGCGCGGCACGACGAAGCCCTTGTTCGTGGTGATCAATAAGATCGACACGCCCAAGGTCGAACCGCTCGTGGCGGATTTCTATCAGCTGGGCACAGAGACGCTCTATCCGATCTCTGCAGAACATGGGATCGGCGTCTCCGACCTCCTGGATGCGATCTATCCGCTCCTCCCGGTCCCGGATGAGAACCCTGAAAAATCAACGATCCCCCGCATCGCCGTCGTGGGACGGCCGAATGTCGGCAAATCCACGCTGGTCAATGCCGTGCTCGGAGAAGACCGGGTGGTGGTCAGCGATGTGCCTGGCACCACCAGAGATTCCATCGATTCGATCGCCATCCATAAGGGACGGACCTATCTCTTCACGGATACAGCCGGAATCAGGCGGCGCGGAAAGATTGACCGGGGAATTGAAGGCTATAGCGTAGTCCGATCGCACCTGGCCATCGGCCGGTCCGATCTCGGAATCTTGTTGCTCGACGCCACGGAAGGCGTGACCGAGCAGGACACCAAAATCGCCGGCGTCATCATCAAGCAAGGCCGGGCCTGCTTCCTCATCGTCAATAAATGGGACCTCCGTGAAGGCGATCACGAGGCTCGCCAGGAAGTCGAACTGGAACTCAAGCGGCGCTTTCCCTTCCTGACCTGGGCGCCGGTCCTCTTCGCATCAGCCGCGCACCCCGATTCACTGGGCCAGCTCTTTCCGACTATCGATCGGGTCTACGCAGCGTTTTCCAAACGAATCCCGACCGGCGCGTTGAACAAGTTCCTCCAAGAGATCCTCACCACCCACCCTCTGCCGGTGCGGAAGGGCAAACCGACGAAGATTACCAAGTCGGCCTTCATGACCCAGGTCGCGATACAGCCACCGGTCTTTGCGTTGTTTGTCGGTCACCCGGACAATATCACCCCCAGCTACCTCCGCTTTCTCGAAAACCAGATCCGCGAGGAATATGGGTTCGAGGGTACCCCGATTCGCTTGCTCGTTCGCAAGAAATAACTGGCCAATTTCCGCCACCATCACACCCTCTTTGTGCGCCATCTAGCTTAAGACGGCACGTTGTGATCGGTCCTCGCAGGATGGTCACGCTTCCTGCCCCACGCCAGGGGTGTAACTCTTGCACCGT
>CAYHQK010000068.1:1311-2445 GCA_964358535.1 uncultured Nitrospira sp. | reverse complement strand
ATCGCGCTGTTCGGTGAGTACCATGGGCTCGCATCCGAACCCATCCCGCCCATCCTCACAGAGTTTTGCCACGACGTGCTGGCGCAGCTTCAGCCTCGCGTCGAAACCCGGAGCTGGGAAGAGTTCGAGATGCGCCGCACCTGCCATATGGTGACGCCACCTCTTCTGCTCAGAGGATTCGGTGTGATGAACTCCACCAACCAGGAGTTTCGAGTCATCCTGACCCTGGCCCCCCTGCGCCCTTCGCCCCTCGCAGCCGACAGCCCCGCACCGCCAGAATCGCCGGATCAACCGCCCACCGGCGACACACAAGCCAATTCATAAAAGCCGCACCGATCCGGCATCTACGGTCAAGGCTTTCACCTTGACTCCCCCGAGACATCATGTTATTCGCACAAGGTGATTATTCGCGCTACAGTACTCGCGTTCCTCCTCGTGAACCCCGTCTCTGCGGCGGAGTTGCCTGCCACAGCCAAGATGCCAGCGCCCCCGGTCATCGAAAGTCCTGCGGCCCTCGGCCAGGATCAGGCTGACCCCTCCATCCGATTACGGGGGTCGGTGTGGCGAACCAAGACCGGGATCGTCTTCCTCAGGACCCCGATCGGACTATTGTCCCTCAGCTCCAAAACGACATTGAAAGATATCAAAGCCTCGCACGAGGTACGCCTGTGGGTACATGGACGTCATACGATCGTCGAGATCCGCAAGAGGACCGACGGATCACTGGTCCATCGCTACCTCAGCGGGCCCCTGACGTCCGGGACCGATGAACCCAATACGTTACTGTGGTGGGGGCCCGATGGCGACCAGACCATCCATATCGGCACAGCGGAAGAGCGCCTCACGGACTACCAGGAAGGAGATCCGCTGACCGTCGAAGTCGATGACACGAATACCATCCGCGGGGTGCACGATCTGCAATTCGACCTGCAGGTCAGCCAGATCCCGCCGGCCGGCGCCGACGTGCAGCTCTTCCTGTCGGGAACCGTCGCCAAGCTCAAATCCAATTTCGTCCTGCTCCGCACCGCCATCGGCCTGGTGATGCTCAATTCAAAGATCGGGATTCCACCAGTGAAGATCGGACAACCGTTAACCGTGCGCATCGACCATGAGCAGGTCACCATCACACTCCCA
>CAYHQK010000068.1:0-1211 GCA_964358535.1 uncultured Nitrospira sp. | reverse complement strand
CAAGGGCCTGACGAATTTGATACGCTGTATCGAGACCACGTCGATCTGATTTACCGTTACGCCCATCGCCTGTGCGGAGAAACGGAGGCGGCAAAAGATCTCGTACAGGAGACCTTTCTCAATGCCTACCGGGGACTCAAAAATTTTCGCGGTGAAGCGCGGATCTCGACCTGGCTCTACACCATTGCGTCACGCGCCTGCATGCGGATGCGGCGCAAGCGAAAAGGAGAGCCCGAGCACGAACTCTCGCTCGATGAATTTGTGCCCACATCGGAAGGGGAGTTTCGCCTCCAGATCCCGACGGAGGGACTCAGCCCCGAAGAGGCGCTGCAGAACAAGGAGCTCCGGCAGGCCCTCGATCAGGCGATCGACAAACTGCCGAAAAAATATCGCATGGTCCTGATCCTCCGCGACATGGAAGGGGTAAGCGCCAAGGAAGTCGGCACGATCATGGGCCTCAACGAGCGCGCGGTGAAATCACGGCTACATCGCGCGCGCCTCTTTGTCCGGCGGGAACTCAGCGCCCGCGGCATCATCGATGAGAATGACCACAAGTCGGGGGGCTTGCGCTCATGACCAAGAAAAAGGCCGCGACGACGAAAAAGAAACAGGCCACGCCATCCTCTCCCCGCCATAGGCCAGGGCAAAGCCATTGCCTGAAGCTTCTCCGGCAACTCTCTGCCTATATCGACGACGAACTCCCCTCCGACATTTGTCGGGAAATACGCAGCCATCTCGGCGACTGTCCGAATTGCGAGGTCTTCATCCTCTCCCTCCGGCAAACCGTCATCCTCTGCCGACACCGCCCGGTCCCACCGTTGAAGTCGACCGACCGGATTGCCCTGCGCCGCGCCATCCTCAAGAAGGCCAACGCCAAGTGACAGGAACGTTCTGGCTCATAGGCCTCGCCTGGCTGCTGACTGTTCCTGCCGCTGCGCTTTCCGGCGATCTCGACGTGGACACGATCACCGTGGAGATCCATGGGCGAACGTTCATCCCCGACCGCGTCGTCCTACATGCTGGACACAAGACATTGCTGCGATTCCGCAATCACGATACGGAGCTCCATGCCGTGGTGGCCAAGGAACTCTTCCTCGGCGTCAACCTTAACGTGGGCGGCAACGGAGCCCCGGAATTCGGTCCCGACGGGCTCACCCGGGTCATCATCCCGCCTGACGGACTGGCGGAGATTCAGTTCACGCCGGCCGGCG
>CAYHQK010000067.1:0-10590 GCA_964358535.1 uncultured Nitrospira sp. | reverse complement strand
CATGGATTAGATCGGTGTACCGCTCATGGAGATCCGCCATGCGGGTTTCAATCTCCGTTTTCCAGCGGGGCGTCATCTCGATGTTTCTGCTTTCAACTTCCAAATCCATGGTGCCTCCTAGTTGGCGTTAATCGTAGCCCTCTCGCAGGATGCGTTCGTCGGCTGCGGCCTTACTGGACGACCGTTTTGAGCATCCTGCTGGGTTTACTATCGCAAGCGGTGTGCCCGTCTCAGAGGGAGGCGAAGAGTGGAGGGCTTGAGGCTAGGGGCCTGATTATTCTGCTGCTGGCCCCCGCTGCTGGCTCCTAGCCCTAGCTTCGAGTGGCGCATTTCTCCTCAGTGGTCACCTTGGCATTGAAGCCCAATGCGCCAGTGAAAATAGACGAGGAGGCTCGGGGCTAGAGGCAAGGGGGTGAATTTAAAGTCTATCTGTCCAGTTTGCCTCTCGCTTCTTGTCGGATAGTTGGATGGAACACGAATTGCCTATCGTCATTGCGATGCCTACGCTCAAGAAAGAGGCTCTGGAACGATACCTTCGCGACCGATTCGGTCCCAAGGCGATCTTGTTGACCTATGGAGTTATCGGGAAAGACAGTTCGCAGGGCACATACAAGCAGTATGGCTATGGCACGCCGGTTAAGTTGACATTTCAAGTCGGGCGGAAGGTTCAGTCTGCGGTGCTGGAGACCATGAGGCCGGGGCCTTTCGGCCATGAGCATATGGCGGACCGGGCTCAGGCGATCCTCTGGGATTATGACTCCTATGGCAGGCTGCCGCGCCACGTGAAGGCACTCGATGTGGGGGCCTTTACGGCTGACCAAGAACTCCTCTCGGTGGCCCCGGCGAAGGAGTTTTTTGTCCTCAACCAATGGGCGGAGGGGAAGAGCTATCATTTCGATCTGGAGCGTTTGCTCAAAGGCGGAAGGCTCAGTAAGCAGGACCGAGCGCGGACGATTGCTCTGGCCTGTTACCTGGCGGAGATCCATGCCAGAAAACTGCGCGACCCCGCTCTCTATCGGCGTCGTCTCAGAGAGCTGCTCGGCCATGGCGAATGCATTATGGGGCTGACCGACAGTTACCCGGACCGGTACGAGTTCATCACGGCGGATCTGTTGCGCGGGGTCGAAGAGGCCTGCAACCGGTGGCGCTGGCGCCTGCGCGGGGAGACTCAGCGTCTGTCGCAAGTCCATGGAGATTTTCATCCCTGGAATGTGTTGTTCCGGAAGGGAACGGACTTTTCGGTGCTTGATCGGTCGCGAGGGGAGTGGGGGGAACCGGCAGACGATGTGACCTCGATGACGGTCAATTATCTGTTTTTCTCGCTCTGCCGCTGGGGCAAACTGCAGGGGCCGTTGGAAGTAATGTTCCGGCTCTTTTGGGACAGCTACATAGAGGCCAGCCACGACCCTGCGGTCACAGAAGCGGCCGCCCCGTTTTTTGCATTTCGAGGATTGGTCTTGGCAAGCCCCGTCTGGTATCCCAAGCTGCCGGCCGAGGTGCGCCGGACCATCTTCCAATTTATCGAACATGTGCTGGATGAGCCGCGGTTCGATCCGGCTCGCGTGAATGAATATTGCCGGGAGTGAAGAAGCTGTCAGCAGTCAGCCTTCAGCTCTCAGCTAAAAGCTAGACAGAGATATCCATGGTTCTTTTCATATGCTGAAAGCTGACAGCTGAAGGCTGATAGCTTGGTGGTAGTTATGAGTCAATCCAAACCCTTCGCCATCTGGATCACTGGCCTGCCTGCATCGGGCAAGAGTACGATTGTCGCGGCATTGAAGCCGCAGCTTGAGGCGTTAGGGCTTGCGGTGGAGGTGCTGGAGTCCGATGAGGTCAGGCGAGTGCTCACGCCGGTCGCGACCTATTCAGATGCGGAGCGGGATCTTTTCTATCGCGCCTTGGCATTTACCGGGCAGAAACTCGTGGCCCATGGCGTGACCGTGCTGTTCGATGCGACGGCGAGCCGCCGGGTCTATCGGGACTTTGCGAGGTCCGTGATCCCCCGGTTCATCGAGGTCTCCGTGGAATGTCCCCTCGCGACCTGCATGGAGCGGGATAAAAAAGGCACCTATCTGAAGGGCAGGAGGGGCGACTCTCTCACCGTTCCTGGACTCCAATCTCCCTACGAAGCGCCAACCAAACCTGACCTCAGAATCGACAGCACCACCACGACTGCCACCGACGCAGCCCGCCAGATCCTCGACCTGGTCAAAGTGAAATTCTTCTAGCAGGATGCGGGGAAGCTCGGTCTTCTCATCCGCTCAACGTGTTGGTGAACGGCGGGCCAGCGCGGTGCTGGAAAACAAGACGACGCTGGCGGCCCGTCCGTTCCACCTAAAGTTGGGCCGCACACTGGACCTCATAGCAACCACGTGTTTAGCGCCATCACAAACGCGAGGATGAGGAGCGTCCCGAGCGGCCAGGTGGTGGCCCAGGATCTGAGCAGAATGACCCCCACTGGCTCCTCAACGACCTCGCCGTCTACGAGCTGCCGCCACAGCAGTGTTTCAAGCCCATGGTACCGAGGGCGCACGAAAGCGTTTGCCTTTTCGTTCTGGTAGAGGTATCCGGCAAATAGCAGGATCAACGCTAGCGCCCAAAGATAGAGAATCTCCTTGACTCCCGTAGGCATGTTCGAATTGCTCTGAGCTGCAATTGCTAGCACGAAGAGAGTCGCAAGCGTGATGAACAGCTGGATCATCAGAGCACGGCGTGACTCCATACTGGAACGATAGTAGGCAAGGAGCTTCAACGTGGACTTGAGATCCGACGGCTCTTTCAGTTTCAGGTCAGTAGGCTTCTCCATCCTTGTCTCCTTTCTCGATATTGTTGGCCTAACAATGATTAGATGTAGCCGCATAAGATGCAGATCTTTAATTTCCTGTCCGTATAATACGCCATCGTATTTTTCTTAAAATGCACGAGAATCTGTGCAGCCTCCATTAGTCGCGGTTCATGTGGCTATTGATTACGGCATCTTAAGCGGATCAGCATAACCCTGTAACCTCCAGCGATGCAGTTTCCCAGATCTTGAATCTAATCGCAGGAAAATTCCTCTGGCAGGATGCTCAAAAATGCCGCAGCGCAAAGCCCGTGAAGCGTCCCTCGTGAAGCGTATCTCGCAAGCCAGGAAGTTCTCCGTTTGCAAACGACGAGATACGAGAGACGAACGACGGACTTTTAGTGGAACGCGAGCACCGGACACGGCATCTTGTGCAACACGGCGTGCGACGTGCTGCCGAGCACGAAGCGGGTGATGCCCTGCCTGCCCCTGGTGCCCATCAGAATCAGATCGGATCGTTGTTTGGTGGCTTCTTGCAGGATCATGGTCGATGGCGTTCCCAGTACGGCGAGCCCGCGCGCCTGATAGCCGATGGTGCGCAGCCGTTCCACTACCGCGTCAATGTAGTCGCGCGCGCTTTGCAAGGCTTGCTCTTCCAGTTTTTTTGCGGCTGCCGCCTCGACCGGCCATGGTGGCTGCGTCGAAGGCAAAACGGTCAACAGCGTCAACTCAACCGGATCGTGAAAGGGCTTGAGTTGGAGGAAGCGAATCGCGGCTGCCTCGTCGAAGGGACCTTGGAGCGGGAGCAGAATCTGTTTCATGGCCTTGACCGGGCCGTTCACGATCAAGGTGGCGCAGGGGGCCAGCGTCAAAATGCGATGAGAGACGCTCCCCATCAACCGTTCCTTAATCGGTCCCAGGCCGCGCGCGCCCATGATGATGAGGTTAACTTTCTTGGATTCTGCCGTCGTGACGATGACTTCAGCGGGCGATCCCAGCTGGAGCAGCTTCGTCGTCGGCCCCGCATGCGGTGGCAAGAGGGATTGAGTCCGGTCGAGCAGCCGTTCGCCGTCCTCCCTCATGCTCTGCTCGAGGGACTTATAAAGCTCCTCCGCCACTTCCGGCACCATCATGGGGTAGGCAGGCCTCGGGACATTCAGCGCATGAAGCAGGGTGAGCTGCTCCGCCTTGGCAAAGTATTTCAGAGCATGGACGGCTTCATAGGAATTATCCGAACCATCGACCGCCAGTAAGGTGTTCATTACGCATGCTCCTTTGTTCGCGCACTAGCAGGGTGCTGAAAAATACCGCCAGCGGCGTTCTCTCACGCCGTGAAAGGTGAAATGTAAAAGGTGAAACGAAGAATTCACGAGAGTTTTATCTCCGAAACATTTCACGTTTGACGTTTCACGTCTCACGGATCGAAGGACGGCCTTTTTGAGCATCCTGCGGTTATTGAGGCCTCCATGCCACATGGATCATATTCGCTATATTTTTCTTTTTCACCAGGTTTTCTCCAGCCTGCTAGAGCCCCCATGCGGGGCAGGATGAAAGTGTTGCTGAAACCAGGCCAGCGCATGTTCCGCAACCTGCTCAAGTGTGCCCGGCTCTTCGAAGAGATGCGAGGCACCCGGCACGATCACCAGCCGCTTCGGGCAGGCGAGGAGCCGGTAGGCTGCTCGATTCATGTCGATGACCGGTTCGTCATCTCCACCCACAATCAGTAAAGTCGGCGCAGTGACGGCCGGGAGGTAGGGTTCTGCCAGATCCGGTCTGCCGCCCCGTGACACGACAGCCTGGATTAATGAAGGATCGCGGGCTGCCGCCTGGAGCGCGGCGCCTGCTCCGGTACTGGCGCCGAAATAGCCGATGCCCAGGCCCTTGGTCCGGTCATCCTGTTCGAGCCAGGCTTTGGCCAAGAGCACCCGGTCAGCCAAGAGATCGATATCGAAGACTTTGCGGCGGTCATCAGCTTCGTCAGGAGTGAGGAGATCGATCAGGAGCGTCGCGACCTTCCCCTGTTGAAGGTAACGGGCGACGTAATTGTTGCGAGGACTGAATCGTCCGCTGCCGCTTCCGTGGGCAAAGACCACCAGTCCGAGCGCCTGCGCCGGAAGGCCGAGGGTTCCCTCAAGGGAGAGAGAGCCTTTCGTGATTCGCACGGCCGTTTCACTCATGGTCATTCACCCGGGTCTGCTCCTTCGAGGCTCAGTGGCATTCCGTGGGGCAGAACAAGAGGATGTAGAGGCCCACCGCGAGTCCGAGCAGAACAGCGCCGACAAGCCACCATTGCGTTTTTGTCATCGTTCCATCTCCATGCAGGGAAACTCAGCAAGTCCGATGCCGTTGCCGTAACAGCCGAGTGAGGCGCGAGGCCTCGTCTTTTTCATCCCACGTCACGCTTCCTGTCGCCTTCTGCTACAGCCACGGTCGTTGGCCTGTAGCAAGACACCCCCGGAGGTGGAGCAAGGAGCTGATGGCTGATAGCCGATGGCAAGCCAAAGTGTGAAATCGCCTGATCCCTTGAGCGATTAGCCATCTGTCATCGGTTCGTGGCTCAGTGGCACCGGCCTTGCTGACTACAGGGTATGAGTCAATCCTTTGGGAGGTTACATGGCTGAATCGCTCTTCACCAAGATTCTTGTGCCGGTAGATTTTTCTCCCTGTTCGGAAGAAGCCTTCCGCGTCGCGTTGACCCTTGCCAAGACATTTCAGGCAAAACTGTTGCTGCTGCATGTGATCGATACGAGCGCACTGGCGGCCTTCAATCAGCTGGGACTATTGGCCGTGCCGTCGGACGCGTCGGGCCAGAAGCGGCGGCTGCGCCATCATGCGCGGCTCAATGTGCGGCGGTTGCTTGAATCGAAGGAGGCGAAGGGTGTGGACCTGAAGCGCATCGTGTTGGAGGGAGGGCCGTTTGTGGAGATCGCGAAGACGGCCCGGTTGGAAAAAGTGGATCTGGTGGTGATGGGGAGCTATGGCGGACGTTCCGGTAACGTGGACAAAATCTTTTTTGGCAGCACAGCGGAAAAGGTCGTGCGAACCGCTGGCTGTCCTGTGTTGACTGTGCCGTTGCCGCCCAAGCCGAAACGATGATGGAGGTGTGCATGAGAAGTCCGAAAGCTCAACAGTGGGGATGGACGTTGGTGCTGGCTGTAACCTGCGTGTTCTGGTGGGACACAGCGGGGCCGGTGTTTTCGCAGTCGGAGCAGGTCGTCGAGGTCACGATCAAGGATTCCAAGTTTGTGACCAAGCAGGGGCCGCTCCGTCTGGGATTCCCTTCAGTGATTAAGATCAAGAACGAGGATGTCGAGCGGCATGACTTTGGCTCGACCATGTTCGAGGGCATTCCCACTCAGATCGAAAAAGACGGGGTGATCGTGTATGGGCGTGGTCTGAGCGGAGTGTTTCTCGATCCTAAGCGGGATGCCTCCATCCGGTTCAATATGACGCGCCCTGGCCGGCATGAGTTCCGCTGCTCGATTCATCCGAATATGAAGGGCGAGTTGTTGTTGCTGAGCGTGGAAGCAGTCTAGAAAACGTGAAGCGTTCCTCGTGAAGCGTCGTTCGTTCCATGACTTGGACGTTTCACGCTTCACGAACGACGAGATACGGGAGGACATCCTTGATCAAGCGAATCTTGTTTGCGACGGATTTTTCTCGATGGGCGAAGCGGGCGGAAGACTATGCCTGTGCCCTTGCCTGTTCGTGGAAGGCATCCTTGACGGTCTTGAGCGTCGCGGAATTTTTACCGGGGCTTAATCCCGATTATCCCGTCAACCAGCAATACTTGGCCGATCTGCTCAAACAGGCATCCGTGCAGTTAGCCGACCTCAAGCTCCGCGCGGAGCAGCGGGGCATTGCGGTCGCGACCAGGGTGGCAACGGGGATTCCGAGCGAAGAGGCGATCACCGTGGCAGGGGCGGAAGATTCGGATCTCCTTATCGTAGGGACCAGAGGGAAGACAGGTTTGGCGCATGTCTTATTGGGCAGTACTGCCGAGCGGATCATTCGCGGAGCTCCCTGCCCCGTGTTGACCGTGCGAGCGGAGCAGACCGAGGATGATGGCGCCCTGTCGAGGCCTGTGACTCTGGAGCGCATTCTCGTGCCGGTCGATTTTTCCGATTGCTCGCTCGATGCGCTGGAGTATGCGGCCGTGGTGGCGCAGCAAGCCCAGGCCTCCATTATGTTGCTGCATGTCTTGGAGCCTGTGTCGTACGGGTTGGACTTCACGATCGGCCATGCCGGGACGCGTGAGCATGTGCGTGAGGTCTGGACAAAACGGCTGGAAGAGTTGGCCTCAGTTCTGAAAATAACGCAGGTGCCGGTGGCGTCTCAATTGCGGGGAGGCCTTCCATCCGATTCCATTTTAGATTCTGCCAAGACCCAGCCCTGCGACCTTATCGTCATGGGCACGCATGGGCGGAGAGGGATTTCGCATGCCCTGTCCGGCAGTGTGGCTGAGGCGGTCCTGCGCAAAGCGTCTTGTCCTGTCCTGACGGTGCGCAGCTTGAAGTTCGGCCCCGGCCATAGCCGGGTAATTCCGGCCGCGACGTTTTCTGTCATGAATCCATAGCCATTCATAAACCATAGAGGTGTTGATGATGAGTTCAAAGAAACAGCCAGGGGGGCCGAAATCTTCGCCGCGTCAGCCTGCATCTGTGCCGAACCGGCCAATCGAGCTGCCGGAGGGCATGTGGGACAGGATTTCGCAGAAGGCGTTCGAGCTATGGAAAGAGCGGGGCTGTCGGGACGGACATGATGTCGAGGACTGGTTTGATGCCGAGACGATCGTCATGGAAGAAATCCATGAAGCTCGCGAGTGAAACGACAGCCGGCCTCTGGGTGCCCCTCATTCCCTCGCTCGATGCGTTGCTCGCTCGGTTGGAAGCCCTGTCATTGGAGCCGGGGCTGGCTGCGCAGCGGCAGATTGCCATGCGGCTCGCACTCCAGCCCTACCTTGAGGCGGGGGCGTTGTTGGCCCCGCTGCCGCAGGAAACGGAGTTAGACAACCTCCTCCTCTACGCGGATTTCTACCCGCAGGACGGGCAACTGACCTTGATCGAGCAGTTGCGCGACGTCATCACGGAACATATTCCGCAAGAAGAGCGAGAGTGGCTGGATCCGCTGAAACATTCCTATCTCGATCTCGTAGAATTTTTGTCGGTCGACGAGCGGGACCAGCGTGCGGTGTTCCGCTCGGTCGGAAACCAACGGGTCTATCGCGTACCGGATGGAGCGTTCCGCGAGGGGTTGCAGTCGGGACAGATTCTTCTCACGAGGTTGATTCGCGAGCCGGGCGATGTGGAGTGGGAGCGGGCGGTGATCGCCGGCCCCGCCATTGTATTATCCAATGAGGATGGAAAGGACCTGCTGGACGCCGCGCTCGATTATCGGCGGCAGGTGGAAATTTCCGCCGGGTCCTTCGAGCTCGGCGATTGGCCTGAGTTCGCCAAACGGTATGGCCATGTGTTGTTGTGGACCTTCGCCCGCATGAGGTTTGCCGCGCTCGTTGACGCAGTGCAAAGTATCCACTATGTGGCAGAAAGCGGGCAGCCCTATTTATATGTCCTGGCCCTCTACGATCATCACGAGTACCGGTTCATGGCTGAGCAGCTCACGGGGCTTGAAGGGTTCGCGAAGGAAGAGGCGGAGGGGCAGCATTTTGTGCAGCGCGGAGCATACGGCACGAGTAACTCGGCGGTAGTCGCAAGGCTGATCCTCACGACGACCCAGTTATGGGTGGAGTGCGACTCGCGTGAGCGGCTCGATGCCATCAAGCACAAGCTGGCTGCGACGTTTGGATTCTCGCTGCATTTCCTCGGCGAAACCTATGTGCCGCCGCCTCGACAGCTAAAAGAATCTGAGTTGGCCGTCGAAGAGCCCCTGACCTTGGTGATTTCGGCGGCGGAGGATCGAGCTTTTCTGAACGGATTCTTAGAGACCGTCTATTTAGAATGGGCGGAGCGGGCTTGCCCGTCGTTGGGGAATCAGATGCCTCGTCACGTCGCCACGTCAGCAGCCGGTCGCGAACAGGTCGCTGCCTTGATTGCCGATATGGAACGCCACGATCCAGGAATGAGGCGCGTGGGCCTGTCCTCATTTGACTACAATAAACTGAGAGCCCATGTGGGGCTCGATTAGGTGAGGCGATGACGACTCGGCACAGTTCGAAACTTGTCGAGGCGCTCGAATCCTGTCGCCCTGTCTCGTCGGCCAAGCCCAACATCCTCAAGACGCTTCTGGCCGTTCAGTCCGCTCTGGGCCATGTGCCGGTGAACATCCTTCCTCAGATTGCGCAGACGCTGGGTGTGACGGAGGCTCAGGTGGCAGGGGTCTTGTCCTATTACTCCGACCTTCGGACTCAGTCGCCAGGCCGGCATCTCATCCGAGTTTGCATGGGGGAGTCCTGCATGGCCAATCACGGCGGTCGCGTTTTTCGTGCGATCCAGGACCACGTGCAGGTTGCAGTTGGAGAGACGACGCCGGAAGGTCGATTCACCGTGGAGACGATGTCCTGTGCGGGGAACTGCGCGGTCTCGCCGACTGTGATGATTGACGAAGAACTTCGTGGGCGAGTGACGCTGTCAGATGTGCCGTCATTGCTGGACCCCTATAAATAACATGAAGACGACGCGCCTCTACCTTGCGAACGACACCTCCTCCCTTGCGGCAGGCGCAGGCAGACTAGCCGATGCTTGGAGCAAGCGGCCTGAGATTCAACTGATTCGCACCTCCTCGCGCGGCGCGTTCTTTCTGGAGCCGATGGTCGAGCGGGATGGGCCAGGCGGACGCGAGGTCTGGTTCAACGTGGCGCCGGATGACTCGCCACGCATCCTGGAGGGGGTCGGCGGGACGCCGGTTGCCACGATCCCGTTTCTGCAACGGCAGACCCGCTTCACCTTTGCCAACTTCGGCATCACCGAGCCGCTCGCGCTGGATGAGTATCAAAAACGGGGAGGCCTCAAGGGTTTGGCAGCGGCGCAGAACCTGTCTCCGGAAGCGATCGTCGAAGAGTTGCGTATTTCGGGATTGCGGGGCCGAGGAGGCGCGGCATTTCCTGTTTGGAAGAAGTGGCAGGTTGCACAGCAGGCTGTGTCTGATCAGAAGTATGTGGTGGCGAATGCAGACGAAGGAGATGCCGGGACCTATTGCGACCGGATGATCATGGAGGGCGATCCCTTCCGACTGATCGAGGGCATGATGATCTGCGCCAGGGCGATCGGGGCGACGAAGGGCTATCTCTATTGCCGGTACGAATATCCGGCGGCGGCGAAGGCCATGCGGTTCGCGATTCAGAAAGCGCGCGAGGCAGACCTCTTGGACTGCGACGACGATCCCTTCGATCTTGAGGTGGTGGTTGGCGCCGGCTCCTATGTCTGTGGCGAAGAAACCGCCTTGCTGGAATCGCTCGAAGGGCGCCGGGGTGTCGTGCTGGCGAAGCCTCCCTATCCGGCAGAGTCAGGATTGTATGGTAAGCCGACGATCGTCAGCAACGTCCTGACCTTCGCCACGATCCCCAACATCCTGGCGAACGGCGGTGCCTGGCATGGTTCGCTTGGCACGGAAGGGTCGCGCGGGACGATGGCTCTCCAGCTTGGCGGCCGAGTGAAGCAGCCGGGGTTGGTGGAAATTCCTTTCGGTATGACCTTGCGCCAGGCCCTGGAGCAATTCGGCGGCGGTATGGCGCCTGGGTCGCGGTTCAAAGCCGTGCAGGTCGGGGGCCCCTTGGGGAGTCTGTTTCCGGAATCGCAACTCGATATTCCCATTTGCTATGACGCCTTCGCCAAGGCCGGAGCGATTCTCGG
>CAYHQK010000066.1:0-10698 GCA_964358535.1 uncultured Nitrospira sp. | reverse complement strand
AGAACGTGAACCATTGCCTCAAAGCACTGGTCAAGGCGATTGAGACCGAGAAGTTCAAGAGTGTCGCGCTGCCACGCTTGGCCACCGGTGTGGGCGGGCTCGATTGGAAAGACGTCAAGCCGCTGCTGGAAAAACATCTCGGAAAGCTGTCTATTCCTGTGTATGTGTATGCATCATATCAGCCGGGGGTGCAGGCAGAAGAAAAGTAGCGGTACGCAGGGGCGAATCGGGAAGGTGAGGGCGGTCGAGCCAATCCTCTGTGCTCGCGCAACGCGCGGTCTAGGTAGACCCTCGTTGGACGCGCGTAGTTGGGGATCGGCTCGGCCGCCCTCCCCATTTTTATAGAGGTGGTCTCGCCCTGGCTTTGAGGGGAGAATGGGAGTTCAGGATTCAGCCAGGCCGTCCCTTCCGTGTCACGTTCGGTTCCTCTTGTTCGTTCGTTTTCACTGTGGGGCATTCGCCATTTCCGCAATGACGGCCTGCAGGCCTGAGACGACGCGAGCCATTCGTTCGTATTGCACGAGTTCGGGCCTGTCGCTGCTCAAGTGGTAGGCCGGATAACGGAAGGGGGCGGTGTCTGTCACCATCACCGCCGGGAATCCCTCTTTCCAGAAGGCCCAATGGTCCGACCAGCCGACGCCTGGGACTAATCCCCACAGGGCTCCCCCTTCGGAGGGAAATTGCGCCTGCCGCCGAAACGATTCTATTAGCTGCCGCACCAGGAACCCGTTCTCCACGTTGCTGACGAAGGCGATGAAGTTTCCGGTCGAGGGGTAGAGGAGATTCAAGGGGAACAGGAGGTGCTGGCTTCCCGGCTTATCTGAGTAGTAGCCGATGGTTTCCAGGCTGAGCATGAGGTTGATTGCTTCGCCACGCTCGCGGCTGCGCTTGGCGTAGACGCGGCTTCCCATGTATCTGGTCTGAAAGAGCGGCGGTTCCTCGTTGGTGAAGGCCACGAATCGCAGCGTGCGAGCTGGCCGGGTTTTTGCGAAGGCGCGCGCCAGAGCGAGCATCGCTGCCACGCCGCTCGCATTGTCGTTGGCGCCGGGACTGCCCTGCACCGAATCGTAATGCGCGCCGATGACGATGATCTCGTTCGGTCGTGAGCTTCCTCGCACTTCTACTTCGACATTCTCGCAGCCGAACCCTCCCACCTCGTAGGATTGCCGCTTCACTTCGTAGCCGGAACCGGAGAGGGTGGTCCGAATATAGTCTGCCGCCATGACGAGCTTGTCGTGGCAAAAGACGTTGCGTTCGCCGATCTGTCCCGCGAGCATCTGGACGTGGGAGCGGAGCTCCTGCTCCAGCAGTCGTTGTTCATCCGTCAGGGGAGGCAGCGGCCCCTGATGGCTTTGTCCTGGCATTGGGATCATGCGACTCATCCTCGCAGGCTGCTGAAAAAGTCCGCCAGCGCCAAAGACTGTGAAGCGTCCCTCGTGAAGCGTATCTCGTTGGAGATAAGAGCGTATGGCGAATGGCGTATAGCTGGTAGCAAAGATCCTTCCCCTCTTCATTCTGGACCATACGCTATTGGCTATATGCTTTTTTCAGGAACGAGATACGAACGACCCTTCACGAACGACGGATGAAGGAGGCGGCCTTTTGAGCAGCCGGCCTGTCATGAAGTGCCTGGGGATGCCGCCTCTGTAGTACCAGTCTCATGAGACTGGTAGTAGGAGGCACAGTCTTCCTCTCGTCCCCGCACGATTCGTTTCCCCATGAATGGCGCTTGGCGGCTGGTGATCACGGTGCATTGGCGTTCGCCATGGCCATCGTCGTAGTAGAGGAGGACCCAGTCGCGCGTTTTCTTCAGTTGATGGGCCAGGGCGCTGTTCGAGAACAGGGCGGTATAGTGGTGGGCGCCTCGCTGGGTGTGGAGGATCGGCAGCCAGGCTTCTTTCTTCGGATTGAATCGGTGCGGCGCGATTGTCTGTAGCCTGCCAGCCTGGGCTGCTTCGCGATATTCCCTGTCCACATCCAGCAATTCATCGACGGGAGGTTCCTCGGTTGGGTGAAGGCCGGTCCTGTGAGGCTGTCTTCGAACTCGTCCTAAGCGAGCGGTGAGGGAGTCGATGATCCCCTGGAGTTTTTTGGGACCGACCCTTTCGATATCCGCCAGCCGTCCGTCGTGCGCTGCCAGTTCCAGTTGCTCCAGTGTTTCAATATGCAGATCGTCGTGCAGTCGATGGGCCAGGGCTGGACCGACCCCTGGAATGGACGTGAGGAGTGAAATCGGGTCCATGTGGCCGCGCAGGCGGTCCAACATCGGCAGCCGGCCCGTGACGACCAGGGTATGAATGGATCGCGCGAGGCTCACCCCGATGCCGGGTAATGTTTGCAACCCTTCCGTGCCCTGTTGCTGGGCGATTTCCGCTGCGGGAATCGTCAACCGTTCGATCGTCTCTGCCGCCGCGCGATAGGCCCGCACGCGAAACCGGTTTGCGCCCTGCTCCTCCAGGAGCTGCGCGACTTCTCGTAACCGCCCGGCGATGTCCTGGTTCTGCGCGATGGTCATGGTTTTTGGCGGACGAGATGCGCGGGAAAAGCGGGACGGGTGAGACAGGGGATAGTTCGAGGTCCGATGTTCGAGGTTTTTGGAGCGTCGAACCCAGAACTTCGAACTTTGGAACGCGCCTTTTTCGCCTGTCTCGCGCCTCGCGTACTCATTCGTAGTGCAGCGCCTCGATGGGGTTCATCTTCGACGCTTTGTTTGCGGGATAGAGGCCGAAGAAGACCCCCACGATCAGAGAAAATAGAAACGCAACGACGACGGCTTCCGGAGAGATAATGGTCGGCCATCCGACCATCGTGGTCAGCAGTTTCGCGCCCACGATGCCGGCCCCCACACCGACGATGCCGCCGATGGCCGTCATGATGATCGCTTCGATCAGAAACTGGAGCAGGATGTGCCAGCGCTTCGCGCCGACCGCCATGCGCAGCCCGATCTCTCTCGTCCGCTCCGTGACCGACACCAGGAGAATGTTCATGATGCCGATGCCGCCGACGATCAGCGATATCGAGGCAATGCTCATCAGCATGAGCATCATGGTGCGGCTCGTGCCGGCGATGGTCTTGGCAATATCCTCCATGGTGCGGATGGTGAAGTCGTCCTCCTCCTGGGCGGGGAGGTGATGGCGTGCCCGCAAAAGCTCTTTGATGTCTGCGACGACGGCAGGGATTTCATCGCGCGTTTGCGTGGCGACCAGGATGACCCCGACGGTTCCGAGAAACTTCGTCCCCAGGACTTTTCGCTCGGCTGTGGAAAAGGGGAGGACCACCAGATCGTCCTGGTCTTGACCCGTGAGCGATTGGCCTTTGGGAGCCAGGATCCCGATCACACGAAGCGGGGTGTTCCTGATGCGAATCTGGGCGCCCAGCACCTCTTCTCCCGGCTCGAACAGATTCTGGGCGGCGGTTTTCCCCAGCACCGCGACCTTCGCGGCAGCATCCATGTCCGACTGCGTGAAGAAGTTGCCCTGCGCCACCGGCCAACTCCGGATGTCGGGGAACTCGGGGGTGGTGCCCAGGACGATGGTGCTCCAATTCTTGTTCTCCTGAATGACTTGCAGCACCGATCGAGAGGCATACATGATGCTCGTGACCGAGCTGACCTTTGTCCGGATGTCCTCCGCATCGTCGACCGTCAACGTGGAAATCGAGCCGAGCCCTCCCCGCACGCCGCCGACGGTCGTGGCTCCCGGGACGATGATGAGGACGTTGGTCCCCAGACTGGCGATTTCAGCCTGGACGGAGGCGGTGGCGCCCTGCCCCAAGCTGACCATCGCCACGACGGCTCCGATGCCGATGATGATGCCGAGCATGGTTAGCCCTGCGCGCAGCGGATTGCGGCGGAGGATGCGGATGGCGGACAAGATTGTGAGCCAGAGAAAGGACATGGTGCGTGAGTAACTGGTTTATTTGATTGATTTAGTTTGTTTGGTTTCTCTGGTTTGAGCCGGACGAACCAAATAAACCAGACAAACGAGATAAACCAGACAAACCGTCCTATCTCATCCTCGGTCCGCCATCGAAGCCAGGCGGTAACTTCTTCTGGGTTTGTTCTTCGGGCGTCTCAATCCCCAGGATCACCCGGTCTCCTTCTTTCAAGATGCCCTCGGCGATTTCTGTGAAGAGGGAGTCGACAATGCCGGTGGCGATCACTATTTGGCGCGCCTGCTTGTTCTGATCCATCACCCACAGTTGCGAGACTTTGCGGTCCACCGGGACTCCCGGCATCCGGAAGCGCAAGGCTCCGTTCGGGACTCGCAGGGGGGTTTCTTTTTTGGCCGTCACGATCGTCACGTTCGCGGTCATCCCTGGTTTGAGCTTGAGGGCGCGATTGTCCACCGTGATCACCACGTCGTAGGTCACGACGTTCTGGATGTTGATGGGCGCATTGCGCACCTGCGTGACCGTGCCCTCGAAGAACTGTTTAGGATAGGCATCCACGCGAAAGTTGGCCTGCTTGCCTTCCTCGACCCCGCCGATGTCGGATTCGCTGACGTTGGCGTTCACCTGCATCTGCGTCAGGTCCTGAGCGATGACGAAGAGGGTCGGGGTTTGAAAGCTGGCGGCGACGGTCTGGCCGGCATCGACGTTGCGGGAGACTACGATGCCGTTCACCGGGGAATAGATCGCCGTATAGCCGAGATCGAGATTTGCCGAGTCCAGCGTGGCTACTGCTTGATCCACCTGCGCTTGCGCGACATCGACTTGGGCCTGGGCGTCGCGGAAGTTTGTGGCGGCGAGGTCGAGATCCGATTGTGAGACGAATTGTTGCCGGAGGAGGGCCGCCATGCGATCAAGCTCGAGCTTTCGCTGATGCGCCATATTTTTCGCTTTTGCCAGATTGCCACGCCCGCTTTTGAGCGCCGCGCTGGCTTGGCTCACTCGCGCCTGGAACGGCTGCTGATCGATCGTGGCCAGGATCTGGCCCTTTGTGACCACGGAATTGAAGTCCGCCATCAGTTGGGTGATTTTGCCGGAGACTTGGCTGCCCACCAGCACCGACACGACCGGATTGACCGTGCCAGTGGCGGTGACAATCGCGGTGATGGGGCCTCGATCGACTAGCGCGGTTTTGTAGTGGACCGGTGGAGTTCCGGCCGCCCACCAATACCAGGTTCCTGCTCCGATAATCGCGAGCAGGGTCACGCTGCCGAGGAGCCGGGGAAGACGGGACCCGGTCCTGGGTGAAGCGAACAGGGGCAGGGGGGCGGGGAGCCGGTGCTCGTGGTCGGATAATGCACTGGGCGAATGGTGAGTCGGAGCTGAGGAAGATCCGGGGGGAATGATCTCGGTGACAGGGACCTCACGAATCGGGTCTTGGGGGTTACTGGTCATGATTTACCCGCTAGTTGCGTGGCTTTGCCTGCGCGACTGTTTGTGAGTCGGTTCACGATGAATTTGCGACTTTCCTCTGCGAATAACAGCACAAGGGCGCCCAGCGCGAGTGGCCCAAAGATCCAGGCGGGCAAGGGGCTGGTTCCAAAGATCGCGTTGCCCCAAGGGGTATAGATGATGAACGCTAGGACGACGAGTTCTGTTGCGATTCCCCAGAGGATCAATGGATTGGTGAACCAGCCGAGTTGAGAGAGCGACACTCGGTCCGAGCGGCAGGCAAACACGTTTGCCACCTGGGCGACGACGATGGCAGCGAAGGTGGCGGCGGTCGCCTGTTTGTAGAGCGGATCGGACCAGTCGAGCGGCATACCCCAGGTCCATCCCTGTGTCAGGAGCAATAAAAAGAATGCGCCCATGGCGATCCCAGCTTCGATCAGGCCCAAGAAGACGTAGGCGCGCAGGAGAAGCGGAAGGTTCATCAACCGTTCCGTGCGCGGGCGTGGCGGGATTGCCATAATGCCGGCGTCGGGCTTTTCGGCACCCAGGGCCAAGGCCGGAACCATGTCGGTCCCCAGATCCACGGCGAGGATTTGCGGGACTGTGAGCGCCAGCGGAATCCCGAACAAGCCGTACGCCAGATAGGGGACGACCTCTGGCACGTTGCTCGCCAGCACATACGTGGAAAATTTTCGGATGTTGGCATAGACGGCTCTGCCCTCTTCAATGGCGTTGACGATGGTCGCAAAGTTGTCGTCGAGCAAAATCATGTCCGCCGTTTCTTTCGCCACGTCGGTTCCGGTGATGCCCATCGCAATGCCGATATCGGCCTTCTTGATGGCCGGGGCGTCGTTCACCCCGTCGCCTGTGACGGCCACCACTTCGCCCATGTCTTTCAGCACCGACACCACGCGCATCTTGTGCCGGGGGGCCATGCGCGCGAAGACCGGCTCGGCCTCGCCAGGACGGGTGGGCGTGAGGAGCCGACGCAGCGCCTCGTCGCTCATCGTTTCGACCTGGTGCCCTTCGATCACGGGACAGTATCCGACCGTCTCGGTGCGGGACTCCTTCGGCGCCAGCCCGATCTGGCGGGCGATGGCCAGGGCCGTGAGCGGATGGTCGCCGGTAATCATGATGGTGCGCACGCCGGCTTGGCGGCAGCGCACGATGGCTTCCGGCACTTCGTTGCGCGGGGGATCTATCATCGCCACGAGGCCGAGAAAGGTGAGGTTCTGTTCCACCCGGTCGATGTCCAGCTTCTCGATCCCCTGCTCAATGTTACGCATGGCCACAGCCAGGACCCGATAGGCCTGGTGCGCGAAGATCCGGCTTTGCGCCATGATGCGCTGGCGGTCCTCCCGACTCATCGGCGAGCGTGTAGCTTGGTGGAGCATTTGATTGCAGAGGGGCAAGAGCGATTCCGGCGCTCCCTTCACGAAGGCCACGAGTCGGCCCTCACGCCAATGGAGGGTGGACATGCGCTTCCGGTCCGCGTCGAACGGGAGCTCGCCCATCCGGGGCAAGGGTTCATGGTGGAGGAGTCCGTGATCCTGTGCGAACTCGACCAGGGCTACTTCGGTTGGATCGCCCGTGACGGTGGGGCGGCCGTCGGTCCGCCGCGAGCGCTTGGCATTGTGGCAGTGGATGATCGCATCGAAGAGCGGCGCATACTCCTCGGCCTCAAGCGCGCTGGTCACGCGTCCGGCGATCACCAGACAGCTTTCCTGCACCTCGACTTCGAGGTGGTCCATATAGAAACGGGTCACGCGCATCCGGTTCTCGGTCAGCGTTCCCGTCTTATCCGTGCAGATGACGGTGGTGCAACCCAAGGTTTCAACGGACGTCAGTTGTTTGATGAGCGCGTGGCGTTTGGCCATGCGCTGGCTGCCCAACGCCAAGGCCAGCGTCACAGTGGGGAGCAGTCCTTCCGGCACGTTCGCCACGATGATGCCGATCCCGAAGATCGCACTGATCCAGAAGCTCAAGCCCATGGAGACGCCGATGACGAAAAAGGCCCCACCCATGGCGACTGACAGCAGCGCGACTACATGGGTGACCTTCGCGATCTCTTTCTGCAGCGGGCTGAGGCCTGTTTCCACGCTGGTGGAGAGGCGGGCGATCTTGCCGAATTCCGTCTGCATGCCGGTGGCGAACACCACCGCCCGACCTCTGCCGGAGAGCACGGGGGTGCCGGCGAATACCAGATTGGGAATGTCCAGGAGATGTCCATCGGTTACCGGCTCTGCTGTCCGCCGCTTCGGTTGGGATTCGCCGGTGAGAGAGGAGATGTCGACACGCATTTCGGCTGCTTCGATGAGCCGGGCGTCGGCAGGAATCTGTTCTCCCTCCTCGATCAAGAGTACGTCACCCGGCACGATCTCGCTGCGCGACACCTCATGCGGTTGGTTGCTTCGCAGCACCCATGCCCTGGCAGGGAGGAGGCGATGGAGGGCATGCACCGCGCGCTCCGCTTTATATTCCTGAAAGAAGGCAAAGACGGCGTTGATCACGATCACACCGAGGATCGCCCAGCCGAGGGTGAGCATCCCTTCGCCGGGCTTCATGAATTCTGCCGTGAACGCCAGGCCGGCGGCGATCCAGAGTAAAATGGCCAGGAAGTGGGTGAATTGTTGGAGGAGCCCTCGAATCAATGAGTAGTGATTCGGTTCCTCCAGAACATTGGGTCCATACCGACTGAGCCGCTGCTGTGCCTCTTCAGGCGACAAGCCGCCAGCCCTGGTTTCCAGGTGCGTGAAGATTTCACCAACCGTCAGTTGGTGGAGGCGGGGCTTGTCGAGGTCAGGCACGCGTGCCTCGCACGATCAGGACGGAACAGGGGGTATGTCGCAGGAGACTCTCCGAGACGCTCCCGAGATGGAGCCGCTCGCTCTTGGTCAAGTCGCGAGACCCGATCACCAGGAGGTCTGCGTGAGCGGCCTCCACCTGTTTGACAATGGTGTCGATGACATGGTCCATCTGCACCTTCGTGTCGACTGCGTAGCCCTCTTTCAGAAACTCATTCCGCACGGTCGCGACCAGTTTCGCGGCCCGTTCGAGGACCGGCCGTTCCAATTCTTCGATTTGCGCTTTGGACAAATATTGAATGGCTAAGTCGGTGACCGGCCGTTCGGCCGAGGAGAGGATGGTGGTCGTGGCGGATTCCGGAAGGATGTGGGATCGGAGAAAGCGCGCGGCGGCTCGTGAGTGCTTCGAGTCATCGACCGCCAGGGTGACATGCGTCAATTGCGGCGTCGGCTGTTTCACGACGAAGAGGGAACAGCGGGCGATCGACGCGACCTGCCGGGAGATGCTCCCCAGCAGGAATCCTTGAATGTCGCTCAATCCGCGGGATCCGATAAGGATGAGGTCGGCTTTCACCCGCCGTGCCTGCCGCACGATCGTCTGGGCGAGGGGGCCATGGGCTAAGGTGCGGTGGAATGTCGTGCGAGGACCGGTCGAGGCCTGTCCGAGGGCGACGCGAGCCGATCGTTCTGCCTCGCGGAGGAGGATTCCCCCGGCCTTCTCCAGGGCGGCCAGCGCACGCTTCTCTGCCACGGGATTCACGCCTTTGCCGGCTCGGAGGGCCGAGGGATCGACGACATGGAGCAGCGTGACAGACTTGGGCTCACGGCTCGCGAGCGCTTCGAGTGCCTGGACTCCCCATTGTGAGTATTCAGATCCATCCACGGCACAAAGAATTCGCATGACGGACTTCCTCCCTTGATGACGGCCAATCACACACAAGAACCACGGTATCAGATCTGCATTGGATGTGCCTGTGACCAATGGCTGAGCCTCAGTGAAAAGCACCACAATTCTCATGCTTTTTAGAGCGAGAGGGTCCGTCTGGCCTGTGCCATGCGGCGTTTCGCAGCAGTGCCGAACGGATGACTGTGGTGATTGGCCCCAGTTCCGATGTGACGGGAGTCACAATTCAGTGGGGAAATGGGTGATCCCTCGTCGAGAATCGGAGGGGAGAACTGTGGCACTTACATTGCGTGGTCTAACCACCAGAGGGATAGATGAGCGAGACTTGCAGGATGGGCGAGACAGGCGAGACAGGCGCGTTCTGAAGTTCGAAGTTCTGGGTTCGAAGCGCCAAAAACCTCGAACATCGGACCTCGAACTATCCTCTGTCGCACCCGTCACGCTAGTCTCGCTCTTAGCCATCCTGGCAGATGAACAGTGAGGAGGGACCTATGCCGATAAAGACGAGAAAGAAAAAGGCCGTTCCGAAAAAAGAGTTTGATTCCCTGATGGTCAAACAGGTCATGGAGAAAAAAGTGCAGTCTGCTCGTCTCAAGACCAAAGGCGATGTCATTGCGTCGCTCATGATCAAGGGATTCGGGTCGGTGCCGGTGGTGGATGCCAAAAAGAAGCTGGTGGGCATCGTGAGTGAACATGATCTGCTGGCTGCCATGGATGACGGGCACAAGCTTGGTGAGATCACCGCGTGCGACGTCATGACCTATAACCCCTATTCGGTCCGCACCGAAACGACGCTCCCGACGTTGGTTCATGTGTTCAGAGCCAGCGATTTAGTTCGCGTGCCGGTGGTGGATGCCAAAGACAAGCTCGTGGGCATCATCGCACGGAGAGATGTGCTTCGTGCGTACCTAGCAGCCGGACGTGCGGGATGCTGAAAATGACCCCCAGCTTCGTTCTCAGTCGTCCGTCTCCCTGCAACGTACCCCAAGGGTACGCTTCAGTCGCCGGACTCCCTGCGGCCTTGCTGGGATGTCATTTTGAGCATCCCGCGGGAATTATTCTGTTGAGCTGCGGGATAAAGAATAAAGAGGAGGGGCTATGAGAAAAACAGAATTCCTTGCGGCGGCCTGCGATCCGAAGACTTTGACGGTGGGACAGATGATGCAGGATGCCGTCTTTACCTGTACTCCCAGGACCGATGCCTTGACCATCGGCCGGCTGATGATCCAACGAAACTTCGGCAGTCTGCCGGTGGTGGAGGAGGACCGGACCTTGGTCGGTCTGGTGAGTGAATATGATTTGCTTCAGGCGATGATCGACGGCCGGGATCTGCGAAAAGTATTGGTTGTCGAAATGATGGCCATCCATCCGGTGACGGCCACCGAGGAGATGAAGCTAGAGGAGGTTGCAAATCTGTTTCAGGATCGCTACCTCACGCGGGTGCCCGTCGTGCGAAACGGCAAGCTCGTCGGGGTCCTGGCGCGGCGGGATCTAGTGTTCGGGTATACCAAAGCTTCCCAGTATTGGTCTTAGCAGGACGCTGAAAAAGTCCGCCAGCTTCGTTCTCGGCTCATCGAAATCCTCAACGTACCCCTGAGGGTACGCCTCCGGTTTCGACTCGCCTGCGGCCTTGCTGGACAGCCTTTTTGA
>CAYHQK010000065.1:1695-10829 GCA_964358535.1 uncultured Nitrospira sp. | reverse complement strand
TCTCCTCTCCATGAATCGTATCTTTCCCGATGCAGATCTTGAATCCGTTGTACTCCGCCGCATTGTGGCTCCCGGTGATCATGATGCCGCCCTCAACCGGCAGCTGAAACAGGGAGAAATAGACCAGCGGCGAGGGACAGACTCCGATATCTATGACATTCAATCCGCCGGCGAGGAGCCCCCGCACGAGAGCCTTGTGAAGCCCAGGCGAACTTAGCCTGCCATCCCGCCCGACTGAGACCGTCTTCACCCCACGGTCTTTGACATAGGTGCAGTAGGCGCGCCCCACCTGCTCCGCAATCGAATCGGTGAGCTCCTGGCCCACGATGCCGCGCAAATCGTATTCACGAAATAAACCCATAGATCCTCACTCAATCGAAAGTCTGAACGCCGTCAAGTCCAAAGTCGAAGAGCACCGACTTGACGACTGTACGGACGTGATGACACTGCGACGCTTAGTTCTTCGTTCTCCCGTAATCATCCTGAAGCCGGACAATGTCGTCCTCGCCAAGATACGGCCCATTTTGCACTTCAATGATGTGTAGAGTCTCTTGGCCTGGATTTTCCAACCGGTGCCTGGTTTCGAAAGGAATTTCGGTACTATGACCCGTCTTGAGATCAAAAACCTCGTTTCCCCTGGTCACCCGCGCCGTCCCGGTGATCACCACCCAATGTTCGCTCCGTCGATGGTGCAGCTGGAGCGAAAGCCGCCCTCCCGGCTTCACCGTCACCCGCTTCACTTTGTACCCAAGCCCTTCTTCCAGGATCGTATAGGAACCCCAGGGCCGATGCACGGTGAGATGCTCCAGATGTTCCGGCGCTTTTTGCCGCTTGAGAATCTCAACCAATTGTTTCACATCCTGCGCGCGGGATTTGGGGCAGACCAATGTGGCGTCCGGCGTATCGACCACCACCATGTCAGTGAGACCGATCGTCGCGACGAGCCGACGATCCCCGTAGACGATCGACCGGCGGCTGCCGACATCGACCACACGACCGACCACGACATTACCTGCCTGATCCTTCGGCGCGACTTCATCCAGACTCCCCCAACTCCCGACGTCGGACCATTGGAAAGACACGGGCACGATCGCAGCCTTCTTCGATTGCTCCATGACTCCCGTATCGATCGAGACCGGCGTGAGCATTCGATAGGCATCATCAATAGCCTCCCTGGTCGCGCCAGACCGCATCAATTGGCCGATCCGCTCGATCCCGCGAAAGAGAGCCGGCTGATGGCGTTTGATCTCATCCAGAATCGCCGCGGCACGCCACACAAACATGCCGCTATTCCAGTAATAGTCCCCGGCCTTGAGATACTGCGCGGCCTTGGTGGCATTGGGTTTCTCCACGAATCGGCTGACCGGATGGCCCTTGAGCGTGCCCTGTTTTCCCAGCGTCATTTTTTGGTTAGGCTTAATGTAGCCGTAGCCTGTTTCCGGACGGATCGGCTGGATACCAAACGTCACCAGATAGTCCTGTTTGGCCAACGTCGCAGCCAATGAGACAGCCGCATCAAAGGCTCGCTGGCCTTTAATGATATGATCGGCCGGCACCACCAACATAATCGCGTCAGGGTCTCGGCGGACCAGCTCCAACGCGACCAAGGCAATGGCCGGAGCGGTATTGCGCCCTTCCGGTTCCAGCACGAAATTATCTGACAGCGCGTCTTTCCATTCGCTCAGCTGGACGCGAATAGACTCTGCTTGGGCTGGATTCGTGGAGATCATCACCCGATTGGGCGCCGACGCGCAGACCACCCGGCGCATGGTCTGCTGAATCAACGTTTCATCTCCCATAATCCGCAGCAACTGTTTGGGAAACAACTGTCGGCTGAGCGGCCAAAACCTGGTGCCGCTGCCGCCGGCCATAATCACGGGATACAGATGGTTATGCAGTTCGAGGTTCGCTGTTGATTGTTTGAGAGAAGCCATAAACTGATTTCTTCGCTACGCGCGTTTTCTAGGGCTTGGAGCTTGGGCTGCCAGAATCATCTCAATGATTTCCCTGACCGCCCCCTCCCCGCCCTTCTTCTGGCAGATATAGTCGACCACCGCAGCGACCTGTGGCATCCCGTCAGCCGGGGTGGCAGAAAACCCCACTTCCTTCAGCGTTTCAAAGTCGTTGACGTCGTCCCCGATATAGGCAACCTGGCTGAGGGTGAGCCCATGACGTGCCGCCATTTCACGGACGAGCGACAACTTGTCCAACACCCCTTGATGCAGTTCAGGAATGGCAAGCTTCTCCGCACGCCGCGCCACCAACTTGGTCCGTTCCTGCGTCACGATGGCGGTGATGATGCCAGCCTTCTGCAACAGTTTGAGCCCCATGCCATCGCGCGTATTGAACTTCTTCCACTCATCGCCGGACTCGGCATAGTACATCCCAGCATCCGTCAAGACGCCGTCGACATCAGTGGCAAACAAACGAATTCGCTTAAGAGCTTGCTCTAGCGATACTCGCCTCGCACCTCGCTTGCCTGTGTTACATCGTAAATTTCCCATAACCGGTGTACCCAAATGATTCAGTGAACGTTCAATACCTCCACTTGCACGAACGCACTCACCGAGTGCGTACCCTCTCCAGAAACTGCAGGTCCACCCCCAGCAACAACTCCATTTCAAATGGACGGATCAACTAAGAATCAAACACCCTGTGATTGCGGCAACCGAGAATCTTCCATAGGGGAACGTGCAACCTCAAAATTCAAAAACCATGCGTTGCTCACCAGTAGCAATCACGCCATTGACCGACTCGCCCCACGGAAGCAGCATCCACCTGGCATCGACATACTTCCACACATAGCCCCAGCCGCACCACACTTCAAGATTACCAGACCAAGTTTTTGGACATGTAGGCGTCACGATAATTTCGTCATCCGTCTAAACGCTATTCTCAGAAACGCTAGAGTGGTCACAGCGAGCGACACTACCAGAATGTCGGTGAACAAAGCGCCTGCATCGCCTTCCAGAACGATGCTACCAAGAGAGTGCCCAACGGCCGCAAAGGTGACACTCAACGGGACGATAGAAAGCATCGTGGTCAGGAAATAATGTCTGAATTTGATAGAGGTTAATCCAAATAAATAGCTTGCAGGGCCAAAGGGGAAAATAGGATTAATGCGTACAAACACGACCATTTTCCAGCCCTTCTTGAGAACCTCACCTCTCAACCAGCTCCAAATCCGATTACTAAACCAGGCATTCAAATAATCAGCCGCAAGGTACCGCGCGGCGAGGAAGGCACCTACTGCACCGGCAGTCGCCCCTAAAACGGTCAGTAGACCTCCCCAATATGGTCCCCAGATCAGCCCTGCACCGAGGTTTAGCGGCAGTGTGGGTATAAAACACATGACTGACAACACATAGATAGCAAGAAACACGATCGGCGCCAAAAAGGGATGCGCCCGGAGAAGCGACATAATGTTTTCCGGAGTCACATAACCATGATGCTGAAGCATATACACCGCTACAGTGCCCATTGCCAGCGCAATACCAAGCGTGAACCGCCAATACTTAATCTCCAGTCCGAACACTTCAGGCCATGACCGAACAATATCGGCCAGGGATTTGCGCTGTTCAAGAGTTGAGTCTGTCATTGTGCTATTCGATGCATCGAAACCGATCGTCGCGTTGATTATTTCAGTCAGATGGAGTTCTACGCGTAGGCGGAATTAGCGCAGGCTGGTGTCAACCAAATCGGCAGCAGCAACCCATTCTATTCGATTAACGTTGGGACACTACTGACTTAGTATTTAAATTCGACACCAACCCGATTGCATTTGGAGCAGATTGGAATAGGTTTACGGCCCTGCTCACGATGAGTTTTCCGCATCTGCACAACGCGAGAACCATTCCAAACGCCGAGCACATCCGTCTCATGCTCCTTGAATGAACCATAACCGTCAGCATTCCCGTAAACCACATAGTCGCAACAGGGCAACAAGTCCCCATTCCAATTTACAGTTAGAACCTTCCATAGCCAATCACATGGAATATTCTGCGCAGACGGAAACTGGACAGGCTGTGCATCCTCCCGCCCTTCCATACCGAGAGGATTCCCTGGCCGCACACTAAATAAAAATCCCAAATCGTCCGCAAACGCCTTGAATTGATCAACTTGGTGGGCATTGTGCTTATAGAGAATATAGTCAATGAGTACCAAAAGACGTGCGTTGCGCTTCCTGATCGATTTCAACAGCAACTGCAAGTTTTGTTTTATCTCCTCCACATCTCCAACTCGATGTTGGATTCTGTGAACTTCAGTAGTAAAACCGGACACATGCACTTTCAAAAAATCCAAATCATGATCGAGAATCTTGTCAATGTTTTCCTGGTTAAGCAGCACTCCATTGCTTGAAATCATAGTTGCCACGTTGCACTCCCTGGCAACTCTTAAGACTTCACCCAACCGTTGGTAAATAAAGGGTTCACCATTCACATAAGGCACAGCCATCAACAGCGTATCCTTGGTTTGCCGCAAGATGGACTCGACTATCTCAAACTTCATCGTCCCCTTAGGAATAATCTGACCTGCATTTCCGGGGTTAAGATCAGGAATCTCCCCTTTTTCCGACCGGCAAAATACACAATTCTCATTGCAGTGATTAGAAAGTTCGAAATTAATCACAACCGGGGTTCGGCCGGACCGATCCAATTTAAAACGATACGCCGCATAGCATCTCGCCGTATTGAAAATTTTTCTTATGGTCAACTTACCTTTCCGCAGCATCAAAAAAAGCAAGCGGACCTTCAGAAATGAATATTTCGTGAGCATAGGGATACCGTCCCTCGTACCAGCTTAAGGTTGACTAAAACCCTATTTGCTTCTTGATAATATATTTTGGCCTGCTCCGAACTTGATCGTAGATCCTGCCGACATAGATTCCAAGTAGGCCGATCGTGCCCAAAATGACCCCGGAAAGAAACAGGATGGCCGACATGATAGCAGTCCACCCAGGCAAGTTCATGCCTGCAATTTTCATAACAATGATATAGCAAAGCAGAATAAATGAGACCATCGAGACTGTGAGGCCAAAGAACAACGCAAAATACAGAGGCACCGTGGAGAACGACGTAATGCCTCGCAAAAACTCTTTGTATGGATTCAGACTCGTGAACAATCCAAATTTCGACTGGCCGGCGGATCTAGCATCTCTTTCGTATTTGACAACAGCTTGATTAAAACCGACCCACACCGAGAGGCCTCGCAGGTAAGGATCCATCTCACCTAGTTGCAGGACCTCCTCGACGACCCGCCTACTGAGAAGCTTAAAATCACCCGCGTTTTCAAGAAGAGAAATATCCGAGAAAGCGTTGATGGCCTTGTACGCCATCTTCGTGATCCACATTTTCGCGGCGCTTTCTCCATGCCTGTGAGTCCGCACGGTATGCACAATGTCTGCACCATTTTTCCATTCGCGCACCATTTGGGGAATGATTTCGGGAGGATCCTGCAAGTCAGAATCCATGTAAATGGCGGCGTCTCCTCTGCTGGCAGCAAGACCGGCAATCACGCAAGGAGAGACCCCAAAACGTCTCGACATATTAATAATCTTGATTCGGCTATTTTCCGCTCGAAGATTTTGCAGAACATCTAGAGAGCGATCCGTAGAATCATCATTCACAAATATGAGTTCGTAATCCCCGATTGTCTCCACAACGGCCACAACACGGTGCACAAGCTCAGGAAGAACCTCCTCCTCATTTCTGAATGAAAACACTATCGAAATGACAGGCGTATCCATACTCCTCCTCAATTCACAGCGCGCAAAAATATTTGAGTGGTGTCGCGCGCCAAGTGCACCGGGCAAATGATGCCACAATGACACAGTCAGGTTGAGACGCTTCCTCGGTTAGATGATGAGCCAATGGGGGGGGGGGCGCAACTCACGCCAGTCACAGCCCTTCACTCTATTAAGACCGTAGAAATTGAGCTTAGATAGTCCGAAGACAAATCTTCCTCCAAAACGAAAGGATGATCGACTCGCCTTAATGTTCCATCAAAGTAATTCCACAGCAACAGTTCATTTTGGTTCTCAAGACCCGAATAAACATGGCCGCTTAATCGGCCAACTTGCGTAACCTGACCGCCATCATAAACTGTTCTGGTGGCGCTGAAAGTACCAAACTTATGAGTTATATATTCGACCTTCACCTCATTCAGAACCGAATAGTGGGCACGAAGTGCCGGGCCGAGCGCCCAAGACTCTTCAAAGACCAGAACGGAATTCACTCGGTTAGGCACGATTGCCAGCAAGGTTTTCTCACGACCTTCCCGTGCAATCACTTCGGCGGGAAAAGCATGGATCACTTTCTGTTGAAGCGACCAACTGTCTGCCCAATCTTTGGTCTGCCGGATGAAGATAGGAGCAAAAAACAATATTACTATTACCAAAGCTAGACGAGCCCTCCTGGGAAATCTCTGCGCCAGAACAAACACAATGAAAATGAAAAGTGCGGAAATTGCGATAGTGGTCTTCGAAGCTATTCCGAACGGACGGATCGAGTAACCAACGGACATATACATTAGCAAGTTCACTAGTGCGCAAAAGCCTAGCAGCAATAAGGCCGCATGGTGTGGCTCGATACTACGATTTCGCATCTTCCTCACATTCCGAATCAATAGAGCCACGAAGAAGGCTCCAATCAAGAGAGGGATCAGTGCTTCGATCCAATACATCGGATTCCGTAGGACTCCAAGGACTCTTGTGAGAATGAAATCGGGATTAAAGCTCTTTCGTGTTCCATTCTGAATCAAGCGGTTATAAAGAATAAAGGACAACTGCAGGAGAGAAAAGACCACGAGATGATGAACGAGCCTCGTGCGTTTCAAGGAAAACCTATGCTGATAGATCCAGGACAATCCAAGAAAAAGAATAAACTGAAAGTAGTAGGCCTCAAGAGTCAGACAACTGATCGAATAAAAAATAAACGAAGCTAGAAACCGTTCCTGGAAATACGCAATAAACGCCAGCAGAAACGCCACCACGCACAAGCCTGTAACCATGTGGGCAGGCCAAGCAGTAAATCCAAACGAAAACGGGTTAATGATCCACAGACATGCGATTAGGGCAATAATCTTGCGATCCAGCCTTGCCGTCTGCAGTGCGTTCAGCGTTTGCAGCGCCTTAAAAAACAGGAGGCTCTCGGCAAGGACGACAGTAGCGCCATAGAGCTGCCACAGGAATGGATTCACCTTAAACGCACCCAGAAGAACATAGCTGAATACACCAGCGAGAATGCGGTTTGAATAAAGATTAGTGTAATAATCCAGCCACTCAGAAGCTGGATGAAATTTTAGGGGCTCAAACAATACAGTATAGTCATCACTATAAAAGCCAAAATACAATGGGCGCCATATGTAGCAAAGGCTCCAAAACAAGACGATCAAACTATATGGATGGGAAAATACCATCCTGAATCGCAACCAATTGCGTTCTGCCATTAAATAACTCTCGACATCTTGGGACTAAACAGATTTAGCGGAAACACTGCACCCATCGATCTAGAACTAGCAGAAAGCATAACCATATTTTTCCCACCGGAATCACAACCGACCAAGAAATCAGAATTTGCGGAGTGCGCCCGGTCGTCAATAGTGGCAGTCATAAGCAGCCTCATGGCTACCGGCTGCTGAGAGTCGTACTGTTGGGCCACCGCTGGTAAGAGATTCGCAAGCCTCGATTGCCGCCGCTAGCGGTTGCAGAAGATCCGAGGTACACAGTGACCTCCCTCCGAGCCTGCGCTGAGCTTCAGAGCTTCAATCGTGCACCAGTTCTTCCTTGGCGCCCCTCAGCTCTCGCAGTAGCTGTTGGTAGTCTCGCGAGGAATTTGGCGCCAGATCACGTTGTGAATGCGCCCCAGAGTTAAGCACTTGGCGCCAAGAGTCTGGACAAGCGCACACTCACCCCTGATCCGTGGTTATCAGGTCGCCCATCCGGCAGAGTGCCCGTTTCAATGCGCAGCGATCTTCTTTCTCCGTAGTTACTGTTCCCGAACCCCGCTGACAAACCGTTGCAGGGCATCCTGCCAAGAGGGCATGCTGAATCCAAAACCATGGAGGCGCTCCTGAGCAAGGACAGAATAGGCGGGTCGCCTCGCAAGACGTCCCATCTGTTCAGTCGTAATGGGACGAACAGGAGTGGAGAGACCCATGAGGCTGACGATGGCCTCTGCGAATTCATGCCAGGTGCAATCGCCGCGATTCGTCACGTGACAAATCCCTCGCAGGTCACTCGTGATGAGATCTTTCAAAGCCAAGGCCAGATCGTCCGCATTGGTTGGGCAGCCTCGCTGATCTCCCACCACCTCAAGGAACGGTTTCTCACTTGCCAGCTTCATCATCGTCTTCACGAAATTGCTCCCGGCATGTCCATAAAGCCAGGCTGTTCGAACCACCAACGTGTTGGGACAGCCCTTCAATGCGGCGAGCTCCCCTTCGCGCTTGGATTGCCCATACGCATTGATAGGATGGGGCTGGTCCTCTTCACGATAGGGAGTCGTCTGAATTCCATCGAAGACATAGTCCGTGGATACATAGATTAATCTCGCCTTGAGCGTGGCAGCGGCACTGGCCACCAAAGCGGTCCCCTGAGCATTCACCGCCATCGCGCGATCCGGCTCTCGCTCAGCCCCATCGACATTGGTGTAAGCCCCGACATGGAGGATGACCGAGGGACGGGCAGCCACGATCTGGGATTCGCAGTCAGCATGCGTGAGGTCAAACTCCGGCAGGTCTTTGAGAATCAGATCTTCTCCGGCGAGGGCCTGCTGGAGCGCCTGACCCAGTTGTCCCTGCGCGCCGGTGATTAATATACGCATAGCTTAGTAATGGGGGTAGCGGGGTATGGGAGTAACGGGACAGGATAAGAGATGAGGCAGAGGGATAATGGAGGTACAGGAACAAGCGGGACAGAGGGGTAATCTGGCAATGGAGTTAGGGCAAGAATATTAGAAAGGATGCAGCACTCATCCCCTCGATCTGCTCGCTGAACTGGCATTCCACGTACCATAACTACCCCATTGCTCCTCTATCCCTCTACCCCTGCCACTTTTACCCCTTCTTGCAGCCGCTTCCCATACTGCTGTTCATAGTACTGGCGAAACTCGCCTGACTTGATCGAACGCCACCAG
>CAYHQK010000065.1:0-1595 GCA_964358535.1 uncultured Nitrospira sp. | reverse complement strand
ATACTGCTGTTCATAGTACTGGCGAAACTCGCCTGACTTGATCGAACGCCACCAGTCCTCATGCTCCTGATACCATTGGATGGTCGCTTTCAGTCCCTCTTCGAACGGCACGGCTGGGCTCCACCCCAATTGGCACAACTTACTACAATCCACCGCGTAGCGGCGATCATGCCCCGGTCGATCCTGCACCAATCGAATGAGGTCACGGGGTTTACCAAGCTGGCCGACAATCTGTTCAGCCACGGTGATATTTTCCCGTTCATTGCCTCCGCCGACATTGTAGATCTGCCCCGGCTCACCGCGAAGAAATACATGCTCGATCGCCGCACAATGGTCCTGCACTGCCAGCCAATCGCGGCGCTGACGTCCATCTCCATAAAGTGGAAGGGACTGGTCGTCGATCGCATTGGTGATAAAGAGGGGAACGAATTTCTCCGGGTACTGATTCGGCCCATAGGTATTGCTGCCACGAGTCACCATCACGGGAAACCGATAAGTCGTCCAGTAGCTGAGGGCCAAGAGGTCTCCACCAGCTTTGCTGGCAGAATAGGGACTGCGAGGGGCCAGGCAATCGTTCTCGGTCGACATCCCGGTCTCGACACTGCCGTACACTTCGTCTGTGCTGACTTGGAGAAATCGCTGCAGGCCGGCGCGACGAGCTTCCTCAAGCAACACGCCAGTCCCTACCACATCGGTCCTGGCAAAGGCCCCCGGATCGAGAATCGACCGATCCACGTGGGTCTCCGCCGCGGCATTGATCACCCCTTCAATCCGGTGCTCACGGAGAAGCCGTTCGACCAAGGACTGATCGCCAATGTCCCCATGCACAAAGGTATGACGGGCATGGGCCTCGATCGCCTTGAGATTTGCGAGGTTGCCGGAATATTTCAGCGCATCCAGATTCACCACCTCATGGCCGCCTTGCACAACCAGGCGACGGACGAGATGGGAGCCGATGAAGCCGGCTCCGCCGGTTACGAGGATTCTCACAGGGAACCCTCGGGGGTAACGGGGCAATGGGGTAGAGGGGCAGGGCAAGAGACGGGGTAGAGGGATACCGGGGGTAAAGGGATACGCGGGATAAAGGGATAGCTATCGCCGTGCAGCATGCCCATGCTTGGATTCCCGTTATTTATCACTGGTTCCTTTGGCTCTGAGGGATCGTATGAATGAATTCAACATTCGGCTAATGCTTTCGGCTTTTGCTTCAAGCTGGTCATAATCTGATAACTCTAGATAGCGAAGGTCCCTTGCCAGCAAGCTATGGTATCGAGTCTCCTCAAGGCTGGCTCTTGCTGTGACCAGAAATTGAATATATTCTTTTCTTGAGTGCCGCGCATTTCCTTCGACGATATTTGCGGGCACAGAAGAAGCGGCTCTGCACAGCTGACTGGTTAGTCGAAACTTCTCATGGTCCGGGAAAGAACTCGTGAGCCTGTAGACGTCCAAAACCATTTCATGCGACAGTTTCCAGACCTCAAGCTCCCTCCAATGCATCCTATTCCTATCCCTTTACCCCTCTATCCCTTTTATCCCATTACCCCTTCTTCTACCCCCTCTATCCCCATACCCCATTATCCCGCTACCCCCTCTAC
>CAYHQK010000064.1:0-10904 GCA_964358535.1 uncultured Nitrospira sp. | reverse complement strand
GCCAATGCTAACTTGGCGCGCCGCTTTTCGTGCAAACGCACGAAGGTTTCCCTTTTGCCAAAAAGAAGAACGAACGGACCAGCACAGTGATAAAGACAGCAGTTGCGCGACGTTATGCACAGGCGCTCTTTGAGCTACTTGATGCCTCCACGATTGAGTCAACCCGCACCGCCCTCACGGGGCTGGGGGACGCGATCAAGGATTCCGCTTCGCTACGCCATGTCGTAGCCTCGCCGAGCTTCGGCGCCGAAGAAAAGATCGCCGTCCTCGCAGAACTTGGTTCACGCCTGGGATGCCCTCCGGTCGGAAAAACTTTTCTCGCACAGTTGGTGAAAAAGAATCGAGTCGGCTTTCTCCCGGAAATCGCCGAGGCCTTCGCCAAACTTGCCGATGCGTCGAAAGGCACCCAGCAAATCACCGTGTCCTCTGCTGCGGCCCTGCCCCCAGGGGAACAAGATCGAATCAGCGCTCGCTTACGCGAGATGCTCAAGCGTCAGGTTGACGTGACCTTTCACACGGATGCCCGCCATCTCGCCGGCGTTCAGATTCAGCTCGGGAGCACGGTGGTCGATAGCACCGTCCGTGGGCGGTTACAAGCGATGCAGAGTTTGTTGACTAAGGAGTAGCCATGCAGATCAAGGCAGAAGAAATCAGTTCGATTATCAAAGAAAAGATCAAAGGCTTCGACAAACAGGTCGACGTCAAGGAGACCGGCTCCGTCATCCAGGTCGGAGACGGTATCGCCAAGGTCTATGGTCTGGACGGCGCGATGGCCGGCGAAATGCTCGAGTTCCCGGGCGGCCTCTACGGGATCGCGCTCAACCTTGAAGAAGACAATGTCGGCGCCGTGCTCATGGGCGATGATGTCGGGGTCAAGGAAGGCGATCCGGTCAAGCGCACGGGACGCATTGCCGAGGTGCCGGTCGGCGAAGCCTTGATCGGCCGTGTGGTCAACGCCATCGGCCAGCCCATTGACGGCAAGGGCCCGATCAATTCAACCCTCTCCTCCCGCATCGAAGTCGTGGCCCCCGGCGTAAACACGCGCCAGTCCGTACGCGAACCGCTGCAAACCGGAATCAAGGCTATCGACGCCATGATCCCCATCGGCCGCGGACAGCGTGAGTTGATTATCGGCGACCGGCAGACCGGCAAGACCGCCATTGCCGTCGATACGATCATCAATCAAAAGGGCCTCAACGTCTTTTGTATCTATGTCGCCATCGGACAGAAACGTTCCACCGTGGCCCGCGTCGTCAAAACGCTCGAAGAGAACCACGCGATGGATTACACCATCGTGGTCGCAGCTACCGCGAGCGATGCGGCGCCCATGCAGTACCTGGCACCCTTCTCCGGCGCAGCCATTGGCGAATATTTCCGGGATAACGGCAAACATGCGCTGATCGTCTACGACGATCTCTCCAAGCATGCCGTGGCCTATCGCCAGTTGTCTCTCTTGCTCCGTCGTCCGCCGGGCCGCGAAGCCTATCCTGGCGACGTGTTCTATCTACACTCACGGTTATTGGAGCGCGCAGCCAAACTCAGTGATGCGCTCGGAGGGGGAAGCCTCACCGCATTGCCCATCATTGAAACGCAAGCCGGCGACGTATCCGCCTATATTCCGACCAACGTCATTTCGATCACCGACGGACAGATCTATCTCGGGAGCGATCTGTTCTACTCCGGTATCCGCCCCGCGATTAACGTCGGGCTCTCCGTCTCCCGCGTCGGAGGTTCGGCCCAGATCAAGACCATGAAGCAGGTGGCCGGTACCCTTCGGCTCGACCTTGCGCAATACCGTGAAATGGCGGCCTTCTCGCAGTTCGGCAGCGAACTCGACAAAGCGACCCAGATGCAGCTCGCGCGCGGCGTGCGCATGGTGGAATTGCTCAAACAGGGGCAATACAAGCCCATGCCGGTGGCCGACCAAGTGCTGTCGATTTACTCCGGCGTCAACGGATACCTGGATGATGTCGCCGTCGACAAAGTGCAACAGTTCGAAGCCGACCTGCTGCACTATGTCCAACAGCACCATCCCGAACTGAAAAAAGAAATCGCCAGCATTGGAAAAATCGACGATACGGTTGGCGCCAGACTGAAAGAAATCATCACGACCTTTAAACAGAAGATGGGATACGGCGCCAAGTAGCCGCAGCGCTTCGCCTTCAGCCCTGGGTTGAACGCGAAAGCCTGATTGCTGAAAGCAAAGAACCATGCCGAGCCTTCAATCACTACGTCGTAAAATTGCGGCGTTTAAAAATACGCAGAAGATCACCAAGGCCATGAAGATGGTGGCCGCGGCCAAGCTGAAACGGTCGCAGGACCGCATTCTGGCGGCGCGGCCCTATGCCCTCAAAATGCGTGGCGTGCTCAGCAACTTGAGCCAACGTGTGAACCGGGCCTCCCACCCTCTGCTGCAAAAACGCGGTGGCAAAAAAGTCGAAGTCCTCGTCATCACGAGTGATCGCGGGCTGTGCGGCGGGTTCAACGGTAATATCGCGCGCAAGACTTCGGAGTTCGTGCGGGAATGCGAAGCCCGCGGCTTACAAGTCAACTTGAGCATCGTGGGACGCAAAGGCCGCGACTATTTCCGGCGCCGCACCTGGCCGATCAGACAAGAATGGACCGGCATCTTCGATAAGCTGACGTTCGAACATGCCATCGATATCGGCGGCGACCTGACCGACCACTTCGTCAAGGGCACCTTCGACGAACTCTACATCGTCTATAACGAGTTCAAGTCCGCCATTCAGCAGCGCGTGATCGTGGAAAAACTGTTCCCCGTCGATACCGCAGCCGAATTCGGGACCGCCCAGGCTGAAGGCACGACCGGCGGCAGCTACTTCTATGAGCCGGACGAAGCCGACCTGTTGAACGTATTCATCCCGAAACATTTTCAGACGCAAACGTTTCGTATTCTGCTGGAATCGGCCGCAGCGGAACATGGCGCCCGCATGGCAGCCATGGACGGCGCGACGAGAAACGCCGGACAGCTGATCAAGAAAGTGACCTTGCATTACAACAAGACCCGCCAGACCGCGATTACTAAAGAACTGATGGATATCGTCGGCGGCGCCGAAGCGCTGAAATAGTCCGCCACGTTGAAGAAGGAGTGAGCCGTGAGCATAGGAAAAGTCATTCAGGTCATTGGACCGGTCGTCGACGTGGAGTTTCCTCCCGGACAACTGCCGAACATTTACAACGCGATCAAAGTGATTCAAGACGAGAATAAAGCGACCGGCACCCCCGCCGTCCGCATCACACTTGAAGTCGCGCTGCACCTCGGTGAAAACCGCGTCCGCGGCATCGCGATGTCCACGACCGACGGTCTCACACGCGGGATGGATGTGCATGATACCGGGGCGCCGATTTCCGTGCCGGTGGGCCGCGAAACATTGGGCCGACTGATGAACGTGTTGGGCGAGCCGGTCGACGAGATGGGCCCGATCAAGACGGCAAAGACCTATCCCATTCACCGGCCGGCCCCGAGGCTCGAAGATCAGGACACCAAGACCGAAGTACTCGAAACCGGCATCAAAGTCATCGACCTTCTCGAGCCCTACAGCAAGGGCGGCAAGGTCGGCCTCTTCGGCGGCGCCGGAGTCGGCAAGACCGTCATCATCATGGAACTCATCAACAACATCGCCTTGCACCACGGCGGCTATTCCGTGTTCGCCGGCGTCGGTGAGCGGACCCGTGAAGGTAACGACCTCTGGCACGAAATGCAGGAATCGAAGGTCATCGATCCCAAGGACTTCAGCAAGTCGAAAGTCTCACTGGTCTATGGCCAGATGAACGAGCCGCCGGGAGCCCGTCTGCGCGTCGCCTTGACCGGACTCTCCGTGGCGGAATATTTCCGTGACGAAGAAAACCAGGACGTATTGCTCTTCGTGGACAACATCTTCCGGTTTACCCAAGCAGGTTCGGAAGTGTCCGCCCTGCTCGGCCGTATGCCCTCCGCCGTCGGTTATCAGCCGACCCTCTCGACCGAGATGGGACAGCTACAAGAACGCATCACCTCGACCAAGCGCGGATCGATCACATCGGTCCAGGCCATCTACGTCCCCGCCGACGACCTGACCGACCCGGCGCCAGCCACGGCCTTCGCCCACTTGGACGCCACCACCGTGTTGTCGCGGCAACTGGCTGAGCTGGGTATCTATCCAGCCGTCGATCCGCTCGACTCCACCTCACGTATTCTCGATCCGCAAGTCATCGGCGAGGATCATTATAAGGTCGCGCGAGGCGTGCAATCCGTCTTGCAGCGGTATAAAGACCTCCAGGACATTATCGCCATTCTCGGCATGGACGAATTGTCGGAAGACGACAAGATGGCGGTGGCCCGGGCGCGGAAGATTCAGCGCTTCCTGTCACAGCCGTTCCACGTCGCCGAAGCCTTTACCGGCTCGCCAGGCAAGTACGTGAAGCTCAAGGACACGGTCCGAAGCTTCAAGGAGATTCTCGCCGGCAAATACGATCACCTCCCGGAACAGGCCTTCTACATGGTCGGCCCGATCGAAGAAGTGATTGCGAAAGCGGAGAAGATGGGAGTGAAGGTATAAACAGCGGGCGAACCGAGCGTCCTCCTTGCTCGCGCAACGCGCGGTCTCGGAAGACCCTCGTTGGACGCGCGCAGTGGAGGACGCATCGCTCCTCCCGCTTTCTGAGTGAAGTAAGGAAGTAGGAAGAACATGGCTGGGAAGATTTTACTAGAAGTTGTGACGCCGGATAAGTTGCTCTTGAGCCAGCAGGTGGATGAGGTCATCGCTCCAGGCTCAGAGGGTGAGTTCGGCGTATTGCCGGGACATTGCCATTTCCTTTCTACGCTACGGATCGGTGAGCTTCGCTACCGCGTCGGGGATCAGACCAACCATATGGCGGTCCTCTGGGGTTACGCGGAAGTCACACCGACCAAAGTGACCATCATGGCCGAGATCGCCGAGAAGGCCGAAGACATAGATGTGGAGCGAGCTCAGGCTGCATTCGAGAAGGCCGAGGAGCGACTCAAGGCCGGCGGCCTCCCATCCGAAGTCAAAGAAGCAGAAATCAGTCTCGAAAAAGCCCGTCTTCGCAAAAAGATCGCCGACCGAGCTCGCAAGACCGGCCACTGACGGCCCCCTCAGATCATCCAGCGACACAACAGCAGGCTCCGCGGAACTCCTGCCTCAGCTCAAGATGCATGGTCACGGACCTGTGCCATCTTGACTGATGAGAGCCCCTCCATTATGTTCGACTCGTGACCACCCACCCTCAGAAGCGCAATACGATGCCGGGATTATTCCCCTGGAACAAGATCGCTCTCGCTGCGACCTTGCTGCTCTGCCTGGGCTGCGCAGGCCCGCCCCTCGTAAACCGTCCCGTACAGACCGAGCCATCCTGGTTCGTCAGGCTGGATTCCTATCAGGAGAGCAGCCCCTCGTCAGACCGCCTCTATGATCATCCGGCAACCTGGACGACGGAAGAACTCTCCGCCATTCTCAGCCGACTCCTCCTCGAAGAGCAACGAGGGATCCTGGATACAGCCAAACCCCCACGGCCAGTGTTTTCACAGGAAGAGATCAACCACCTCGCCCCGGCCATCCAAAATGCGTTTCGGACGGCCCGCCCTCACGAGTGGCTGTCCTTTCATCTGACAGAACCATTTGGCAACGCGATCACATCAGGCGGTCTCTTTATAAAAAACGGCCGCCTGCATATCATACTGGCCAATCACCAGGAGCCAGGCTCGGCGGAAGATCGCGACGTGAAAATGGTCTCAGCCAACCCCCTCCGTTCCATGAGAGGGACAAGGGGAAGTCTGCAATTTGAATCACCGCGATTTGCGATGGGCACAGAACCAAACTGGTCCGGCGGCCATGCCGCGTCAGCCAGTGAGTTGATCCTCGACCACCGGGCCTTCCTGGCCTTTCTCCGTTTGCCTGTTGCAGCCTACCCACAGCCAGCCCCCTTAATGCCCAAGGCGCCTCAGTCCGAAACCACCCCTCCGTCCAGCACGGTCACAAGCAAGAAAGAGCCAAACCAGAAAGACCCTCTCCTCACCTTGCAGGAAGAAATCGATCGACTGAAGCAAAAGATTGAGGAGCAGGAGAGAGAAATCGCCAAGCTCAAGCAATCCAAGAGACAACCACTCCCGCCTCGGGCAAGGCCAACGAAGCCAAAAACCCGTCCTTGAGTCCTGTCAAAAAAATCCTGAAGCAACAACGAACGCACAGACCCTTGATGAGGCGGTCCACCCATCACATAGTTTCCCTCCTCCTGCATCGGACCAACCTTGCGGACAGTAGCTTCGCCCCAGCCTAAGGCGAGGGGGCCGGATCGACAAGCCTCCGATTGCAATTGAGCCGCTCGCTACAGTAGCGTGGCCTCAACGAACTGGTAAGGGCAATGGATCTATGGTGACAGAGTTTGTCGTGACGGCCGGCGAGCAGCCCAAACGGTTGGATGTCTTTCTGGTCAATCGTGAGCCGAAATTATCTCGGTCGGCCTTACAACGGCTGATCGGGCAAGGGCGTGTGCGGATCAACGGTCAGGTCGTCAAGCCCAGCCAAAAGATCAAGCCGGGCGACAGCATTGCCTTCGACATTCCCAAAGCAGAGCCCTTAGACCTCAAAGGCGAGGCCATTCCCCTGGAGATCCTCTACGAGGACGATGTGTTGCTGCTCCTGAACAAACCATCCGGCTTGGTCGTCCATCCTGCGCCGGGCCATTGGGCCGGCACGCTGGTCAATGCTCTCCTCCACCATTTCCAAACCTCCGGCGGCACAGTGTCGACGATTGGGGGGAAAGAACGGCCAGGGCTGGTCCATCGGCTGGATAAGGACACATCAGGCGTGATGGTAATCGCCAAGACCGATGAGGCCCATCGTGCCCTGTCCGCTCAATTCAAACACCATACGATCACGAGGGTGTACGAAGCGCTGATCTTAGGCGTACCAAAAAAAGGCCATGGGTTGATCGATCTGGCCATCGGCCGTGATAAGAAAGAACGGAAAAAGTTCTCCGCCCATACGGCGCGTCCCAAGGAATCCGTGACGGAATACAAGGTCGACCATCGCTTCGGCAAACTGGCATCCCATGTGCTCTTGTATCCACGCACAGGCAGGACACACCAGCTCCGCGTCCACCTGACCTCTCTGGGCCATCCGATTCTGGGAGATCAGACCTATGGAGGAAAGAAAGTCTGCGAGGTCGAAGGAGTCGAGATACCCCGCGTCATGCTCCATGCGAGGACCCTGGGGTTCAAACATCCCTCTACCGGTGAATTTCATGAATATACAAAGGCCCTCCCTTCCGATATGGAAGAGGTGTTTCAGGCGCTCGACGGGCTTAAGCCACCTCCCAGCGCGAGAAAATCTTGACAGGCCCCCTCAACATGGCGTAAGCAATGCCGCCTCGAAGGATGACTCTATGCAGACTGCCGATGTACTCGACGCCATAGGGGGCTTGGTTGCCCATCTGAAAGTGTATGCGGCCAAACTGCCGCCGATCGTTCACCTGTCGGCTGTGCCGACCGGGGTAAAGCCCAAGTACGAAGCGGTCGAGGAGTACGAAGAGATCGTCTCCCGGTTCCGGAGCCAGAGCGCCGGAACTGCCTACAAGGGCCTGAACGGATTATTTGTCGAATCGCTGGAAGCCTTCGAGGTCGGCCGGCTCCTCGGCTCCGTCCAGCCGCTCCTCGCAGTGCTCGACCATCTGGAGCGGATGCAGCGAGACAAGGAAATAGAAATCGGACGGATCGATGAAAAACGTACCGGCGAATATCGAGCGACGCTGAATAAAATTCTGCCGGGTAATAAGCCGGAACTGGACGGGGCAGGGCGGGGAATGTGATGAGAGTGCTGAGCTGGAAGTGCTGAGTCCTGAGTTGGAGCCAAGCTCAACACTCCACGAAGCGGTCAGTGGCCCATCTTGGGGCCTGCTGCGTTGGCCCCCTGCGAAACAAGCGCGAAGCGAACGACTGATCGGCAGTGAGGGCACGTGGCTCGAACGGTCGTCTCGTCGAGGAGTTCATACTGCTCCCCGGTGAGCCACATGAGCTGAAAACACTTGGGGCAGCTACGGACTTGCGTTGTCATAATGTTCCTCGTACACTCCGCCTGTTTTAAATTGCTGTAGCCAGGAGATAATCTAGTACAAGATGCCCCCAACCCTCAAGCCCGCCATCACCTTCGCCGAGAAGAAAGACCTCGATCCTGCCAAGCTCGTCCGCCTCTACCAGCAAGCCCCTTGGGCCAAAGGACGGACCCTTGAAGACGCGCGTGAAATGTTGCGTCACACCGATGTGGCCGTGACGGCCTGGGACGGTGACGTGCTGATCGGATTCGGGCGGGTCTTAACGGACTATGTCTACCGGGCGACCATCTGGGATGTCATCGTCGACAAGGCCTACCAGGGCCAGGGCGTCGGCGCCGATATCGTCCAGCGGATCCTTCACCACCCCCGTCTCAAGAAAGTCGAGCTCTTCTGGCTCTGCACCCGCATGCCAGGTTTTTACGAAAAGCTCGGTTTCAGTTCGAAGGAGCAGACCGGAATGGTCTGGACCAGATCCAAGCAGGGCCGTCAGGAATAGCGCCTCCTCTTCTAAGCTCTCTCGCTCTTCTCTGCCAATGAACCGCGCAAATCTTGCCGAATGGCTCTTTAGCTGCTGGCAAGGGTACGGCGCTGCCTCTTGGGGGACAGAAGCACCGCGACAAAAAAGAACAACGTGGCAAGCAACACAATGGCAGGACCGGATGGGATATCCCAATACGAAGAGATCAGCACTCCCCCGACTGAGCAGGCAATGCCAATGCAGACCGAATACCAGGTCAACGTCGAGAGACTATGCGTCAGCTGGTAGGCGGTGGATGCGGGGATCAGGATCATCGCAAACACGAGGATCGCACCGACGGTCTTGAGTGAAATCACCACCGTAAGGGCGACCAGGGTCAGCAAGAGAAAAAATATCCTCCGGGCCGGCACTCCGGAAGCTTCGGCCATTTCCTGGTCGAAGGCGATGAAGTAGAGCTCTTTGGAGAAAAGCACGATCGCACCGATGACGACGATGCTCAACCAGGCAATCGTGCGGAGCTCCTCGCTGGTGACGGCCAGCACATTCCCAAACAAATAGCCGTAGACCTCGGCATTATAGGTCTTCATCAGACCAATGAAGAGAATCGCCAAGGCCATGGTCGCGGTATAGAGGATGCCGATGGAGACATCCAGCTTCATCCGGCCCTTTTCTTCCACCCATCCTGTGATCCAGACCGTGGCGAGGCCGAAGAGAATAGCCATGAGCAGCGGAGGCCAGCCCATGAGATAACCCAGCGCGACTCCTGCAAAGGCAGCATGGGCCGTGCCGGCTCCCATAAAGGCCAGCCCTCGCAGCACGACAAAGACCCCAATCGTCGAGCACAAGGCGCCGACAAGCGCGGCTGCCAGGAGAGAACGTTGAATAAAATCGTAGGCGAGCAGGTCAAGCATGGTCAGTGATGATGGTGGTGATAATCTTCAACGATAATGGTGTCCCGCTCCGTGATCACCAGATCTTTTCCATAGACCTGGCTAAGAATCTCCGGCTTCAGAACGTCAGCAGGAGGCCCAGCTGCATAGAGACGGGTCTTGAGGAGCACGAGCCGATCCACATGCGAGCGGATCATATTGATGTCATGGGTGATGAGCAAGACCGTGAGGCCCAACTCTTCATGAAGATGCCGCACCAATTCGACAACATTATGCTGCGTGGTGATATCCAGCCCCGTCGTCGGTTCGTCAAGCAGTAACACTTTGGGCTGCTGCGCTAGGGCTCGCGCGATAAAGACCCGCTGCTGTTGGCCTCCGGAGAGGTGGCCGAGCGCGCTGTCGCGATGGTCCTCCATCCCCACATGCGCCAACGATTCCATCGCGATCTTGCGATCCTTCCCCGATGGCCGCGTAAACAGACCGAGGGCACCATACCGTCCCATCATGACCGTTTCCAGGACTGTAACGGGAAAGTTACGATCGACCACGCCCTTCTGAGGGAGGTAGCCGATCTTGGCCCGATGGTGACAGCGCAGTTCGTCGCAGGCGCAATCGAAAATTCTCAGGTGGCCCTTCAGTGGAGCCATCAACCCGAGGACTGCGCGGCACAGGGTCGTCTTTCCGGATCCATTGGGCCCGATCACCCCCACGAACTCGCCGGATTGAATCTCGAGCGAAATATCCTCAAGCGCAATGACGCCGGGAAATCCGAAGGTCGCATGATCAAAATGTATGATAGGAGTCGACATAGTGAGAGGTCTGAAGGTCATCGCGTTCGAAAGTCTTCGCGTCTCCTCATGGTTCAAGGCCGCGGCTGCATGACTGTGGGACGGTGCGACGTCCGGCTAGAGTCCTTCCAGCGCCTGGGCCAATTGGAGCACATTATAGCGAAGCATGTCGAGGTAGGTGTCCGTATGCGGAAGGCCTCCGGGAAGCGTGGTGAGCACCACGACTCGGGCGCCGGTCTCTTTCGCCAAGAGCTCAGGGATCCGTCGGCTTAACTGCACTTCAGACACCACGACCTTGATCCGGTCCTTTTTGATGGTGGCGATCAAGTTGTGCAGCTGGAGCGCCGATGGTTCACTGCCTGATTGGGGCTGGATCGTGCCAACGATCTGGAAGCCAAACCGTCTCGCGAAGTACGGCCAGGCCGGATGATGCGCGATAAACCGCCGGTCGGCCACGCGCGCAACCCGCTCACTCAGTTCCCCTCGCAGTTGGTCCAGCTTCCGAATGTAGGCAGCCTGATTGGCCCGATACTCCGTCGCATGGACCGGATCAACCACAATGAGCGCGTCAGCGATGTGCTGCAGCATCACCATGGCATTCTCAGGGTCCATCCAGATGTGAGGGTTGCCTCGTTCGCCCCCTTCACCGGCATGAGCCGCACCGTCATGTTCTGTGTC
>CAYHQK010000063.1:0-11010 GCA_964358535.1 uncultured Nitrospira sp. | reverse complement strand
TTCCCGCTAGAGGAAACGGTTGCATGCCCGACCACGCTCGTGATGCCTGACCGAGTCGGGGCGTCTGGTGTACGCAATGACGGTGCTGCAGAGCGCCAAGAGTCTGCGCGTAGGAATTGAGCATGATCACGGTGCTCCATCTTGCAGGGTCTGGTGGGTGGGCAGGCGGGGAGACCTATCTGCTTCTCTTGGCCAGGTATTTGGATCGTGAGCGGTTTCGCCTGATTGTCGCCTCGCCAGAGCCTGGCGCGCTGGTGGAGAATCTCAGGGCCGAGGGGATTGAGACCCATGTTCTGGATATGGATCCCCTGGGAAGCCTGGGGCCTCTTTTTCGCCTCCGCAATTTCCTGCGTGAACAGCAGCCTGATATTGTTCAGTCGCACGGCTCGCGGGCCAATGTCTACAGCAGAATCGCGGGGCGGTTGGCTGAGACGCGGGCGATTGTCTCGACTGTCCACAACTCCGTCTACGACTATCCGATTGGCCGGATCAAGAAATGGTTGTACCTGGCGTGCGATAAACTCACGGCGCCTCTGGCCGACTGCACCATTTGCGTGGCCGAATCGCACCGGCAGGAATTGATCAACCGTTATGGGTTGCGTCCGGACAGAGTCGTGACGATCCCGAACGGGGTGGACCTCACGAAGTTTCAGCCTGGACAACGTAACAGGCGCCTGCGTGAAGAACTGGGTATCAGCGACGACGTTCCAGTGATCGGCATCGTTGGCAGGCTCACCGACCAAAAAGGCCACATCTATTTGTTGCGGGCTCTGCCGTTGTTGGTGGCGAAATTTCCCTCTCTTCGTTGCCTTGTGGTAGGGGACGGAGAGTTGCGGGAAGAACTTCAGAAGCGTGCGGCGGATCTGGGCCTGACCGAACATTGCCTCTTTCTCGGTGTTCGGCAGGATATTCCTGAGGTGCTGGCGGCAATTGATCTGTTAGTCCTCCCGTCACTGTCCGAGGGAATGCCCTATGCGGCGCTTGAGGGCATGGCGATGGGAAAGCCGGTTGTGGCGACTGCCGTCAACGGAGTACCGGAACTGATTCAAGACGGTGTGACTGGCCTGCTGGTTCCCCGAAAAGATCCGGTCGCGCTGGCCCAGGCCATCGAGGAAGTCCTTGCCAATTCTGATGCAGCCGCAGCGTTCGGAGAGGCGGCACGTCGCCTGGTGGAGCAGACCTATTCGATCGAAGGATGGGTTGGGCGGATGGAATCGTTGTACGAGAGTCTCATAGATCACGAACAGTGCTCCTGCACCCATGACTGACTCCCTGCTCCCATGTCCCTGCGGGCTGGCGTCAGTTCGCACCTTACATCTGGGGCGCGCAGGAGAGTTTCTTTGCTGTCAACGGTGCGGGCTTCTGTCTAGAGCCCAGATGCCGTCCGATGAGGAAGTGGCCAAATTTTATCAGGAGGACTATTGGCAGCAGTATCGCGATGAACAGGTCGGAGCAGCTCGTCGCAACGTGCATGAGCATGCCTTGGCCTGGCTGGAACGGGTGATGCCACGTCCCGGGGTTTTGGTGGATGTCGGTTGTGGAGGAGGAGCCTTGCTAGCTTCGTGTCGTGATCGAGGCTGGAAAGGAGTCGGTTTTGACCCATCCCATCAGGCAGCCGCCTACGCGAAGGCTCGCGGACTGGACGTGCAGGCTGAAGCCTTTCCTCCTTGTTCTCTTGCCAATGCCACAGTGGATGTAGTCACTTTCATTAACGTCCTGGATCACCTCCAGGATCCCTTTGCCGCATTGCAGGAGGCCTGGCGGGTGCTTCGTCCTGGAGGTTTGCTGTACCTCCGCGTTCCGAACGGACCCTTTCATGCCGGTCTGTTGGCTCTGTCGGCGGTTCTGCCAACGGATCGTCTCGCAGTATTCCACCTCTATGGATTTGGCCGGACTTCGTTACTCCATCATCTGCCGAGGCTCGGGTTTGAACAAGTCTCCGTGCACACTGCTCCCCCCAGCCAGAGCGATCCCTATAGACAAGCAGGTGAGGGGTGGAACATTGGCAGGACCATCCTTAAACAGATCGACCAGGCAGGATTCCATCTGCTGCGAGGGCTGGGACTCACCAGACAGGCCTGGGGGCCCTCCATCGAGGTGATGGCCCGTAAGAGTGCCTCCGGTGCGAAGGCGACCGAAGCAGGAAGGCAGGGCTCGCGCTAATGTGTGGGATTTGTGGAATTGTCGGGACCGGAGACGAGGCGGCGTTGGAGCGGATGATGCGCCGGATCGTGCATCGGGGGCCTGATGAGAGCGGCAGTCATCGGGAACCGGGAGTCTTGCTGGGGATTCAGCGGTTGCGCGTGATCGATCCCCAGGGTGGGCAGCAACCGATGACCAATGAAGATCGCACGGTCTGGGTGGTGTTCAACGGAGAGATTTACAATTATCGAGAGCTGCGCGAAGAATTAAGTAGCAAGGGCCATCGTTTTGCGACCAATAGCGATACGGAGGTCTTGGTTCACCTCTATGAGCAGGAAGGCGAGGAGGGAGTCAGGCGACTCAAGGGGATGTTCGCCTATGCGCTCTGGGACCGTGAACGACAGACGCTGTTATTAGTCCGTGATCGCCTGGGGATTAAGCCGCTCTACTATGCGACGTGGCAAGGGGGCCTGGTCTTTGCCTCAGAGTTACCGGCCCTGTTGGAATCGCTTCCATCCCGCTCTGTAGATCCGCGGGCCATTGCGCAATACCTGACCCTGCTCTATGTACCGGGGCCAGGCACCTTGTTCGAGGGAGTTCGTCAATTACAGCCGGGAGAGTTGCTCAAGGTCGTCAAGGGCAGGGTTGAAACAAAACAGTATTTCCATCCCACTGATGTGCCTGGGTCGCGGTCTAGGCTCTCGCAGGCCGATGCCGAAGACCGGTTCCTCGAACTCCTGCGCGATCGGGTACAGGCCCATCTGGTGAGCGATGTGCCGCTCGGGCTGTTTTTGTCTGGCGGGCTCGACTCAGGGTCGATCCTGGCCATGATGCGACAAGTGACCAATGGGCCGATTCGCAGTTTCTCGATCGGGTACGAAGAGGAGGCAGACCGTTCCTATAACGAGTTGGATGATGCCAGGCTGTTAGCGGACCACTTCGGTTCCGATCATACAGAGGAACGGCTCCGTCCCGATGCTGTGACCTTGTTGCCAAAGATCGTCGCAGCGATGGGAGAACCCTTTGCCGATTCCTCGGCGATTCCAACCTATCTAGTTTCTGAAGTGGCCAGACGTTCGGTCACGGTCGCTCTGTCCGGCATCGGCGGGGACGAGCTGTTCGGCGGCTATCCTCGTTATCTCGGAGTTCGCGCGGCATCGCACTATGCCCGCGTGCCTCAGTTCCTGCGAACATGGGTCGGCACCTCTCTCGCGCCCAGGATTCCTGAAGGGACTGGCAGCCGCGATCAGCTCGGTCGCCTGAAACGGTTTTTGCGGGATGGGCATTTGCCGGTGGCGGAGCAATATTGGCGGTGGATCACGTTTGTGCCATCAGAGTGGGGTGACTCGGCTTTTGCGCAAGACTTTTCGGGGCTGAGAGGCCCAACGGATACGGCAGCGGACTATCGACGCCTCTTTGATAACTGGCCGTCCGATGATCCGTCCGAGCGGGCCATGGGGCTGGATCTGCAGACCTATCTGCCGGACGATCTCCTGCGCATGGGGGATCGGCTCAGCATGGCCCATTCGCTCGAGCTGCGCGTGCCCTTCTGCGATCCTGAGCTGCTGTCGTTTGCCTATTCGCTCCCTGCCTCAGCCCGGTTTGCCGGGTGGCGATTGAAGGGGTTCATGCGCAAGGCCCTGAATCCGGTGCTTCCGCCCTCTATCGTCAAGGGGGCGAAGCTCGGGTTTCGTGTTCCACTCGCCCGTTGGCTGCGCGAAGACCTTCGCGACATGGTCAGGGATCTCTTGTCGGATGCTGCGATTAAGCGGCGTGGCTATGTGAAGCCCGAGTATGTTCAGTGGCTGCTCCAGGAACATGAATCAGGCAGGCGAAACTTTGCCGATCAGATCTATGCCCTGCTCGTGCTGGAATTGTGGCACCAGAGTTTTGGGGCGTACCGCCGTCCTGAAGCGCAAGGTCGTGGGTGATCTCTCTTTTCATTGCCGATGGATGAGCCGATGATAGCAGATTCAATCTTTCAGCAGTTACGCCAGAGCAAGCGCGGGTTGCTTGTGCAGTTAGCTGGACTCGGCGACTTGATCATGGCTTTGCCCGCGATTGACAGCCTCCAGGCATCCTTGCCGCATATCCGATGGACCATGCTGACGCGCGCACCACAATGTGAATTGATGGCTGATCGGATGGCACAAGTCGAAACGATGTCATGGCCGCCTAATGGAGCCAACTTTGTTCCGGCTATGGCAACCATCATGAGGCTGCGAAGGCAACAGTTTGACTTTGCCATTCACTTGTATGGCGCCAGAAGTACGATGGGTGCGCTGGCCATGAAGGCGCTATTCCTTGGCATCCACCCACGGATTTCTATTGGTCGGGTAACAACGAAGAGCTGGCGTCTATTCGACGTGAATTGGGAGGAGACGTCTTGTCCCTCTCTGCACGAAGTGGATTTGAATCAAGCATTGGTACAGAGTCTGGACGTGCCGACCATCGCGAAAGAACCGGCGCTCCTGCCGAAGGAAGCGTCGCTCCATCGAGTGGCAATGATTTTGGAGGCGGCCGTTGGATTTCCACAACAATTTGTCGTCCTTTTTCCTGGTGGGGCAAGGCCTACAAGGCGCTGGCCGATTACCAATTTCCGAGTCTTAGCCACCTCTCTGAGCGATTTAGGCCTGGGGGTTTGTGTCGTAGGGGGGCAGGATGACTATGCCTCTGCGCAACTGATTGCGGGTTCGGCTGGATCAAAGGGGATTAATATGGCCGGGTGTTTGCCCCTTCATGATTTGGCCGCGTTGTTATCGAAGTGTGTTGGCTACGTCGGCAATGACTCAGGGCCAACGCACTTGGCTGCAGCCATGGGCACTCCGTGCGTTGCGCTGTTTGGTCCAGGGGATGTCAGTCGGTATGCGCCTCATGGTTCCGGCCCTATTCGGATCCTGCGGTATCAGGTGGAGTGTTCGCCCTGCTACCTGACATCCTGCAGTCACCATACGTGTATGCGGTCTCTTACGCTTGAAGAAGTTATTCGGGCAATCCTTGAACTTTTAGATAATCAGCCAGCTGGCAGGCCTGAGTAGGATAGTACTGTGATGCCCTGGAAAGTTATTCATATCATCACGCGATTGGATGGAGGGGGGTCGGCGCAGAACACGCTGCTCACGGCCATCGGGCACGACCGGACCCGTTTCGAATCGCTGGTAGTGGCGGGCCAGGCAGGCCAGTGGGACGATCAAGGTGGAGACCAGGCCACAGACCAGAGCCGGCGGCGTTTGGAGGTGGCTGGAGTCCGCTGCCTGCTCGTTCCGTCCTTGACGCGCGAAATCCACCCGATCAAGGACCTGGCGACGCTTGTGATCCTCATCACCCTTCTGCGCCGGGAGAAACCGGCCCTTGTCCATACTCATACGTCCAAGGCCGGGGTCCTGGGCCGGCTGGCTGCATGGCTGGCGGGGGTTCCCTTGGTGGTGCATACGTCCCACGGCCATGTCTTTTACGGACATTTTGGGCTGCTGGCCTCCTGGATATTCTTGCAAGTCGAGCGACTCTTGGCGAGAGGAACGACGCACTTGATCGCACTGACGGAGGCGGAACGGGACGAGCATTTGGCCGAAGGGGTCGGACGGGCCGATCGTTTTTCGGTGGTGCCGAGCGGGATCGATCTGGAGCGGTTCAGGCGGATGGTCGGTCTATTCGGTCGGCGCGCGCCAGGTATGACCTGCCCGCCTGATGCAATCGTGGTGGGGTCGGTGGGGTGGTTGACCGAGGTCAAGGGACACCGGTTTCTGATCGAGGCCCTGGCCCGGTTGAAGCCACACCATCCAAGGCTCCATGTCGTGATTGTCGGGAGCGGCAGGTTGCGGGAGGAGTATCGAGCCTTGGCGGAAAAGTTAGGGGTGGGGGATGCGGTCCATTTGCTGGGGGAACGGCAGGATGTGCCGGACTGTCTGGCTGCCATGGATCTCTTCGTGCTGCCTTCGCTCAACGAGGGAATGGGCCGAGCCCTGGTCGAAGCGATGGCGGCGGGACGGCCGGTGGTTGCCTCGAACGTCGGAGGTATCCCCGCGATCGTAGAAGACCGGCGTACCGGGCTCTTGGTGCCGCCTGGCGATGTGGTTGCACTGGCTGCGGCCATCGATGAATTGCTCCGGAGGCCGGACATTGCCCAAGCCTTGGGTACTGCTGCCAGCGAGAGCATCGGGGCGCGGTTCGGGGCCCAGGCTATGGTTCAAGCGGTGGAAGCAGTCTACGAAACTGTTTTAGCCAAGGCGGGGATGCCGTGAACAGTTCATGCCACAGCAAGAGACTGGCAGGTTCCCTTTCTTTGCTCATGATGGCAGCAGTCTTGGGGTGGGCTGGCCCAGCGAGCGGTGCGAGCGAAGCAGGATCGGAGCTCCGTCCCCTGGTGACAGCATTTCACGCGCATAGTACGGTGAGCACCGGCACCCTGAGTTTGGATGAGCTGGCTGAGCGGGCTGAGCAGTTGGGGATTGACGCAGTCGTGCTTACCGAGAATTTCGTTCTGCGGTATGAGTATGGACTGTTCCCTCTGCGCGGATCGATCCGGCATACCGTTGTGCTGCCGTCCGTGCTCGACTATGGATTGGAGCGATACTTCGCGGATGTGGCTGCGGCGCAGGCTCGTCACCCGAAAGTATTGCTGGTGCCGGGAGTCGAAGTCGTGCCGTACTACTTCTGGACCGGCTCCCTGGTCGACCGTAACCTGACGATGCACAATTCCCAAAAGAATTTGCTGGTGCTCGGCCTCTCAAAGCCGGAAGACTATGCTGCCTTGCCGGTCAACGGCAATCAGGCCTCCTACCATTATGGATGGAACAGCCTGTGGGGCCTGGCCCCGGTGGTCCTATTTATTCCAGCAGCCTGGCTGTGGCGTCGGAGTATAGTCAAAACAGCGGGAGCCACCGTCTTGAGGAAACGCTCTCGAGCTCTTGCCGTGACGCTGGGCATTACCGGAGGGCTGTTGCTGGTCGGTGCCTGGCCTTTCGGCCAACCGGTTTTCAGCGCCTATGACGACCGGCTTGGCGATCGGCCCTATCAGGCTTTTATCGATGCCGCCATTGAGCGGGGCGGCCTGGTGGTGTGGTCTATGCCAGAAGCGCGTGACTTTCACGTCTACCCGTTTGGTCCGTTGGGAAACGTGACCGTCAAAACTGACCCTTATCCAGAGGCTCTGGTGCAGACCACCGGCTATACAGGTTTCGGGGGGCTCTACCAAGATACGCGAACTATTACGCAACCTGGTGGAATTTGGGACCAGGTGCTGAGGCAGCATCTGATTGGTCAACGGAGCAACTCTCCCTTTGCGTTCGGGGAAATTGCCTTTCATACGCCTGGCTCGGCGGGGATCGAGTTGGACCAGGCTCTGACGGTCTTGTGGGTGAAGGATTGGACGGCGGACGGCATGATCGACGCCCTGCGTCATGGCCGTTTTTATGCGACAGGAAAAAACCTCCGGCTCGACGCATTCCACGTCGAATTTCATGGGGGGCCGCGCATGGCCTCGTCCGGAGAGGTCCTTGATCATACGGACGCTCGCAACGTGACCGTCCGGCTCTCCGTCACCGCGACCGACAAGGGCGCCCATCCGATCTCGGTGACGATCATCCGTTCCGGGCAGGTCGTCTCGAAGGTTGCCGGAGTCACCCCGTTTGAACAGCAGTTTGTGGACGATACGGTGTTACCGGACACCAAGAATTTTTACCGGGTGGTGATTGAGGGAGCGGGGGAAATTTTGAGTAATCCTGTTTTCATCGGGCCTGTTCTGGCAGAATCGGATGGAGATTACCCATCGACGATCACCGGGAGTGTGGGGCCGTCGAACGGGTCGTCCAGGCTGACGGCTGAGCACTGATAACCGGGAACTGCGAGATGCGGATTGCCATTCATCAGCCTCAGTTTTTGCCCTGGCTCGGCTATTTGGACAAGATCGATCAGGCCGATCTGTTTGTGATCCTGGACAATGTGCAGTTCAAGAAAAACGAGTGGCAGAATCGCAACCGGATCAGGACGGCTCAGGGCTGTCAGTGGCTGACGGTGCCCGTGCTGCACCGGTTTGGGCAACGTGTGAACGAGGTGCGCATCAACCAGACATCGGACTGGCCCAGCAAGCACCTGCATGCGCTGGAGATGCATTACAGCCGGGCCGCTCATCGCGACCGTTTTCTGGAGGGGCTGCGATCTATTTATCAGCGCCATTGGCAGAGCTTGGCTTCTCTCAATCTGGCTGTGCTTGAATGGCTGCTGGATGCATTCGGGATCAAGACTCCCTTGAGACTGGCGTCAGAGATGACGTTGCGGGAAGAACCCACCGATCGCTTGATCGATATTTGCCGAACGGTCGGCGCGACGCATTACCTGGCCGGAGCCGGCGCTCCCGGCTATATGGATGTGCCTCGGTTTAAGGCGTCAGGCCTCGCGCTGGAGATTCAAGACTTTCGGTCACCGGTCTATGCCCAGTGCTATGAGCCATTCGTTCCAGGCCTGGCAGCCATTGACTTGCTTCTCACATGTGGGAATGATGCGCTGCGGCTTCTGCGAGAGACGAGGACCCCGCCTCTCGTACACAACTCTTTACCGCATGTGCGCGAGGCGAGCGGTTCAATTGACAGTGAGTAGGGAGGCGGCGATGAGTGAGGAGTCGAGTCGGATCCGTGTGCTGGCGCTGGGCGCCCATCCGGATGACATCGAAGCAGGCTGCGGGGGCGCGCTCATCAAGTATGCGCGGGCCGGCCACCAGGTCTTTCAGATGGTGTTGACGGAAGGGGAAGAGGGGGGGGCGAGCAGCGTCCGCCGGCAGGAGCAGGAAGCGGCGGCTAAGCTGATCGGCGTCGAGCAAGTGTATTGGGGCGGTCTCCGTGACACGGAAATTGCCGTCGACCGAGCCTTGATCAAACAGATCGAACAGGTGGTCCGCGAGGTGGACCCTCACGTGATTTTCGTACATTACCCGGACGACACGCACCAGGATCACCGTAATCTTGCCACCTGCGTAGTGACCGCGGCGCGCTACACCAAAAATGTCCTCTTCTATGAGGGGCCCACGACGCAGAATTTCTCTCCCACGACCTTCGTGGACATCGACCAGGTGCTGGAAGGGAAAGTCGAGGCTCTCTGCGCCCATCGCTCCCAGATCAAGAAAACCAATATCGAAAAACTCACCATCGTGGACATCATCCGCGCCTCCTCGCATTTTCGGGGGATTCAAGGGCGAGTCACGAATGCGGAGGCCTTTGTTCCCCTCCGGATGTTTGTAACGGTCAACCCGTGACAACCTCACCGTCTGTCATTCTCCATTCACGTCCGACGGTCGGCAGCGACGAGCTGCAGGCGCTGACAGCAGTGGTGGGGTCCGGCCAACTGGCGCAGGGGCCTCGCGTGGAGGAGTTTGAGCAAGGGATGGCGGCCATGCTGGGGGTGGCGGGCGGCGTGGCGGTCAGTTCCGGGACTGCTGCGCTGGAAGTGGCGCTGAAGGCGTTGGGGGTTGCCCCTGGTGACGAGGTTATCCTGCCCAGCTACGTCTGTGCTGCTCCTTGGCTAGCAATCGTTCGGGTTGGCGCCCAGCCGAAGATTGTGGATATCGAGCCGGACAGCTATGCGATCGACCCGGCCGAGGTCAAGAAGGCCTTATCGGTCCGTACCCGCGCTATCATTGTGCCGCATCTGTTCGGGCTTCCCGCCGACCTGACCGGCTTGCAATCGCTCGGGGTTCCCTTGATCGAGGACTGTGCCCAGACGCTCGGTGCGATCGAGGCGGGGCGTCAGGTCGGCACGGTTGGCGCTGTAACGGTCTGTTCCTTCTATGCGACGAAATTGCTCTGCACGGGAGAAGGCGGCATGCTGCTCTCGCATGACAAATCCTTGCTGGAGCGAGCCAGGACCCTTCGCGAATATGATGAAGAACCGGTTCTGGACGACCGTGCGTTCAACTACAAGATGACGGATTTGCAGGCGGCCATCGGTATCAGCCAGTTGAGTCGGTTCCGTTCATTTCTGGAACGGAGAAGCGCCATTGCTGCTGCGTATCGAACGGCATTCAGTTCCACGAGTCTGGGGCTGCCGGTCATTCCTCCAGGCCGCTCTCATGTTTTCTACCGGTTTGTCGTCAGGCTGCCTCGTGAAGCAGGCCCGGTGGCATCCGTGATCGCCAGGCTGGAGCAGCGAGGGGTTCAGTGCCGTTGCCCGGTATTTCGTCCGCTGCATCGCTACCGTGATCTCGCAGGCTGTCCCGTCACGGAGGCAGCCTTTGCGCGGGCCTTGTCCTTGCCGATTTATCCCTCAATGACCGATGAGGAGGTCGCCCGTACCATCCAGGTGGTCGCTGAGGAGTTGAGCCAGTAAAGAGACCCATGGAACAAGATATTCAGGACAAGACAGGATGGGTGAGGTGGTTGGCTCTGGGAGGGGTGTGCGCCGTTCTCATCCTGTTGATGCTGCCCGTTCGCGAGTTCTTCATCGTCGAGGGAAGACGGTGGCTCTATGTTTTCCTGCTGGCCTTCGCCACGGCATTTACCGTCACTCCGGTGATGATGCGCCTGGGAAGGAGGTGGGGGCTCGTCGATCAGCCGACGGGACGTAAGATCCACCAGACTGCGACCCCGCGGATCGGCGGGATTGCGGTCTATCTCGGATTTGCCGGAGCGGTATTGGCTAATTCGGCCCTGCTCGGCGACATGGGCGCAATTCTGTTCGCCGGATCACTGCTATTGGTCGTGGGGGTTTGGGACGATGCCAGGGAATTGCCGGCATGGGTCAAACTGGCCGCGCAGTTGCTGGCGGCTGGGCTGGTCATCTCTTCCGGCATTCTGCTTCATTTGCTTCCGCCAGGGCCGGTCGGGAATGCGCTCAATGTGTTTCTCACCGTCCTCTGGATCGTCGGCATCACGAACGCGT
>CAYHQK010000062.1:0-11355 GCA_964358535.1 uncultured Nitrospira sp. | reverse complement strand
CGTTGTTCCGTCATGTTGGGCATGTCGAACAGTTTGATCGTTTTATCGCGGCTCCCGGTGATGAGGAGTTTGGCGTCGGGGGTAAAGGTCATCGCGCCGATCCAATAGTCCATCGGTTTTTGAAAGCCACCGTCGTCTTCGACGAAGTATCCGCGGGTTTCGCTGCTGTCATCCTCGTCCTGCTTCCAATGTCCGTTATGCAGGATCTTTTCTTCTCCGCTGGGCAGCACTTCCCAGAGTTTGATCTTGCCGATGTCCGTTCCGCTGGCGAGGTGCATGCCGTCCGGCGAAAAGGCGACGCAGACCGACCAGTGGTGGTCGTACTGGTCCTTGCCGAGGAGGGTCATGAGCTCGGTGCCGGTGGTGACTTCCCAGATCTTGATGTCTTTGTTGTGGCTGCCGCGCGCCAGCATGAGGCCGTCTGGCGAGAGGGAGAGGCTGACGACATTGTGGTCGTAGCGCGTAAAGAGCAATTTTTTCGATTCGCCGGTGTGCGGGTTCCACAGCCGGATGGTGCGGTCCTCGCTGGCCGTGGCCAGCGTCTGGCCGTCCGGCGTGAAGACGACGGATCGGATGTCTGCCGTGTGGCCCCTGAGGGAGCGCAGCAAGCGCCCTGTCTCAATGTCCCAGATACGGACGAGCCGGTCGACTCCTCCACTGGCAAGGGTCAACCCGTCCGGTGAGAAGGCGACTGACCAGACGCCATGCGAATGGCCGCGAAAGGTGGTGAGCTCCCGTGCTCCGCTCTTCCAATACTCAAGGAAATCGACCGGTGCATTGCCTGCACCCGATGATGGCGTGAGTGGAGAGGGCGATGGGGCCAGTTGAGGCGCAATCTGATCAGCCATGTTTCATAATCCTTACGGTCGGAGCAAGATGAAGCGGCCCGCGGCGACCGGCTTGATTGCAAATCGGCGATTCGGGCCAGTATAATTCGCGTCGGCTTGAGGTGATCGTAAGAGAAGCCCTGCCATCAAGTCAAGCCGCGATGAGAGCCGGTTCGCATCCCTCAACGGGATGTGCCGGCCATGCCAGTCCGGATTGGATGATCAAGGACTATTATGGAACTGCGTTTTCAGCCAGCATTGTTGCAAGAGGTCATCGACTCGTTCGTCGAAAAGACGGAGCGTGAGGGCGATCCGACCTATTATAAGGAATTTCACGAGCTGGCCGATCCGATCTACGAGAAGTTTACGCTCGACGATCGGGAGAGCGAGTTTAAGAAGCTCTACCAGTACATGTTCGGGACCTGGGGATTTTCCGACATCATCCGGGATGCGTTCAACGAATATCCCCTGCTGAAAGAACGGGTCGGCATCGTCCTAGTTAAGGGCGTGCTCAAGGAAGATCAGGAAGGCGTCGACATTCTCAGGAAGTGGGGCTCCGTCGAGCATGAGATGGCCCGGGAGTTCGAAGAGAAAGGGTTGAGAGGCGTCGGGATCAAGCTCATCCCGCGGCGATTCTACGACCCCGCGCTCACGCGCTATTGCCGCCATGAGTTGCTGCATATCTCGGACATGCTGGATCCGGTCTTCGGTTACGATCCGGACACCAAGGTCGGACAAAACCCTGGCGAAGAAACGCTCATCCTCCATCGCTATCGCATCTTATGGAGTCTCACCGTCGACAGTCGTCTGACGGCCACCGGCAAAGAGCCGATGTTGCGCAAGGAAGACCGGTTCAAAGAGTTTCGCTCCTGGTATCGCAAAATCCCCGCGCCGCAGTTGAAATCGGTGTTCGAGGGGCTGTGGCAGACAAGTTTCTTCACCCACTCGGAATTGATCGAAATGGCCTCGGACACCTTGCGCGTGATGGATCGCGCCGTGGATGTCGAGGGCGGTGAAGTTCCGGAAACCGAAAACAAAGTCATGCTGATGCCGGGGTTCCCGTGCCCCCTATGCCGATTCCCGACCTATTCGTGGGTCGAGGATATGGGCAATAAGATCGAGCCGTACGTGCTCGATTTTATCCGCGAGAATCATCCGGGCTGGGATATCGAATTTGGGGCCTGCGACCGTTGTGTCGAGGTCTATAAGTTACGCGCCGACGGCGTGATGTAAGGTCACTCTTGTGGCAAACGATCCGACATATGGACGGCGCGATTTCCTGAAGGACTCGGTCGTCTCCGTTGCCAAGGCGGCCCAGGAATTTTCCAAGCAACAGGAAGTTGTGCCGGAGCGATCGGCTCCACTGGTGCGGACGGATTGGCTGCGTCCTCCCGGTGCGGTTGACGAGACGCTGTTTTTAGAGCGATGCACGAAGTGCGGTGACTGCGCTACGGTCTGTCCTCACGGATCGATCACGTTCCACCAGCAGGATGGGACGCCGGTCATTTTTGCGGATCAGATCCCGTGCTATCTCTGCGAGGATGTGCCCTGCATCGCGGCTTGCGCGACGGAAGCATTGCTTGCCGTCGGAGGGCCCGATCAGGTGCGAATGGGCCTAGCCATCGTTTCCCATCGTACCTGTACGGCAGGACAGGGATGCCATGCATGTGCTTCTAAATGTCCGACGGATGCCTTATCGATGGACTTTGATACGCAGCGTTTGGGCGTGATGACGGAACGTTGTGTTGGGTGCGGCCTATGCGAACAGGTCTGCCGGACCGTGAACGATCATGTGGCGATTCGCGTGACACCGTTCAGGTTGCTAGTACGGTCGCTTTCGTGAGAGGCAAAAACGTGAGGCAAAAGCAAGAGGGAAAATCGAAAAGAAATTGTGCGGGAAAGTATGAGAAATGACGTGAAAAATCATTATCTTAGATTATCAATTCGAGAGTACGAGTTCGCGCTTGACAACCCCAGGGCTGTTACCTATCATACGCGAGCCTGTGCCAAAGGTTTGATCCCCGATGTCCAGGATATCCAATCGGGCAACAGGGGAAACCGAGGAGCTGATTCTCATGACGAGTAAACAGCCGGTGCAAACGAATTCTCCAGCAGGAGCTGCGGTTATCGCGGCTCCGCCAGCCATTAAAGACTCACCTGCAGTCGAACGCGCCCTCAATCGCAGCAAGCTCTATTTGCTTGTTTCGTGGAGTCTGCTCTATCCCGAGGACGACGAATTTCTCGATTACGTGCAATGCGGCGAGTTTGTCGAGGACGGGCGAGCCGCGGTCGATGCCCTGAGCCTGGTGCTCGACGGGATCGGCGGCGAACGCGCGAAGCAGAAGCTGGTGTTGCTGCGTAAGCAGTTCGATCAGCTCGAAAAAGTGGTGGCGTCTGAGTGCGTCAATTGGCAGCTCAGCGATCTCCAGTCCGAGCATCGCCGCGTATTCAGCAACGTCATTACCCTCGATTGCCCCCCCTACGAAACCCTGTTTGGCAACGACCACGTTTTTGCCCAATCGCAAGTCATGGGCGATATCGCCGGATTCTACCGTGCGTTCGGGGTGGAGCTGTCCAAGGACATCCATGAACGGCTGGACCATTTGAGCGTCGAGTTCGAGTTCATGCATTTTCTGGCCTACAAAGAATCCTATTCCCGCTGTCACGACGGAGCGGACAAGACGCAGATCGTTCTCGATGCGCAGAAGAAGTTCGTCAAAAACCACATCGGGCGATGGGTTCCGTTGTTTTGCCGGATGCTGGTCAAGAAAGCCGATTCAGGTTTGTACAAGCACGTGGCGGACTTGATGGCGGAATGGATGGACTTCGAAGCCGCGTTCCTGGGTGTCGTGCCGCAGCCCTATTCGGAAACCGATTATCGCCCGGCGACGTTCAATGCGCCGGAAGGCCAGACCTATGAGTGCGGCGCGCAAGATCAAGGCAACGAGCTCAGCTTGCTGTTGAACGAAGTCGGCGCCGAATCATTCTTGGATAAAAAAGATCAAGGGAAAGACAAGGACGATGGGGGGCCGGTCGGAACCGCCTAGCCATCAAGTATTCGTGAGGGTTTCTATTTTTTGTTTGTTGTCAGTTATCTTGGGCCACCGTTCTTAATCTTTTAATCGAGAGGAGGAGTAGTCCTATGAGAGTTGTGCAGACACACAGTAAGCGTGTGGTGTTTGGCATTCTTCTCTCTGCGTTGATCGTTGGCGTGATGCTGACGATCGGGCAGGTGCCGTTGGCTGTCAGCCAGCCGGTCACGATTCCGGCGAAGGCCATCAAGGGATCGATTCCCATGGACGGCGCGAACCCAGTCTGGGAGAGCGTGCCAGGGGTGATCGTGCCGTTGAGCGGACAGCTGATCACCACACCGATGCACCCGAATATTTCGGTGAAGTCGGTGTTCGTGAAAGCCATGACCAACGGCAAAGAAGTCGGTATGCGTTTAGAGTGGAACGATCAGACCAAGAACGATACGACCATCGGTCCCCAGGACTTCCGGGATCAGGTGGCGATCATGTTCCCAGTCAATACGGCTGGCGCGCCGCCTTTCCAGTGCATGGGCCAGTCAGGCGGCACCACCAACATCTGGCGGTGGAACGCAGAGTGGCAGAAGGATCTCGGCAAGGATAGCGCTGGTATGTGGGACGTGGACGATCAATACCCGGGCATTTTCTGGGACTACTATTTCGAAGAGCCTGCGGGCGGCGTGACCTATCCTGACCGGATCGGTCGCAGCCTTGGGCCTTTCAATCCCGGCATCTGGTCCGGCAACATCATGTCTGACCCGACGCTGCGCGTGAGCTCGGTCGAGGATCTGAACGCCAATGGCTTCAGCACCCTGACCACGCAAGCGCATCAGGATGTCATCGGAAACGGCGTGTGGGAGCCATCAGGCTCCGTCAAGGGCGGTGGTTACACCGGTCCAACCTGGCGCGTGGTGGTGAAGCGCACGTTGGAAACCGGTGATGCCAACGATACCCAGTTCAAGTCAGGTGCGTCTGTGCCAGTCGCCTTCGCGGTCTGGGACGGCAACAACGTTGAACGTAACGGCATGAAGGCGCTCTCCACCTGGTTTACCCTGAAGTTGCAGTAGGGAAACCGGTCTCTGGAGAGACCATCTCGTACCGCTAGGGCACGAGTGATAGTGAGCGAGAAAGCCCCAGTCCGGCATCAGGCCGGGCTGGGGCTTTCTCTTGTTCTGCGGCAGGCGATACCGATGATGATCCTTCGCGTGATTCGCTCTTCGCAGGGCAGGGAGCCGGCTCCCATGGTTGCATTTGGCCGATGGCGGAGTGTATAAAAACAGGTGCATTTTCTTGAGATAACGCCGTAATTTTCACTGAGTTGGTAGTGATTCAGCATGAAAGTCTCACTGCTTTTCCCTCCAACCTGGCATCCGTCACAGCCCTACCTGAGCCTCCCCTCCTTGACGGGGTTCTTGGTGCAAGGCGGCGTCAACAACGTCTCCCAGCGTGATCTCGGCATCGAACTCTTAGACGGAGTGGTCACCCAAGCCTACGGGGCAGAACTCTATCAGGAACTGGTCGATAAACAGCGCGCCCTCGAGCAGAGCCACACCGGCGACACGGGACCGGGAAGCGCCGAACACTTGGCGCGCATCGTCGAATCGCTGGATCGCTTCCCCTATCTCATCGACCGGATCGAGCCGGCCAAGGAGACCCTGCGCGGGGAGGGCTTCTACGATCTCGAGTCCTATAAGGAAAGCCTCTTTCTCATCGACAAATGGCTGGAGGTCCTCTCCACGCTCTATTTCCCGACCAGACTGACGGTCGTCGACAATCAATTCGGCAACTGTTCCATTTATTCGTCCAAAGACCTGATGAAGATCATCAGGGATGAATCTCAGAACCCCTATATCAAGCTGTTCCGCGAGCGCTTTCTGAAATCGATCATCGGAGATCAGCCGGACTTGATCGGCGTCTCGATTACGGCGACCTCGCAAATTATCCCGGGCCTGACACTCTGCCGCTTGATTAAGGAAGCCGCGCCCAACATCCATCTGACCATCGGCGGCAGCATCTTCACCCGGCTGGTCGATAACCTGCGCCGCTGCCCGAGTCTCTTCGATCTGACCGACGATATCATCGTCTTCGAGGGCGAGACAGCGCTGCTCGAACTGGTCCATCAATTGGACGGGAAAAAAGATTTCAGCAAAGTCCCGAACCTGATCTATCGACAAAACGGGAAGATCACGGTCAACCAGCCGTTCTACTCTGAGAATATCAACCAGTTGCCGGCGCCCAACTACGATGGTTTCCCGCTGGGCCTGTATCTGTCGCCGGAGCCGGTCTTGCCCGTGCAGTTTTCGCGCGGCTGTTACTACAAGGATTGCGCGTTCTGCGCCCTCACGCTGGATCACCAGAATTTCCGGCAGAAAGAACCGGGACGCACCGTCGAGGAATTGGAATGGCTCAAGCAGCGCTACGGCGCCAGCCGGTTCTTTTTCACTGACGAATGTTTCGCCCTCTCGCCGACCAAGCGGTTGTGTCAGCAGATCATCGACAAGAAGCTGGACATTAAATGGACCTGCGAGATGCGCTTCGAGAAGCACCTGACGCGGGAACTCCTGGCCTCGATGAAGGATGCCGGCTGCCTGAAGATCGTCTTCGGGTTGGAGTCCTTCAACCAGCGGGTGATGGATTTCATGAAGAAGGGGATTAAGCAGGAGTGGGTGCGGCGCATCGCCGACGATTGCGTCGATCTGGGGATCGCGGTCCACTGTTACATCATCGTGGGATTCCCGACCGAAAAAGAAGAAGAAGCGCGGGAGACGATGAATTTCATCGTCGAGAACGAGCGGCTGCATAGCTCCTATGGCTTCTCCTGCCAGCCCTGCCTCTTCGATTTGGAAAAAGAAGCGCCGATTATGAGCGACCCCGGCAGCTACGGCATCCGGCGCATCATGCGTCCGTCGGCAGAAGACTTGAGCCTGGGCTTCTTCTATGAAGTGTCGGAAGGCATGACGCCCGATGAATCGGAAGCCCTCTATCAGCATGTCTACGAAAAAATCAGCGAAGTCGTGTGCGAGTTGCCGTTCAACTATTCCATGGCGGACGGGTTGTTGTACATCGCGCGGGCCAAGGCGCAAGAAGTGGGCGTGCCGCAGCCGGCGAGATCGTGATGCGCCTGTCCCTCACGACGTTGCCCCTGTTTTTCGAGCAGTATAATTCGGGCCTCCTGTAAGGATAGACAGCATGATTGCCGCGAATCCCACGATTGACCGGATAACGGGAAAGATCAACGATCAATCCCTGTTGTTCCAATACACGGTCAAGCTCGTCCTGATCGTCTCCTTTGCGGAGTTGATCCTCTATCGGCTCGTGTCGCGATTGGGGATGCATCTCAGCAAGCTGGCGCAGACGCATGAGTGGATTATTCCGACCTTCACGGCCTTGACGGAGATTGGGCAGTGGTTGCTCAATGTCGTGGCGATTCTCTTGTTCCTCGCGTTGGCCGTTGGGATCGTCAACCGGATGGCCGGGCGAGGGTTTGTGGGCTCGAATAGGATCGTCGTGCCTTGCGTGGCGCTCTTGTTGCTCCTCACGGCGGGCTTCCTGTTGATCCCCCCCGCTTTTTTGGGATCGGCGATTTATAACTTCGTGGCCCTGGTCGCGTTGGTCTGTCTGATGACGGAGTATCTTTCGGCCCATACCGAATGGTCGCATCGCGCGATGGGGGTCACTTATCTCCTGGGGATCGGGGGCTGGTTGTATTACCAGATCGTGTCCACGACCTATAGTTTCATCGGGACCGTGGCGGCGCCGCCGTTGGTCTACGAGGCCCATCGCGCGGGCGAGGCCTTGATGGTCCTGTCCAGCATCCTGGTGTTTTGGGCCTATGGGCGGGGCGTCTCGTTTCGGACGCGCAATCAGCGGCAGCGCCGCCGCGCCATCTGGTTTTGGGCGACCGCCGGCTCCATTTTTACGCTGATGCTGTTCCTGGATTATCTGCTCAAGCAGTATGACCCTGGGCTGGCCAACAACATTCGGAAGGCGGCGGACGGCATCGGGTGGATCTTTCAGTTCGGCATGGGCTACACGTTCTTCCTTCCCTTTGCTCTCTACATGACGGGCCTGTTGTGCTGGTCCTACACGGTCATTAAGCTGCTGACGATGGGGCGGCTGGCCGGCTATGGGATCGGCTTGATGTTTATTGCGGGCTATGCGCTGCTGTATTCGAATCTGACGCTGATGGTGGTGCTCGGTGTTATGCTCTTGACCATGGACCGGCATCGGCGTGACGCGGCTGATACGGCGCCAGCGACGAACGCGCCCGTGCTCGGCGCGCCGGATTCATTGGCGGGCGGACATATCTAACGAACCTTTTTACTATAGGGAATCGTATGAACGAACCAACCTCTTCCGTTTCCGAGCAAAGTCAGACCGTTGTCGATCCGGGCGATCAGCCGTTGAACCCGGACGAAGAAATTGCCGAGATCGAAAAACTGCTGGCGGTTGAGCCGGACGACTTTCAGGCCCGCTGCCGGTTGGGCGAGCTCTATTTCAGTAAAGGCCGGATGGACGATGCGCTCGTGGAGGTCAAGAAATCGATTGAGATGGCGGAGGGCCTCCGTGCCGAGATGAACCGCTCGCTCGCGATGTACTATTCGAATCTGGGCACGATCTACGCGACGAAGGCCATGACGGACGAAGCGGAAACCGAGTTCAAACATGCGCTCGAGGTGTTCCCCCACGATGTCCTGGCCCTCTTCAATCTGGGGCGGGTCTATGCCGACAAAAAGAAGTTCATGGAAGCCAAGGATTATTACGAGCGCCTCGTGGAGATCACGCCGGACGATCCCATGGCCTGGTACAATCTGGCCGGGGTCTATGTCGAACTCGACAATCCTCAGGTCTCGGACTACAACACCATCGACATGGCCATTCAGTGCTACATCCGCACGCTCGAACTGGACCCGAAGCATCTGGAGGGCAGTTTCAAGCTGATGGAGCTGGCGATGAATCACAAGAAGACGGATCTCGCCATCAAGGTCATGGAAGATGCCGTCGAGCAGAATCCCGAGGAGCCGCTGGCCTACTACAATTTGATCAGCGTCTACGACAAGGCCAAGATGTTCGAACAGGCGGAGCAGGCACGGAATCGGTTGAAGGAACGGTTTTCAAAACGGGCCAAAGAGACCAGCGCATCCTAAGTTACCCCTTCAGACGGAGGAACACACCATGTTTGGGAGTCTTGGTTTTACAGAGTTGATTTTGATCCTGTTCATCGTGCTGATCATTTTCGGCGCGGGCAAGTTGCCGCAGCTGGGCGAGGGGATCGGCAAGGCGATCAAGGGGTTTAAGAAGTCCGTGCATGAGGCGGACCAGATTGAAGCAGACGCTCTCGCCGCTCAAGCGGCCCAGCAGCAGACAGCCGCTGCTCCGCAGCAGGCGATTCCGGAGCCGACGGTGCAAGCAGCCGCGCCAGTGGCGCAGCCGGTCGAGACCGTTCAATCAGTTTCACGCGGCTAATCAGCCGGGATTAAGGCCACAGGTCTATGGAAACCGAACTCCAGCTCGCAGTCGGCTATATCGAAACCTTCGCAGGCAATGGCAAGGCCCGGAGCACCGGCGATGGAAAGCGGGCGGTCAAGTCGGGGATTCCCTTGCCCCATCACGCCGCATTGGACAAGGACGAGACCTGGTTTTATTTTGCCGAGTCCGGGTCCGATCGCATCAGGCGGGTGAGCCTCAAGGAGGGCACCCTCCATAATTTCGCCGGCATCGGCGAAACCTGCTACAGCGGCGACGAAGGCCTCTGTGGGGAGGCGGGACTCTATTTGCCGCTCGACGTGGCGTTCGATTCCCACAACGATCTCTACATCTGCGATTCCGGCAGCAACCGCATCAGGAAAATCGACCACGAGACCGGCATCATCACCACGATCATCGGCACCGGCCAACATGGCTTCAATGGCGATGGCCCGGCTCTGGAGACCAATCTCACCTGGCCTGCCGCCATTGCCTTTGATCCCAATGACGTGATGTACATCGCCGATACTCAGGCGCACCGGATCCGCCGCTACGATCCCAAGACCGGTATGGTTACGACGGTGGCAGGGGCCTGGACCGCCGAAGACGAAGCCCGCGAGCAGCCGCTTGTGGCGCGGAATCTGGTCGTGCTCTCCGGCGATGCCATCGGCATCGATTTCAGCGACGACCATGGCTGGCTCATGCCTGTTTGTTCGGATGGCTTGGACATGTCCATGTACCTCGACGATGGCAAGCCCGCGCTGGAGGCCCGCATCTACGATGTCGTCGGGCTTACGGTGAACGGGAAGGGCGATATCATTTTCGTCGACAAGGGCAGCAACCGCGTCCGCAGCATCGATCACACAACCGGCATCATCTCGACCGTGGCCGGCGTCTGCCGGTACGGCTACGATGGCGACGACAAGCCGGCGATTAGAGCCATGCTCCATGCACCGGAAGCCGTGGTGGTCGATCAGCAGGACAATCTCTACATCTCCGACACGATGAATCATCGCGTGCGCAAAGTGGACGTCGCCACCGGTGTGATTACGACGGTCGCGGGCAACGGAGACAGCGGTTACGAAGACAAGAATATGGGCGGTTGCGGCGCGGCGCGGTTCGTGGCGAAAGAATCGTCCGGGACCGTGAAGCATGGCGACGGACTGCTCGGCATTGAGGCCGTCGTGAATTCTCCCGTCGGTCTCTCGCTGGATTCCCAGGGCTATCTCTATATCTGCGAGCGTGGCGAAAACAAAATTCGCCGCGTGAAACTCTGGTAGCCATCCGCATGCAGTCGGATTGGTCTCGCTCGGGCTTTGTGCTATTCTGAGCCCCTCACGATGTACTCGCGCGGTCACTCGAGGACCTTGCATGGTGCGTACGACGAAGATTGATTCCCGCCCGTTACTGTTGCTCCTATTCATCCTGGTCGTGGCCGGCGTGTTCGGCGGCTTCGGCGTGCCCCTCGTCAGTTCCGAGGGGATGATCATTCGCGCACGTCTCGTCGAGGGAGAACTGCCGGCTGGGCCGGAGAATGCAGCCTGGGCCACAGTGGCGCCGATGACTATTCCTTTGAGCGGCCAGGTCATTACCAGACCGGTCTGGCCTGAGCCGACGGCGCGGGCCTTGACGGTGCGGACGCTCCATAACGGCATCGAGATCGCGTTTCTGCTGGAATGGCAGGACAACACGAAGAATGATCGTTTGACGCCAGGGACCTTTCGCGACGGCGTCGCGATCGGGTTGCCGCTCGGCGATGCCCCCGCATTTTTCTGCATGGGCCAACTCGATCACTACATTAATATCTGGCATTGGAAAGCCGACTGGCAGAGCGATATCGATCGCCGGGCCGCCCGGGCCTCCGAGAAATCTCGTGAAGGCGTGCGGACATTCGAAGTCATTCCGCGCCGGGTCTCCTCGGTCGAAGACCTCATCGGCGGGGGCTTCAGCACGCTGACGACCAAAGAGAAGCAGGGGCGTGTCCAGGGCAAGGCTGTGTGGAAAGACGGAGTCTGGCATGTCGTCATGCGCAG
>CAYHQK010000061.1:0-11374 GCA_964358535.1 uncultured Nitrospira sp. | reverse complement strand
ACGCCCTGTCTACGCGTCTGGCCTGGTCGACCGTCGTGATCATGGCGGCCGCCGTAGCGGATTTTCGGCCCCTCCATCCCGCTTCACAAAAAATCAAAAAACAGGGCCAGACCGACCAGACGCTGAGCCTCGAACGGACCACCGATATTCTGGCTGCTCTATCGGCCCAACGAACGACCCAACTCCTCGTCGGCTTCGCCGCAGAGACCCAGGATCTGATCGCCCATGCGAAAGACAAGCTGGCAGCCAAATGGCTCGACCTCATCGTGGCAAACGATGTCACGACAGCAGGGGCGGGATTCGGCAGCGATCAAAACGCCGCCACGCTGATCGACCGGCAGGGGACTCTGATCGAACTTCCGCTGATGCCGAAACGGGCGATGGCCGATGCAATTTTGAACAAGGCACAAGCACTGCTCCGCGCCAGAGAATCGAACCAGGCCTCCAAGCCGGTTGCAGGGATGCGTTAGCACCCATGGCACAAAGTCATAACGCCGCAGAGACCGCGCTGGAAATCGACCGGCTCGCCACCCAGCTGGCCAAAGATCCTCAGTCCAAAGCGTTTCTGCCGTTGGCTGAAGCATATGGCAAAGCCGGCATGTGGCAAGAGGCGACAGGCGTGCTCGAAGATGGATTGAAATATTATCCCGGCTTCATTACCGCGATGGTGGCGCTGGGCCGTGCCTATGACCAGATGGAGCAGCCGGCCAAGGCGCAAGCGATCCTGGAAGAGTCTATCAAACTCAGTCCGGAAAACCTGCGCGCGCACCGGACCTTGCTCAAGATTTACCAGAGCCAGGGACAAAACGACTTGGCGCTGCAGTCCTGCTCCGCCATCCTGACCGCCAATCCGCGGGATGAAGAGGCCCTCTCGGTCCAAGCCTCGTTAGGCGGGCCAGTGAAACAGGAACAGGAACCGGCACAGCCCAAGCCATCGGCTCCTCGTGAGCCCCACGCCTTCGCCACGCAAACCGATGTCCAGTCAGACCTCCAGGCCGTTCCTGTTCCATCACCTCACACGGGAGTCGTGGTCCAGCTGGAAGCCTGGCTTCGCACCATCGAATCACGGCGTCGGGACCGTGCCGCAACAAACAGCGCTGACTTCAAGACTTCCCAATAATTTTGCGAGTTTGACCGGTTTGAGGCGGCCTGATACAATGCCGCCCTGCTAGACCCTATCACAAGGAATCGGCCTCACGTGCCCAGTCTGTGAAGAAAAGACATGTTACGCATACGAGTCTTACATGGCCCCAATCTGAATCTCCTGGGAACCAGGGAAGAGTCGATTTACGGCACCCTGTCCCTGGATGACCTCAACTCGGCCCTCCGGACGTTGGCGAAGGAGTTAGCCATCAAGGTAGACCTGCGCCAGTCCAATAGTGAGGGAGAGCTGGTCAACTGGATTCAGGAGGCGCGCAAGGAATACGACGGGATCATCATCAACCCGGCCGCCTACACCCATACCAGCATCGCGATCCGGGATGCGATTGCGGCAGTGGGCCTCCCGACGGTGGAGGTCCATCTGTCCAATATTCATCAGCGGGAGGAGTTTCGCCATCAGTCCTATATTGCGGGAGTCGCCCTGGGGCAAATTGCCGGCCTGGGACCGACTGGTTACCTCCTCGCGCTCCGTGGACTGTGCGACCATCTGACCGTAGCCAAACGCCAGAAGAAGACGTCCAAGCCGGCCCCCGCGAAACGGACGGCAAAGGGCACAAAATAATTGCAGCGCATGTTGAGCGACCTCTTACAGTCCGAATGGAGTATTGAGTGATTTCCACGACAGATTTTCGCGGTGGTGTGCGGCTCATGGTTGATAACCAGCCGTTCTATATCATTGAGTTTCAACATGTGAAACCAGGCAAGGGCGGAGCTTTTGTGCGCACCAAGCTCAAAGGCTATCTCACCGGCAGCGTCATCGACCGGACCTTCCGGTCAGGGGAGCGGTTCGAAGAGCCGGATCTTGAAGAACGGGACATGCAATTCCTCTACGCCACCGACGATGCCTATACCTTTATGGACACGGACAGCTACGAGCAACTGACGTTCGAGAAGGGCAAGCTCGGCGACAATGCGGATCTGTTAAAGGAAAACATGATCGTGAAGATCCTCGTGTACGAGCATCGCCCGATCGATGTCGAGCTGCCCAACTTCATCGAATTGAAAGTGACGGATACTGAACCGGGGTTTCGTGGCGACACCGCCACAGGCGGCACCAAACTCGCCACCCTCGAAACCGGCGCCACTCTCAAGGTGCCTCTATATTTAGAAACCGGAACCGTGATCAAGATCGATACACGGACCCGGTCTTACGTGGAGCGTGTTCGGTGAGCAAACAAAAAACGAGCAAATCGAAGAAGCGCGGGACACGGATCATTCTTCCTCAGACCTTTGCCGGCCCTGCGAGCGGGCAGGGCCTGCCTCTGCTCTCGGGACAACAGAGCAAGCACATCCAGGAACTGATCGACCTGCTCAAGAAAAACGATTTGACCGAATTGGAACTGGAGCGCGAAGGCCTCAGAATCCGCGTACGGCACGAAGTCGAAATCAGAACGATCACGACCACCGTCGCCGATCAGGGGAGCTCCGGCTCAACATCCTCGTCTCAGCCAACGGGCGCGGCAAGCGCGCCGGCCGAAGACACGACTGGCATGATCACCATCCCGTCGCCGATCGTCGGGACCTTCTATCGGTCGCCATCGCCGGATGCCGACCCCTATGTGGAAGAAGGCGATTACGTGAAAAAAGGCCAGGTCCTCTGCATCGTCGAAGCGATGAAGCTGATGAACGAAATTGAATCCGAAGTGGACGGACGGATCACGAAAATTCTGGCCGAGAGCACCAAGCCCGTCGAGTACGGGCAGGCGCTCTTCCTCGTCGATCCGACAGCCACCCCCTAATCCTCGTCCCTGACCCACATCGGAGTATTGACGTGTTCAAGAAAGTATTGATAGCCAATCGCGGTGAAATCGCGCTTCGAGTCATTCGCGCTTGCAAAGAGCTCGGCATTAAGACGGTGGCGATTTTCTCAGAAGCCGATGCCGCGAGCCTCCATGTGCGCGCGGCTGACGAGAAGATTTGCGTCGGGCCTCCGGATGCCGCCCTGAGCTATCGCAATATCCCCAACGTCCTGAGCGCCGCCGAGATCACCGGGGCGGACGCCATCCACCCCGGCTACGGGTTCCTCTCGGAGAATGCCCACTTCGCGGAAGTCTGCGAGTCCATCGGCGTCAAATTCATCGGGCCGACGTCCGAACATATCGCGCTCCTGGGCGACAAAGCCAAAGCGCGCGAAATCGTCGCCCGCCGTGGGTTGCCTGTCACGCCGGGCAGTCCCGGCGAGCTGAAGAGCGAACAGGAAGCCCTCGAAGCCGCGGGCAAGATCGGCTATCCCGTCATCATCAAAGCCTCAGCCGGCGGGGGAGGACGCGGCATGCGCGTCGTCAACAAAGCCGAAGACTTGGCGCGCGCCTTTCAAGCCGCGCAAGCGGAAGCGAAGACGACGTTCGGCAACGACGCCGTCTACCTCGAACGATATTTCCTCGAACCACGCCATATCGAAGTGCAGATTGCCGCCGACCATCGCGGACATGTCGTGCATCTCGGCGAACGCGACTGTTCGATCCAGCGCCGGCATCAGAAGCTGCTCGAAGAAACACCCTCGCCCGCCGTTGATGAAAAGCTCCGCAAGGAAATCTGCCGCGTCGCCGTCGAAGCCGTCAAAGCCGTGCGCTACCGGAACGTCGGCACCGTCGAGTTCCTGCTCGACAAGGACCACAACTTCTTCTTCATGGAAGTGAATACCCGTATCCAGGTGGAACATGCGATTACGGAAATGGTGACGGGCATCGATCTCATCAAGGAGCAGATCCGGATCGCCGACGGACAAGCCCTCTCGTTCAAACAGCAGGACATCAAGCTCAACGGGCACAGCATCGAATGCCGCATCAACGCCGAAGACCCGGAGAAGTTCACGCCCTGTCCCGGCATGATCACCAAATACAGCGCGCCTGGCGGGTTCGGCGTCCGCGTCGACTCGGCCATGGAATCGAACATGATGGTCGTTCCATTCTACGATTCCATGATTGCCAAGATCATCACCCATGGCCGCGACCGGCCGGAAGCCATCGCCCGCATGCGCCGCGCCCTCGACGAATTCGTGATCGAAGGCATCAAGACGACCATCCCGCTACATAAGCGCATCCTCAACGATCCTGATTTCCAAAAGGGCCATGTCTCCACCACATTCCTGGAGCGTTTCCTCGCCAGTTAGTCGGCGCATGACTGGCAGCGAGTCTTCCTTCCGGTTACAATCCTCAGCATGGCCTCAAGAACCAGCTCCAGCCTGAATCGCCTCTACATCATTCTGGATCCCTCTGTTTGTCCTGAACGTTCGTTGGTCGACGTGTTGATGGCCTCAGCTGAGGCCGGCGCCTCGCTCTTTCAATATCGCAACAAGACTGCCTTGATGAAGGAGGCCTATCAAGAAGCCTTGGCGCTTCGACAAGCAGCGGCGAAGGCCGGCGTTCTCTTCATCGTGAATGATCGCTGCGACTTGGCACTGGCTGTGGATGCGGATGGCGTACATTTGGGACAGGGAGACTTGCCGCTCGATCTGGCCCGCAAGGTCATGGGGCCAGACAAGCTGATCGGAATCTCCACCCACAATCCCGATCAGGTGCGGGCAGCCAGCGCCGGAAAACCTGACTACCTTGGCTTTGGACCGATCTTTACACCAGGCTCAAAACTTGATCACGACCCGGTGGTGGGGCTGGAGGGATTACGGGCGATACGCGCACTGACGTCGCTACCGGTCTTTGCGATCGGTGGCATTCAAATCGGACAGGTCGAGGACGTCATGGAAGCGGGAGCCAATGGAATCGCGGTCATCTCGGCCATCGTGAAAGCCGCGGATATTCGAGAAGCGGTCAGGGCCTTTCTTTCCCGTATGCCGACACCAGCTTCGCCAGCGTCATAATCTCGACCGCCCAGGCGAGTTGCATCATGCCGTCGTGCCAATACTTCGTCACGCCGGCACTGTAGGGGAGGGGCCCCACGACAGGGACCTTCGCTAGGCGTCGCAGCAGAGTCACCGTCGATTGTTCTTGCGCGCGAGCGATCGTCGTACGGACCGGCCGCAATCGATTCAAGACCAACGCGACGACAGGGATCTTCCGCTGACGGAGCGCGGCAAGCGTCAAAAGCGCATGATTGACTCCGCCCAGGCCTGACTGTCCCACCACAATAACGGGGAGTCCCATACGCTCCATGAGGTCCAGTCCATGGACGGTTTCCGTGATCGGCACATGCACCCCGCCGGCTCCTTCCACGACCAGCAGATCGTGCTTCCGATGTAGAGCACGGAAGGCTTGCAGGATGGTCGCCACCCGTATCGTCTGTCCTTCTTCCCGCGCGGCAGAGAGAGGCGCCATCGGCAATCGAAAGACATAGGGACAGACCTCTGCCATCGGATCATCACTTCCCGCCGCTCGTCGCAACCGTACTCCATCAGACTGGGCCTTGGTCGATCGTGCAACCCCAGTCTCAACCGGCTTCATCACGCCGACGTCGATCCCTCTCTGCCTCAGATGCGCCACCAATGCAGCAGCCACGAGCGTTTTCCCGACGCCCGTATCGGTCGCAGTGATGAAGACCCCTCGCGGGCTAGAATGGTGAGGCTTGATTTTGCTTCGTCCCATACTTGAAATCTTGCAGATTACAAAATGACCATGGCAACCCGTTCCCGCAGAATGCTCAAAACGTTCGTCCAGCAAGGCCGCAGCGAGTGAAGGCCCGAGTCGTACCCTTCAGGGTACGTAGAGGGTCTGAACGATGCGAGAACGACGCTGGCGGACGTTTTCAGCCTTCTGCTAAAGGATTCGGCTATCGCAATTCCAGACCTGCCCCGACACATCGTGACATTGCGCCAGATACAAGACCGTCTTCGCCATTTCTTCTCGTGACGGAGGCCGGCCCAAGGCATGATCGTGCCATTGATCGTCTTCCGGCATGGCCCCTTCCGATAATCCCGTTTTCTGCCAGCCTGGCAAGAGTAGATTCACATGGACATTGCCCACGCCCCATTCTTGGGCGGCAGTCTGCACCAGACCGATGAGGCCGGCTTTTGACGCAGCGTAGGCGGCCTGTCCAGTCGAGCCATGAAAGCCGGCATGCGATCCGATCACGACGATCGACCCGCCTCCGTTGGCAAGGAGGGGAGGAGCCATGGCACGGAGGCAATAAAAGGTTCCCGTCAGGTTCGTAGCCAAGATCTCGGCCCAGGCTGCTTCATCTTGCCGCAGAAGGAGCTGGCTCCCTCCGATGCCCGCATTGCAGATGAACACTGAGGGCACAGGCACATGGCGGCAGGAAACGTCCACCATCTGTTGCACTGCATGGGACTGGCGAATGTCGGCTGCATAGAGCGCCCCGGCGCCACCGGCTGCCACCACTTGTCTGAGGGTCTCTTCAGCCGATGCCTTATTGCGATGGTAATGGACCCCCACAGACCAGCCAGCTTCCGCAAAGGCCAGACTGATCGCGCGACCGATCCCTCCGGACGCGCCGGTCACCAGCACCGCCTGTCTTTGGTTCATCTGGTTCATCTAGTTCATCTAGTTGGTTCGGTTCATCTGGTTAGTTTCGTTCAACCAAAAAACCAGACAAACCAGAGAGACACAGTCGGTGGATTATGGGTCGGTTCTGGAGTGAAGGCAAGCCTACAGGCACAACAGGGACGAACACCGATCTTCTTGCCGCTTTCAGGATTCCTATGGTACGGTCCACCATTGCTCAACCGGTGGAGAACCTCGCACATGCCGCTGTATACACTTGGATATCGAACGACCCTCATCGTGAGCACCATCTTGCTCGTCGCGTGCGCTACCTGGTCAGGGCCTCTCGCAGCGGAAGAGGCCGGCATCATTGCCCAGTCCTCCGACTATTTCCCCGATCAGATTGGCAACGAATGGCACTATCGAGGCCAGATCACGGAAGGCCCACTCCAAACGATCGACCATAAGTTCTTCTCCAACGTCTCCACCGTCACCGGCACGAAATCCCTCAAGGGCATGACCGTCACCGTGTTCCACGATACCAATCCCGGCAACCATGGCCCCTCGGACAGCTTCTACCGCCGCGATAGCGTCGGCATCATCTATCATGGCTCAGAGCCTGGCACGATCTTGGAAAGACAGCTCGTGCCCTATCAGATCGTGCGGTTCCCCATGAAGGTCTCGACCTCGTTCGTGCAATTCAACCGCAAGGGCTTGGACTTCGGCACCGACATGGATCGCGACGGCGAGAATGAAAAGGTCGATGTGCAGGGCGACTCCACGGTGGTGGGGCAGGAATCGGTGACCGTACCGGCCGGCACCTTTCACGAGGCCGTGAAGGTCGAGGCGCGCATGTTTATGCAGATTCACCTCTCCGGCACGGACAGGATTGCCCGTGGCACCGATGTCATGACCGCCTGGTTTGTGAAGGGCGTGGGGCTGGTCAAGTATGTCGAACGGCAGGAACTCACGCCGCTGGAAGACCGGGGTCTGGTGACGGATATCACCGAAGAACTGGAGTCCTACGAGATCAAGCCGTCGAAGGCCTCACTCGGGCGGGGCGAATCCTCGACGGAGGGTCTGCTCGCTGATGACGTGGGCCGCCACGAATTGCAGCAGGTACTCGTCGCCTCCCGCCTTCGCTCCGACTCCGGACAGCCGATGGCCACCAAAGGGTTGACGGCCGACTAACGCGCCGGTGATCGGACGGTTCAGATACAGATTCCCCACATCGAACCGCTGCCTCGCCAGTTCCAGATTCACAGGGCTGCGTGAATAGACGCCGCCGGTCAGGGCATAGGCAGTCGAATTGGCCAGGGTCAGCGCCTCCTCAAACGACGAGGCCTTCATCACCGACAGAATCGGCCCGAAGATTTCCTCCTGGGCAATCCGGTCGGTCGGGGCCACATCTGCAAAGACGGTTGGCCCGACATACCAGCCTGGTCCCGTCGCAGTCCCTTCCACCAACAGCCTGGCTTCCTTCTTTCCAATCGCGATGTACTCCTGAATATTTTCCTGCGCTCGCTGGTCGATCACCGGCCCAACCTGCGTGCCTGGCTCTTCCGGATTGCCGACCTTCAGACTCAGCACCGCTTCTGTCAGGCGCTCCAGAAACGTCTCGTAGATCGCAGCATGGACGATCGCCCTGGAGCAGGCGGAACATTTCTGTCCCGCATAGCCGGTGAACGATGCAATCACTCCAGCAATCGCGTCATCGAGATCCGCCGTCTCATCCACGATGATCGCATTTTTTCCTCCCATTTCTGCCAGCACCCGCTTGACCAGCCGCTGACCCGGCATCAGAGTGCCAGCTTCTTGTAGGATACCGAGCCCCACGTCCTTCGAGCCGGTGAACGCAATGGTCGCAATCTCTGGATGGCGCACCAAGGCCTGCCCGATATCCGGTCCGCCAGGCAAACAACAGAACACTCCATCCGGCAGACCAGCCTCCCGCAAGATCTCCGTGAGCCAGTGGCCCATCATCGGTGAACGTTCGGAGGGTTTGAAGAGCACGGAGTTTCCAGTCACGAGGGCTGCTGCCACCATGCCGGTGGGAATGGCCAGAGGAAAGTTCCAGGGGGCGATGACTGCCGTCACGCCGCGCGGTCTATAGACAGACTGGTTTAGTTCACCTGGTACATGGCCCAACCGTTTGGGGGGAGACAGCCTGAGCCAATCTTCCGCATAAAATTCCAAGAAGTCGATCGCTTCGGCCAGGTCCGCATCCGCCTCCCACCAGGGTTTTCCACATTCCAGAATTTCCCAGGCTGCCAGCTCATTGCGTCTCCTCCGCATGATCGCAGCAGCCGCCCGCAAGATATCCACCCGCCGTTCAGAGGGGGTCTCACGCCAGGGCGCCCAAGCCTCCCCAGCCGAATGTACAGCCCGTTCGACATCATCTGAGCTCGCGCTAACCAACCGGCCCACGACTTCATCCGGACATGCCGGATTGCGGGACTCGACCAAAGGACCGGTCAGACTCAGTCCTCCCAACGACGACGGCCATTGCTTGCCCAGTTGCGCCCGCACGGTCGCCACAGCCTGCTGCATCGCCACTCGATTGTGTGCCTGTGCAAAATCACGCTGCGGTTCATTGCTGAATTCCCGCCCTCCGGCTGGCTGAGAGAGGGAAAGCTGCGTCAGACTCAGTCCCTCACGGACAGGGGAAGCCAACAGCTGGTCTAACGGCTGCGACTCCACATATTCCTTTCTGAGGAACGATTCATTCGAGGTGTTTTCCAATAATCGCCTCACGAGATAGGCCATGCCAGGCAACAGATCTCCCACCGGGGTATAGAGCCGCAGCCGGCGCCCCTGCTTGGTCACTGCCTGCTGAAAGGGCTCAGCCATGCCGAAGATCATTTGATATTCCCAGGTCTCAGGAGAGAGCTCCAGCGATTCAGCCACGGCTTCGATATAGGCGAGAGTCCGGAGATTATGGGTCCCGAAGGCAGGCCTGATGAGGGAGGCCTGAGACAAGAGGAGGCGCGTGAGCGACTCATAGTTGGCATCGGTCTCTGTCTTCTGTTCAAAGAGGGGAACTGGCCAGCCCCTCTGCCGGTAGCGGATCGTATCCGAATCCCAGTAGGCGCCTTTCACCAATCGAATCGTGATGGGCACGCCACGCTGCCTGACCCAAGCCAGAAGCCCCTCGACATCTTGCGCCGTCTCCCGATGGTAGGCCTGCAATGCGAGTCCCGCATAGGAATAAGTCTTGTAGCGAGGCTCAGAGAAGAGCCTGGTGAAGATCTCGACCAGCAACGTTTTTGTCTCGGCCTGTTCCATATCGAAGATCAAGGAAGCGGGGAGGTCCATGGCCAGATCAAGGATGGGGCGAAGCCTCGCCGCCACAGCACGGTAGCTCCCTTCCGGATCGATCGGGTCGAGATGAGGAGCGAGAGCGGAGATTTTGAGCGAGAGCTGGACTCGTGGTATCGGCCCGAGATGGTCCCGCTCCAGGAAAGGAACCGATGGCCACAAGGCTGCCTCTCGTGCAAGCGAGGTCAAGGCGGCCAGACAACGATCGCGGTAGCGATCCGCCTCACAATCACTGATGGTGGCCTCGCCCAATAAGTCGACCGACCAGGCTCGCCTCTGCTGCCAAAGATCAGCCAACCGAGGCGTCGCCTCCTCGACGGTCGCTCCGGCAATAAAGGTACGGGCCATCTGCTCGACCTGGCTTCTGATCGCCTTGCCGCTGAGCCGAGCCCCCAAGCTGGTGAAAGCGAGAGCCTTGAGGCCCCATTGCGCGCCGAACAGTTGGACGTTCCCATTGCCCAGATACTCGCGAGCCATTGCGACAACTTGCTCGTCGTCCGTAATCGAAGGCAGGACATCAATGAACCGGAACAGCTGTGCCTTGAAGACAGGGTCCTGCATGGCCAGGTTCAGCGCCTGGTTCGACCACCAATGTCGCGTGAAAATCGTGGGAGTGTGATCGGCGGAGAGACGAGCGAGCTGCGCGCCGATACGGCGAACAACTGGCTCAAGGGGAGAAGACCTGGATGACATCGGCACCCTGCGTCCATGAGATGAAGGGACGACGTCAGTATACACTGAGTCCATTCGGTTGAAACATTCGCGTTTCTTCGGTATGCTGATACTAATGTTTTGTCTTCCCCATCGGATAGTCCGATGACGCAAGAGATCCGCTCCCCAAGGAGAAGCCATGCTCAATACCACTGCTGAAGCCCCCCCGACTGAAGATGTGTTCGTGCCCTTAAATTTTGCGCTGTTTTGCGCCATCGTCGCCGCCACCGTAGTCGGCATCCCGCTCTATGGCTATTACTACGGATTCAGCCGCTTCGACTGGATCCTGTCCTTTGTCATGTACATCGTCACGGGCATGGGTATCACCGTCGGCTACCACCGGTTGGTCTCCCACCAGAGCTTTGAATGCCCTGATTGGGTCAAGCGCTGCATCCTCATCGCCGGCGGCTGGGCCCTGCAGAATTCCGCTCTCAAGTGGGGCGGGGACCATATCCGCCATCACGCCAAGACCGATCAAGAAGAAGACCCCTACAATGCCAGCAAAGGATTCTGGCACAGCCACTGCGGCTGGCTCTTTTACAACACCCCCCATCGCACGGAGAAGTACGAGATCCGCCTGCGCCGCGACCCGGTCGTCATGTGGCAACATCGCTACTATTGGCCGATCGTGGTTACGGGGCTTGTGCTGCCCTTTGCGCTGGGTGTCTGGCACGGTGGCTGGCATGGCGGCATCGCAGCCTTCCTCCTGGGCGGGCTCTTCCGGATGTTCATGGTATTGAACTCCACCTTCACGATCAATTCGCTCTGCCACATGATCGGCACCCAGCCGC
>CAYHQK010000060.1:0-11404 GCA_964358535.1 uncultured Nitrospira sp. | reverse complement strand
GTCGGTCTACCGCGAATTCAAAGACATTGACCAGTTCATGGACGAGCTGAGAACGCTGGCCCAGCAACGCCGAGACCGATGAGTCAGCGGGACCAGCCCTCTCCCCCCTCGTCCTCTCTCGACCCTTCCATGCTCAGCCTGTCAACGACATGGTACAATCTTTCAGCCAGTAGGCGTCACGATGCCGACAACCAAGACCAAACCTTCCAGACGACCACGTAAAGCTCGAGCGCCCAGCGGTACGCATGTCGCAATCATCGGCGCAGGCCGCGGCGGCACGGCGCTGATGGAAATCTTTGCGTCAGATCCGCTCGTGCAAATCGTGGGTGTGGCCGAAGTCAAAAAAAACGCTCCTGGCATCGCCCTGGCGAAGCGGCTCGGCATCCCCGTGACCCGTGATTACCGGAAACTCCTGGATCTCGAGCGCGTGGATCTCATTATCGACGTGTCTGGTGATGCCAAGGTCTGGCTGCTGCTCCAAGACTTTCACCGCATGGGCGTCACGATCATCGGCGGGGCCAGCGCCAAATTCATGTGGGAGCTCATCGGAGCCCGCATCCGCGCGACGGCGGAGATCGAAAAAACTTTGAATAAATACCAATCGCTCTATCGACTCTACGTCAAGGAAACCGGTGTGGCGGTCACGGAGGAACGGACCCGCATTGCCTGCGAAATGCACGACGGCCTCGTGCAAAGTTTGGCCGGCGTGAACTTCAAGCTGGACCTGAGCCAGCAGCTGATTCGAAAAGATCCGAAAGCCAGCCTGGCCACCTTGCGCGAAAGCAAAGCCCAGCTCAAACTGGCCATCCAGGAGGCGCGGCAGGTCATCTTCAATCTCCGTCCTCTCCACTATGACAAGATGGAGCTGCTCCCGGCCCTCACGAACTATCTCACCTCGTACGAGACGCAGTATCACATCAAGACGCAATTCCGCGTGTCCGGCGATGAGCAGATCCTGTTCCCTCGCACCAAAATTTTCCTGTTTCGCATTGTGCAAGAAGCCCTCAGCAACGTGGAGCGGCACGCGAAGGCGACTCGGGTCACCGTGGGCCTGGACATCGACCCTGAACGCCTCCGGGTCACCATCGGGGACAATGGCGTGGGGTTCGACATGGACACCGTCCTGCGCGACCCTGACAAATGGGACCACTTCGGGATTCGCGGCATCCTGGAGCGGGCTCGACTCGTAGGCGGCGAAGGCAAGATCGAATCGAAAAAAGGGCGCGGCACGACCATCGTCGTTGACGTCCCGCTCGTAAAAAAGGAGACGATACTCGATGGAGAAGATTAAGGTGCTCATTGCGGACGATCATCGGGTGGTCCGCGAAGGACTGGCCGCAATCCTCAAGACGAAAGACGACATCCTGATCGTGGGCGAAGCCCAGGACGGCATGGAAGCCGTCGAAAAGGTGAAGACCCTGGTCCCTGACGTGGTGCTGATGGATGTGAGCATGCCCAGGATGGGAGGAGTCGAAGCCACCAGACAGATCAAGCGCGAGTTCCCTCACATCGGAATCGTCGCTCTGACCATGTACGACGAACAACAATACATTTTCGATTTGGTACGCGCCGGCGCCACCGGCTATCTCTTGAAGGATTCCGAGTCCTCACAGATCGTCGCTGCCATTCGGGCGATCTACAAAGGCGAGTCGCTGATCCATCCCTCTGTGGCAAGCAAGATCCTAGCGGAGTTCTCTTTAATGTCCCAGAAAAAGGGAAAAAAGCCAGGGTGGGTTGAGCACGATCTGACGGAACGGGAGATCACTGTTCTCCGCTTGGTCGCAGACGGGAAGACGAACAAGGAAATCGCCAATAACCTTGATCTGAGCGAGAAGACCGTCAAAAACCATGTGCGGAATATCTTTCATAAGCTCCAGGTCTACGATCGCACGCAGGCCGCCATCCTGGCTATCAGGAAAGGACTCATCGAGTTGGATCCCAGGCCCTAGTTCTTGGGGCATGGAACGTTCCTGCTGACCGACTGAGCGCCATCTCTTCCAGACAACCACCCACGATCGCCCACGCCACATATCGATGGTCCATCCCGACTGCCTATCGCTATCGTGATAAAGAGTCACACTAGTAAGTCGCTCTCAACCCGCAAAACACATATGTATTTTTTTTACAACACTAACCCATGATGTTGGCTTATATTAATTATCCAGCATAATCAATGCGTTACTTATATTTATCAGGTCAATATATCTTGGCACATGAATTGCTATTACCACTGTGTGAATTATTGAGGTGATGCGTGCGATTTCAGCAAACGTTAGCAAATCCGGTAACTTGTACGGGGATTGGGCTCCATTCTGGAGAGCCAGTTACCCTCACGCTCAGACCTGCCCCGGTCAATACCGGCGTAGTCTTCGTAAACCGGAACAGTGCAAACGGAGCCTCTCTCGCGGCCTCCGTCGAGCATCTCGTGGCTACCGAGCTCTGCACCGCCATCAGTGGCAATGGATTTCAGGTCAAGACGATCGAGCATATTCTGGCGGCATTAGCGGGACTCGGCATCGACAACGTCTACGTGGACGTTAATGCGAGTGAAGCGCCCGTCATGGACGGCAGTTCGGCGCATTTCGTTCGCTTGATTCAATCAGCAGGAATTGTCGCGCAAAATCGCCGGCAGCCCTATTTGAAAATTACCCGGCCTCTCGAAGTGGTTGATGGAAACCGTCGCGTCCGCATCGAGCCCTCTGCGACAACAAAAATGACCTATTCCATCCACTACAATCACCCGTTGATCCAGACCCAGACCTACACCTACGAACACTCGGCCCAGGCGTTTGAGCGTGAAATTGCGGATGCCAGAACCTTCGGATTCTTGCAGGAAGTGGAAGCGCTGTGGGCGCGCGGGCTCGGCCAGGGCGGCAACCTGGACAATACCATCGTCCTTTCTCAGGACGGAATTCTCAACGAGTCAGGCCTTCGCTTCCCCAATGAATTCGTCCGTCACAAGATCCTGGATCTGATCGGAGACTTTTCGCTGCTCGGCCTTCCCTTTATCGGACACATCATCGCCGAGCGTTCCGGCCATGCGATCCATACGCGCCTCGTTCAGCAGATTCTCAACCACCCCGATAGCTGGGTATTGCTCAACGCCGACGAAACCGTTGCCGCGTCTGAGCCCCGTTCAGCCATGACCACACCTCGACCCGCATCGATGGTGGCACTCCAAGCCTCGTAATACTCAACCGCTGATATCGCAATCTACTGGGGGTCTTGCCTGAGAGGCGGGATGCTTTGTGGCGTGCGGGTAACCGTGAGATATGATTTAACGTCGGGAGCAAGTGGCCTTGCTCCCGACGCTAGAATCGAGGCGGGGACTACTTCTTCTTCTTCTTTGCTGCTTTCTTCGTCGCCAAGACTCTCACCCCCCTTCGAGTATTTTGAGGTATGACTGGCTCAGACACACTACACTGCGTGAATCAATGCTTCTTCCAATGCTTCAAACGTATTCGGACCGACTTTCTTAAACCGCTTATCCCGCTTCAAGGAAGTGGCCACTGATGTCAGCGGCGTCTTCCCCTTGATCTGGAGGCCCCCCTCGACCAATCGCTGCACGAGCTCTTTCGCGTGCATCGCGCGGTTCGCCTCGCGGAGCATTTCGTATGCGGCTTCCGCCACGCTTTTCCCCGAATACTTGCTCCGCCCCATGAGGATCTCCCTCGACTGGTCGGTGACATCTGTATTCGGCCGCTGACGACCGCCTTTTTCATCTGAATAGAATTGACTGGAGAGGCTGGCGAGTTTGGCTTTGTCAGCTTCGACGCGATAGAGCGTTTCTGCCAACTCCAAATATTTTTTGATCGTAGCGATTTCGTCATCCAAACGACGACGCTTCTTTTCGAGCTCTTGCAGCCGGTTCTTGTAAGCGCTGATACGCTGTTCAAGACCGACCAATATATCGGTAAGTTCTTCCACGAAATTGCCCCCAGGTGAAGCATGCTTGCTTTATAGCATTGCTTGCAAAGCAAGTCAATAGATAAAGTTATAATTGTTGCTTGCATAGAACTATGGCTTTAATGTCGGTCCATGCTTGCTTATAACGCTCTGATCTGGACCTCAAGAGTGAGAAGAAAGGCTCTTCGATCTTGGCTGCAGCTGCTGCCGATGGCTCTTCTTAGCGGACCTTACGACATTTTCACGTGATAATACGGAAACACGACCTCATGCTATGATAGCTTCTCATGCCCCAACCCTATGATCTGGACATCCCCCTCGAGAGAGTCCTCGCGGTCGCTATTGACGCGGCCCGCCAGGCCGGAGCCGTTCTCGCTGACTGTACGCGCAGCGGGTTTCGCATTGAACATAAAGAGCTCATCAACCTGGTCACCGATGCCGACCACCAAGCAGAGCAACGCATCATTGACGTCATCCATAAGGCCTTCCCAACCCATCCGGTCCTGGCCGAGGAACGGGGCCTGACGAAGCAATCTCCCTCCCGCTACAAATGGATCATCGACCCGCTCGACGGCACGACGAACTTCGCCCATGGATTCCCCGCCTACTGCGTCTCCATCGGCGTGGAATGTGACAGACGAGGGATTATCGGGGTGGTCTACGACCCGACCAGGGACGAACTCTTCAGCGCGCAAATCGGTTATGGCGCTCACTTGAATGGAGTTCCCATTTCCGTGTCCTCAACGGATCATCTCGATCGCGCGCTCCTGGTCACAGGATTTGCCTACGACATTCGCGAGACCAGAAACAATAACTTGAACCACTTCGCCCGATTTGCCCTGAAGGTGCAGGGATTGCGACGAACCGGAACGGCGGCCCTGGACCTCTGCTATGTCGCAGCCGGCCGCTTCGATGGATTCTGGGAGGTGAAACTGAACCCCTGGGACATGGCGGCGGGAGTCGTGATTCTCCGCGAGGCTGGCGGTAAGGTAACGGACTTCACAGGCACCACTCACTCCATCTACGGGCAAGAATTAGTCGCGAGTAACGGATCCATCCATCAAGCCATGATCGACGTCCTCCGAGAAGACGTAAATCCAGGGTAACGCCGTCTCCGCCGCACCAAACCCACCGAGCAACCAACCGTCTCGACCAGCCACAGGAGCCTACTGGCAGATATACAGACCAAATGACGATGCGGTATGATTCCCGCTCAAGAGGAAGGAGACTCGCGACATGGCACGTTCAACGCCTCCATCAGGACAATCAAACGGAAGTCCTCCCCAAGCCGCAGGGGCCGAATCGCACAACAGGGACGTAGAACTGCTGCGGGTCCTCGTGAGCCGCAAAGGAACGCAGGTCGATGCCCAATGGGCGATTCATCCCCAACTGAAACAGGATCTGCTCCCGCAAGAATGGCAAGAGGTCACAGACCTCATGGCCAAGGTGACCGCTATAGTCGGCACCAAATTTTCTCAGGTCCTCGCGCAAGCCGATCCGGAACCACCCAGCAACGCATAGCACGAAGGCGAGAACAAGGAGCTGTCTATGGAGAGCTACTACCATCCGCACGATCTGGGCAAGTTCGCCGAGATGGGCAAGGGCAACAAAGACCTCTGGGATAAATTTATGGCCTACTACAACGCCGTCTTTGCCGAAGGAGCCCTGACGGAGCGAGAGAAATCCCTCATCGCCCTCGCCGTCGCCCATGCAGTCCAATGCCCTTACTGCATTGATGCCTACACCCAGGCCTCCCTTGAGAAGGGGTCGAATATCGAAGAAATAACGGAAGCCGTCCATGTCGCCTGCGCCATCCGAGGCGGCGCCTCGCTCGCGCACGGAGTCCAGATGCGGAACGTCGCAGACAAACTATCGATGTGATTTCGCGCTGCTAGAGGTAGGTGTTTTCGGGAATAGCCAACGTGAAATACTTGCCACGCTCTTCGTAGAGAATTCGTGCGGCCGTCAAAGCAATGAGCGCCTGATCGATTTCTTCATCGCTGCTCCCGCTCTTGTCCGGTCGATGTGCCAGCAGAGAGCGAATCTGATCCGTACTCTTGGCTGCCTCGCTACAGACCTCAATAATCCATGCTGCAGGCCAATCATAGCGCATCCTGATCGGGGCCTTGGGATTCCGGCCATCGTAGACCGTGACATAGTCCATCGCCTTCGAATAGTAAAGAAACGGCCGATCGCTCGAACCGGCCAGTCTCTGCCATTCCTGCACCAGGTCAACCAATTCCTGATAGACCTCTTGATCCACCTGCCAATTATCCAGCTCGTATTCGAAATCGTAGGCGATCTTCTTTAAATCAACCTGCCGCGCATCATAGACATACTCGTACGCAGTCCCAGGACCGGTGATGTGGACACCATATTCATGAGGCTTGGTGTAGTAGGGGCTAAACCGCTCCAGCCAGAACTTCCCGGTCGACTCAGGCGGCTGGAGATGGAATAACGAGGGAAGCAGGTCGATCTGCCGACGATAGTCCTCGTTCGTTTCTCCAGGAAACCCCAGCAGGATATTCCAGGACACCGTGACATGGTAGTAGAAGCTCCACTTGAGGCAGATAATATTCTGCATTGGGGTGACGCCCTTGTCCATCGCCTGCAACTGATTGGCACTCAGACTTTCCAGCCCCGGCTGCATGCACTTCACGCCCCCGACCGCAAGCGTGCGAATCTGGCTCTTCTGCAAGTTGCTCTTGGTTTCGATGAACAGGTCGAGATCGCAATGGTCCGCCGCAAACCGGCCGAAGAGGTTCTCCACATATTTCATATCGATAATATTGTCCACCAGGCGAAAGCGCGCCGTATCGTACCGGCTGGAGAGATAGGCCATCTCACGGGCCACCTGCTCGGACGACTTGGCCCGAAACTTCATGCTCTGCGCATTCAAGCCGCAAAACGTACAGTGATGTTTCTCTCCCCACCAGCAGCCTCGCGAACCTTCGTAGAGAAGAATCCGATCAAGCCCCTGCGCCGCCTCGCCCAATTCAGCCAGTAGGTGGTAGTAATCGTCGTAGTCCGGAGGACCGGTCTTCGCAAAATCTGAAAAGAGTGAATGGTTCGGAGTAAAGGCGGGTGCCGCTCCCTCTCGATAGGCCACGCCATTGGGCACAGTCCCCGACTTTCCCCCAAGGAGATAGCGAACCAGTTCCGGGAAGACCTCTTCCCCTTCTCCCACCACCACATAATCGATAAAGGGGAAGGCCCGAAAATATTCCAATCCCATCTCGCCATCGTAGTTTGCCCCGCCAAACACAATCATCACTTCGGGATACAGATCCTTGATGAGTTTCGCCATCGTCAGGCTCGCGACGTTTTGATCGAAGGTCGAGGTGAACCCGACGATTTTATACTGACCCCAATCGATGGAGGTCAGGGATCCGGTCAAGAACTGCGGCGCAGTCCTCGTCGCCATGTCTTCGAAGAAGGAAACCGACTGGCCGCTTGCCTTAGCCACTTGCTCAAAGACCGGCTTGAACAGACGGGGATACTCAGCGCGCTTGGGATTGTCGCGGAACAGGAGGTAGGAAAAAATCCATTCGCCGAACAGCGCCCGCTTCTCGCAGATCATTTCGTAAAGGGGCACGCCGATCTTGTGGGCAAAACGCACGTTCAGATGGTGGCAATCGACGGGGGTCCCCTTCGACTTGAGCAGGGCGGAAAGTGTGCCCAGCTGGATCGAAGGATACTTCGAATAGCTAAACGGCATATTGACGAGCGCCACCTGGGCCTGGTCACTCATCTGTTGCCTCGTGACGTCATAGAAGACTCGTGACTAGCTGGCTGCGGCTCGGAATGGCTCGAACTCTCGGTCGGCCTTGGCTGCCAGATAAAAGTCGCTCTCTGTCAGGCCATTGATCTTGTGGGTCCAGATTTCGACCCTGCACTTCCCCCAGGCCAGATAGAGATCCGGATGGTGGCCTTCCGCTTCTGCCACAGCGCCAATCTTATTCACGTAGGCCAAGGCCTGAGAAAAATCCTTGAACGTATACAAACGCTCAAGATGGCCCGCCTGGTTCAGCGACCACCCTTGCCCCAATTCCTTCAGCAAAGTCTGCGCACCATCAACCGTGACGGGAGGCACACCGCCACGGCAGGGAATACATGTGTTGTCAGCAAGGCTCATGGCACCACCTCCTGATAGGGGAATCACCGTTGCGGGCCGATCGATCTGAAGCCGTATTCTAAAGGGGCTTCGAGAGGAAGGGCAAGGTGGGGAAACCGGGCCATCACGAAGCGATTGGCCTCGCTTCCCAGACATCGCTCAGTATGGTAGGGAAGGACGGAACACGATGCCATGAGCGATCCATGATCCACGAAGCGGGACAGAAATCCTCCACACAGAAGATTGGCTGGTTCACAGCCTCCTGTGTGCTCGTGAGCAACATCATCGGTGGAGGCATCTTCACCACGACGGGTTTCATGGCGCGGGACCTGGGCGATCCAACGCTGATTCTCTTCTTGTGGTTCGTCGGAGCACTCTTCGCGCTCGGTGGCGCCATGGTCTACGGAGAACTGGGGGCCGCCTTGCCTCATGCAGGAGGAGATTACCTCTACTTGCGGGAGGCTTATGGACCGCTGGTCGCCTTTCTCAGTGGCTGGACTTCCTTCACGATCGGATTCGGCGCAGCCCTGGCCGCATCAGCCGTGAGCTTTGCCTCCTACGCCCTGCGTATCGTTCCCCTCGCTGACGAGAGCGGTTGGTTGGGAAGGGGACTCGCCCTCAGCCTCCTCTGGGTTGTCACGCTGGTGCATTGCAGAGGAGTCGGAACAGGCGGACGTATGCAACGGTTACTCACGACCACCAAGGTCCTCGCCATCTGTTGCTTCATTCTTGGCGGTCTGTTGTACGGATCAGGTCAATGGGCCCATCTCACAACTCCAGCCCCTGCATCGCACCCCTCGCTCGGGGCCGCTGCCATCTCCCTCCTGTTCGTGATGTACAGCTACCTGGGCTGGAATGTGGCGAGCTATATCGCTGGAGAGATTGCCGACCCGCAACGATCGCTACCCAAGATTATGGTCGGGGGAACAATCTCAGTGGCCGGGCTCTATCTGCTGCTGAATATCGTCTATCTCTATGCCCTGCCGATCACGAGCTTAGCCCAAGAACCGCTCCTGCCAGTTGCGGAGAAAGCGGCGGCAGCCCTATGGGGCGCTGAAAGCGCAAGGTTCGTGGCAGCGCTGCTCTGCCTCGCCATCGCCGGGGCCGTCAGTGCAATGGTCTGGGCCGGGCCCCGCGTCTACTGGGCAATGGCCCATGACGGCGTCATCAGCCCCTGGCTGGCCCAACTTCATACAGAGAGCGGCGTACCGGTTCGCGCGATCCTGCTCCAAAGTACCTGGGCCTCCCTCCTTATCCTGAGCGGAACCTTTGAGCAACTGATCGTCTACAGCAGTCTCGTACTGTCCCTCTTCATGGCCCTGACCCTCTCAACCGTTTTTTACTTTCACCGCAACCAGACAGACACTACAGGTCGCTACCAAGCCCCGCTCTATCCCTTCCTGCCAGCCATCTTGATCGCGGGATCCCTTGCAATCGTGACTTATAGCCTGCTCCAACGGCCGGCTGAATCGCTCTTCGGCGCCGCAACGGTTTTGAGCGGCATCCCTTTCTATATGCTCTGGCGTCGATCACACAGGCCTGCACCATAGCCGAGAGGCAATCGCAGGGAGAAGAAGATAGGAATGGAGGCCAGATAAGTACCCGGGCAGATAAGGCACGGGCGACCCTGCACTACGGTGGGAGGTCGCCCGTGTCTGGCGCTTAGGACGCCAGGTTTCTGTGTAATTGTCGCGGCCCATGAAAAACTAAGACCCGCGCGACCACGAGAAGACTGGATATCTGATCGTCAGAGAACAGCGTCACTACCGGCACCTCTGTGCCAGCGCCAGCATCGAGTTCTCCATACTGAAATTGCTGTTCTGATGTCTGTGGTGCCTTAGGGCACAGCCAGTGGAGAACCGGCTAGCGCAAACGATCAGCTTCCCGTCCTCGAGTCGGCGGGCCTGCCTGATCAGGTGGAGTCAAATCATCCATCGCTACCCTCCTTTCGCAAGAAAGTTGGCAGGGAACCCGTTAACAGCCGCGCGATCTGTCCGGTTCCCCTCGTCGAGTGAATGAATGGGCCATGAATTCTACATACGCCCATTAGAAAATCCTGTCAACGGGGAAAATAATTTTCCTGAAATAATTCACACAGCATAAAACATACCCTCTAATCTTGGAGCGGCGAGACCTTCCCTTCATCACGCAACCACAAGAAAAAGTGGAAGAAGAAAACTACGGCAGTTTGGGGGCATCTTCGGCGCAGCGAAATCCAACGTTGGGATCATGTTCCGTGGGATCGCCTTTTGTCCGAAAGGAAGATCGGAGCCGATAGGGATTATTGATATAAGAACCGCCCCGTTGCACCTTCGCCGTGCCCTCGACCGGTCCGCGCGGATTGATGCTAGGGTTTTTCGTGTAGAATTGTTCGTCGTACCAGTCCATCACCCATTCATACAGGTTGCCAGCCAGATCGTGAACGCCATAAGGGCTTTTCCCTTTATCGCGATTACCGATAGGCGCAACCATATCGGCCCCTTCCTTCAAGCCAAAAACTGCATGGGCCGCAGTCGGCTGATCGTTCCCCCAGGGATAAACCCTTCCGTCCGTGCCACGAGCAGCTTTTTCCCATTCCGCTTCCGTCGGCAATCGTTTCCCGGCCCAGAGGCAATAGCCGAACGCCTCCATCCAGTTCACCCATCGAACCGGACGATCCGAGCGGACAATCGGCGTCTCCTTGTCCGCAAAGCCCCAGGGCGGTTCACTCTGAATCGCTTCGACGAACTTCGCAAACCGGCCATTCGTCACTTCGAACTTATCTACATAAAAACTGTCGAGAAAGACCCGATGGATCGGCTGCTCGTCGTCATCGCCCTTATCGCTCCCCATCGTAAACTCACCGACGGGAACCAACACCATGGGAGCACCGTCTTTCCCGGTGATCTCGGCAGGAGACTGAAGAGCCACGACTGGCTTCGACACAGCGCCAGCACTGGAGGGAGGATGCACCTTCCCCGTGGGTTTCAATTCAGCCTCTGACGCATGTGGTTTGGGTGAGGCTGGAACCGGTGCCGGTTCAGGCTTCACAGGGAGAGGCTCATTCGCCAGAGAGAGACTGCTAGTCAGCCCTATCGATAACAATAGGACGACCACCATCCCGCACATCATGGTTCGAACCGGCATCCATCGTCTCATGTGATGAGAGTACCGAAAATGACGAAGACAATCCAGGGGAAGATCTCGGCGCGAGTAACCTGCCTGTGCCAGGGAACAATGTCGTACGAGAATAAAGAGAGAAGAGGGTTTGATCCGGCGCCTGCAATGACGATCGCTCGTCAAAGAAGCGCCGGTACAGAAGAACAACCTGCGCGGGATCGCGCAAGTACGGTTTGGTGGAGGCGCCGGGAGTTGAACCCGGGTCCGAAGACCTTCAGCACAACG
>CAYHQK010000059.1:0-11637 GCA_964358535.1 uncultured Nitrospira sp. | reverse complement strand
TCTATCAGGAGGAGGCCGAGCTCGTTGAACTCTCCATCCCTGGCGCGAAGTCGAGTGGTGCGCGGAGTGTGCCGCATAGTTGTCGGGCGACCGTCATCCTCAAGGAAGGTCGAGTGACCGATGTGCGATATGAGTCGGTGCCCGAATGGTTGGGGGCCGAGAACCATTGCGAGCAGATCTTCGCGCGCTGCGCCCAATAAGGGCTGCCGTCTGGTCTGAGAATCGAATCATCAAGGAGGATGTATGAACCGTTTACTGATGGGAACCGCACTCGTGGCGTCAGCGCTCGTATCGCTTGCCGGTTGCTCGTCCTATCACACGGGCAAGCACGAGAAGATCTTGCATGCGAGGGCGCTCATCGCCGGTCCCGGTATTACAGGAGAGGCGTATCTCTATGAGGAGTATGAAGGGCGCGTTAGGATCAAGTTGAAGCTCGACGGCACGCCGGAAAGCAAGTTAAAACCGGGACGTCATGCGATCCACATTCACGAGATCGGCAACTGCGAGCCCTTCTCGGCGGCCAAGGGGCACTATGACGGGAATGTGGATCCGGCAATGAATCCGGAGGCGAACGTCACGCCCGGGTTAGGGAACCATCCCTACCATCTCGGCGATCTCCAAAACCTCTCCGTGAACGATGACCGCAAAGGGTCCTTGTACACGATTACGAGCCGGGTGACCCTGTCGGAGGGGCTCAATACCCTGTTCGATAAGGACGGCAGCGCCTTCATCATCCATGAGTTGGACGATAAGTATCTGCCGGACCCGCCGACAAAGGATGCGCCGGGTGGGCCCCGCATCGCGTGCGGCGTAATTGTCAAAGAGTGAAAGATCGCGTCGAATGATAGGAGCGTCTCGTTCGCCAGACTCTACGCGACATCTGGTGCTGGCGATCATGGCCGTAGTGGTCGTGATCGCGTTGGGGACGCTCGGCTACATGGTGATCGAGGGTTGGCCCATTTTCGATGCCTTCTACATGACGGTCACGACCGTTGCGACCGTCGGATACCAGGAAATTCATCCGTTGTCGCAGGCCGGTCGGGCCTTTACGATCGTCCTGATCATCAGTGGCGTGGGAACCCTCTTCTATGTGTTGGGCAATATCGCCCGACTGCTGCTAGAAGGGGAACTGAGAGTTATTTTCGGACGGTATCGGACTGAGGGAAAGATGAAGGCAGTGAGGAATCATTACATCGTGTGTGGATATGGACGCATGGGGAAGCGGATCTGCAAGGAACTCAGTGCGAAACCGCTGCCATTCGTCGTGATCGACAAGAGTCCTGACGTGATCGCCGCGTTGCAACGGGAAGGTCTGATGGCCGTGGAAGGCGATGCCACGCAGGATGAGGTTCTGATCCTGGCGGGGATTGAACGGGCCAAAGGGGTGGTGTCCGTCGTGAATACGGACACGGAGAACCTCTACATCGTGCTGACGGCCAGGGGGCTGAACAAGGATCTCTACATCGTGGCGCGAGCCGGCGACGAAGGGTCTGAGCACAAGCTCATGCGAGCCGGCGCGAACCGTGTGTCGTCGCCTTATCACATCGGCGGGATGCAAATGGCGCAAGCCTTGATTCGTCCAGCCGTGATGGATTTTCTCGAACTGGCGACGCAGAGCGAACACCTGGATCTTCAGATGGAAGAGTTGGTCGTCGAAAAGGGCTCACGCTTCGATGGCCGGACCCCCTGTGATTGCGGATTGGCCGAGGATCGTGGGCTGGTTTTGATTGCGGTCAAGCGTACGTCCGGCCATCTCGAGTTCAATCCTGGCCCCAAGGTTCTGCTGGCCGAGGGTGACAAGTTGATTGTGCTGGGTCAACCGGAGAGTTTGAAGCGCGTTGAAGCTGTCATCAGATCCCAAGCCGTGGCGTAGGAGTATCGTGAGCCTCAGAAGAAGAGCCGCATGACGGGCGGCGAGTCGTCGATCCTCGCCGTCGTGGCGGGGGGGCTTGGTCGGTCTTTCGTTGGGGATCACGGGAAGCGGCGGATCGCTGATCGCGATTCCACTTCTGGTCTATGTCCTCGGGACGAGCGTGCAGGAAGCCGCGAGCCTGTCACTCGCACTCGTAGCCGCTGCCGCTTGCGTCGGTGCCATCGAATCTTTCCAGGCGGGCCTCGTCAAGGTGAAGGCGGCTTTGTTGCTGAGCGGCACCGGCATGATCGGCGGATGGATGGGAGTTGCAGGCCACCGGCTTGTGCGAGAGGAAATCACGCTTCTCCTCTTCGGCGTCTTGATGATCGTGGCAGCCGGACAGATGTGGTGGCGGACGACCTTGCGGGACGATCCTCAGGAGCGTAGCATCTGCACGGATTTGTTTCCCCGGACTTGTTGGTTGAAAGTGAGCGGGGTCGGCATGGTGGTTGGCCTGTTGACCGGATTCTTCGGGGTCGGAGGAGGGTTTATGATTGTGCCGGCACTGACCCTGCTACTCGGATTTCCGATGCGAGTGGCGGTGGGGACTTCGCTGCTGATCATCACGCTCATTGCGCTGGCGGGATTCGTTGCGCATGCCCGTCTGGCCCCGCCGGATCTGCGCCTCCTCTCGTTCCTGATCGCCGGCTCCGTTATCGGAATGCTGGCAGGCAGACAGGTCAGTCGCTCCCTCTCCCCCATGCTCCTAACCAGAGCCTTCGCCGTCGTCGCCTGGGCAGTCGCGGTGATCCTCATTGGCCACAATCTCTGGAAGATCAACGGGGGAATATGGTGAGTGAGCAATCTGGAATTCCTGCAGAGGGGGGATTTTATACGCCTGTCGGTCCGAGACGAACGTTTTTTCGCTGGGTGACGAGGGTTGCGGCAGGGCTGGTCGGGCTCGGGCTCGCGATTCCCTTGGCCGGCTATGTGATCTCGCCAGCGTTGAAACGCCGGGTCCAATCGTGGGTTGAGGTCGGTCGGCTCGATGCCTTGCCGGAGGGAGAGCCGACCCAGCTTGAGTATGTGACGATCGCCAGAGACGGGTACATGGAGGCCAAGACCCAGAAGGCAGTCTGGGCGGTGAAACAGCCAGACGGAGCTGTCACCGTGTTCGCGCCGCTCTGCACACATCTGGGCTGCGGCTATCACTGGGATACGACGGACCGGCAGTTCAAGTGTCCCTGCCATGGAAGCGTCTATGATGTGACAGGAGAGGTCTTGGCTGGCCCGGCTCCCCGTGCCTTGGACCGTTTGCCGACGAAAATCGAAGCGGGCCGCCTGCTCGTCATGTACAAAGAGTTCAAGTCCGGACGGAAGGACATCGTTGAACTGTAACAGAGGTCAAGCCTCTGAAAGGCTGCATGGCTGAACCAGGCGATATGCCGGTGACGAGAAGCTTATGCGATCAACTGCAGATCACTGCAGCGGAGCTGCAGACCAGGCGGGCGTTTCTTTCATTTGGCGAGCTAGACGCGCAAAATCTCGTTGAGATCCATGACGTGATTGCCTCCCATATCGACGAGCTGACCGGGGAATTCTACGGCCATCTCCTGCAATTCGAGGAACTGCGCGAGATCCTGTCAGACCGGAAGCTTGTGGACCGACTCAAGTGGGCGCAGCGCCGGTACTTGCTCAGCCTTGGGCAATCCGCCGACGGGGTAGAGTACGCGGAGGGGCGGCTGCGCGTTGGATTGACGCATGAACGGGTCGGGCTGAAGCAGAAATGGTACTTGGGCGCCTACAACAAGCTCTTCGAATTGATTGTGCAACGGCTGACCGCTCGTTATCCGGAAGACGTGCTCAGGCTCTCCTCGCTGATCCTCACGTTGAACAGGATCTTTACCCTCGACGAGATCTTTGTGGTGGAGACCTACTATCGAGCGACGACGCAACGGTTGGAAGCCAGTCTGGGGCAATTGAAGGGTACCCACCGGCAGCTTGAAGACCTCTCCAGGCAGGACTCGCTCACGCCTGTGAACAACCGGCGCGCGCTTATGGAGGCGCTGGCGTTGGAATTTCACAGGAGCCGGCGGTACGGGCACCCGTTCGCACTGCTGTTTCTCGATGTGGACCATTTCAAGAAAATCAATGATCGGCACGGGCATGTGTTTGGCGATCATGTGCTGCTCCACGTGGTGCAGCTGGCCAGGGGAATCATCCGTCCGCCTGACATCATCGGCCGCTATGGCGGTGAGGAGTTTCTGATCGGGTTGGTGGAGTGCGCGCAGGCCGGAGCGCTGCAGATTGCCGAACGCATCAGGCTGAAAATCGCACAGGATCAGTTCGTGTGGGAGCAGCAGGCCACTGCGGTGACGGTCAGCATCGGGGTGGTGATGTTATCTCCGGATATTGACCAAGTCGAGACGCTCATTGCGCGAGCGGATCAAGCGATGTATCACGCCAAGCGCCGGGGGCGGAATCGAGTCGAGTTGTACGACGAAGCGTGCGCGACGAAGGGGCAGCCGAAATGATGCGACGCACCCTCTATGCATGGCTCGACCGCCGCTTGAACCTCAAGTCGGTCGAACGGACCCTGCTCGACGAGCCGATCCCCGGCGGCGCCAGCTGGATCTATGTGTTTGGCTCGGCTACGCTCTTTCTCTTTCTGCTCCAGGCCATCACCGGCATGTTCCTCGCGGTCTATTATGCGCCGACGCCGGACCATGCCTACGACAGCATCCAGTTCATTGAGGAACAGGTCACGTTCGGCGCGTTTGTGCGCGGGCTCCACCATTGGGGCGCGTCAGGGATGGTGGTCGCGATCGGGCTGCATATGCTGCAGACATTTCTGTATGGAGCCTATAAGCCGCCCCGCGAAGTGATGTGGATGGTCGGTGTGGTGCTCTTTCTCATCGTGATGGCGTTCGCCTTCACCGGCTATCTGTTGCCGTGGGACCAGACGGCCTACTGGGCGACGCAGATCGGGCTCAATATGGTGGGCACCGTTCCGTTGGTCGGAGAGTTCCTGATGAAGGTGATGCGGGGCGGGGAGTTGCTTGGGGCGCTCACCTTGTCCCGTTTTTTTGCCGTCCATGTCTTGTTCCTGCCGGCTCTGCTGATCGCCTTGATTGCCGCGCATCTCTTCATCCTGCGGCGCGTGGGGCCGGCCGGGCCCTGGACGGATGAGCGGGCGTCACTCAGCCGCGAGACGTTCTATCCGCGGCAGGTCTACATGGATGCGGTGGTCATGCTGGCGGTATTTGTCATCCTGTCGAGCCTTGCGCTGCTGGTCCCCTTCCCCTTGACCGACAAGGCCAACCCATCTGACACGAGTTTTGTGCCGGTGCCGGAATGGTATTTTCTCTTCTACTACGAGTTATTGAAGTATGTGCATGGGCCGTTGGAACCCTTGGCGACGTGGGTGTTACCGATGGTCGTCGTGCTTGGCCTGTTCTTCTGGCCCTTCATCGATAGGAATCCGGTGCGCAATCCGATCAAGCGCCCTGCGGCGCTGGTCTCAGGGGCGTTGTTTCTCCTCGTGGTCTTTTCCTTGCTGGGCATTTCGCTCAAGAACCTCTATGCCGTGCCGCGTGTGGATCCGGCTCTTGCGCGCGGGCGCGCCCTCTTTAGTCAATTCGGCTGCGCCGGCTGTCATCGTATTCACGGTGAAGGGGGCGCGGTGGGGCCCGACCTATCCTACGTCGGCGACAAGAGACCTGAGCGAGAATGGCATCTGAAACATTTTCGAGATCCTCAGTCGGTATCGCCCGGGTCGTTCATGCCAAAATTTCCGTTGGACGATAGGCAACTGAACGATGTGACGAGCTACATGCTGAGCCTCAAGCGAATCTCATAGGCTGAGGTTCAGGCTGAGTGAACGGAAATTCGCTTGGTTGCCTCGGTTTCAGACAGGGCCGTGCCTTGGCAGTTTCCTTCTGTGGCATCCCGCAACAATTAGCAGGTCGGCACTGTGGCCATTCGCTTCAACAGAATTTGGACCTGACGGTTAATCGTTTGATTTCACAGGTAACGTGACCAGCAAGTTGTCTGTGTGAGTGGCACGGTCTTGGCACAATGGGGGAGTATGATGATGTGGATATTGTCGGTTATTCTTGGGATGGCCATGCTCGTGAGCTGTTCCGGCGAGAGTACTCGGGTCACGACCGAGGAGCTGCGGGGGGCTGACCAAATCGAGAGGGCTGTGGTCGAGTTCGCGCCACCTTCTCCGGAAACCATCCCTGGCAGTCAGCTGGGTGAACAGATCCGGCTTGGCTATCAGATTGTCGTCGATACGCAGGACTATGCGAAGCCCTATGTCGGCAATCGCCTCAACTGTACCAACTGCCACCTCGACGGCGGGCTCAATCCGAACGCGGCTTCGTTTGTCGGTCTTGCGTCGGTTTATCCTGAGTACCGCTCCCGCAACGCGAAGGTGAACACCCTCGCCGATCGGATCAACGAATGTTTCGAGCGGAGCCTGAACGGACGAGCGCTCCCTCCGGACAGTTCCAAGCTGCAGGCCGTCGTGGCCTATATCACCTGGCTTTCGCATGGAGTGCCGCAAGGGGCGGCTTTGCCCTGGCGGGGACTCCAGCACATCAAGTCAGGGCGTCCTCTCGACCCCACCAACGGGAAGAAAATATTCGCGAACAAATGCGCCTTCTGCCATGGATCGGACGGGCAGGGAACGATGGCTGCGCCGCCGGTCTGGGGCCCCCAGTCCTACAGCATTGCCGCAGGCATGGCGCGGGTGAGCGTCGCCGCCGCCTTTATCAAGTCGAATATGCCTCGCACGGTCGGGTGGACCCTGTCGGACGATGATGCCTACGATGTTGCAGCCTATGTGAACAGCCAGCCCCGCCCAGACTTTGTGGACAAGCTTGGCGACTGGCCGAAGGGCGGCAGACCGGTGGATGCGCCGTACTAGCGTATGAGCGTGAAGCGTCGTTCGCGGACGATGTAGGAAGAGGGCGATATGAAACTCACCGTTGCATACCATGGCGGGACTCGCTACGACATTACCAGCGGGGCCCATCGAGTGGTGACCGATCAGCCGATCGAAGACGGCGGGCAGGATGCCGGCATGAGTCCTGTCGAACTCTTCGTCGGTTCCATCGCCAGTTGCGTCGGGTATTTCGTCGGTCGCTACTGTGACCGCCATCACATTTCGACCAAGGGCTTGAGCGTCGAGGCGGAATGGACCATGGCGGAACAGCCGCATCGAGTGGGCCAGGTCACCCTCGCGATTCACGTGCCTCATCGGCTTACGGCCGAACAGAGCGAGCGACTCCTTAAAGTCGCGCATGGCTGCACCGTGCACCAATCTATTGCGGTGCCTGCCGGGGTGGAGATCTCACTCAATCCCCCCCACCTCCGGTAGGACGGTGACCGGGAAGAAGGGACGGTCTATCTAGTCTGTCTCGTTTATTTGGTTGGACCAGATAGACCAGATAGACCGAATAGACCAGACAGACCAGATGGACCACTCTTGAATGACTGGCATCGAGGAGGATGATGATGCAAAGAAGACGGGTCATGGTTGTCGGTGCCATCCTGGTGATGGCCGCGGCGATGGGACTATCGCCTCGATTGTCGTTCGGTAGTGACCAGTCGCGCGCGAAGGAGATTCTTCAGCAGACGTGCGTGCAATGTCATCGGTTGGAAGGTAAGCCGGATTCGCGTTTCAACCTGAAGGCGCCCGACCTCATCTGGGCCGGCAGCAAGTATAAGCGGACCTGGTTGATCCGGTGGCTAACGGGCAAGGAAGCGCCGTTGTATGCCAAGGGTTACCGATGGGATCTGACCGAGGTCTCGTCCAAGCATCCGATGGTCACCGAGTCGGAGGCTAACGCCATTGCCGATTACTTTGCTGAGCACAACAAGGATCCCCGAGTCACCGTCGGCGCATTCGATCTCGCGAAGGTGAGTAAGTTTGATGCGGCCTTTGGTGGCATGGCCTTTAAGGCGCATGCCTGTCTCGGCTGTCACGTGATCGAAGAGAACGGCAAGATTATCGGAGGGCCGCAGAGTGCATCGCTTGTTGCGTCGGGACAACGGTACGACAAAGATTGGCTCTTCCGTTTCGGGCAGAATCCACAAGACTTCACGCCGCACAGCGGTGAGTTTCTGGCCGATGCCACAGAGCCACAGCTCCGGGCGGTGATCGGGTTCTTAATGGTGCAAGGCGTGAAGGACTTCAAGTATTACGAGCCCTGGACGAGCCAGGAGTTCGGGATGGCCAGCGTGGATCGCGGCAAGGTCGTCTACAAGGAGTATTGTGCGCAGTGCCACGGCGCGACCGGCAAGGGCGACGGTCCGGCGGCATCTGGATTGGATCCCAAGCCGGCGATCCATGCCAATATTCCATTCGAAAAGCTCCCGATCGAGTATCTCTATAACGTCATCAACCATGGCGGCGCCGCGATGGGCAAATCGCCGAATATGCCCTATTGGAACTTGACCATCGGCCAGCAGGGCGTGGCCGATGTGATTGCCTATCTGAAGGCGACCTTCAAGGGCGCGCCTGAAGCGGCTGCTGCCGTCTCGGTCGGAAAACCGACCGGCGTCTGCCCTCAGCCGCGCAAGACAGTGACGGCTCCGGAAGCGTTTCTCTCAAAGGCCAACCCGCTACCGGCGTCGGCCGACATGGTGCAGGCAGGGAAAGCGCTATTTTTACAGAACGCGCAACCGGTTGCCTGTGCCATGTGCCATGGAAAAGAGGGAAACGGGCAGGGCTTCATGGGGGCTGGCTTAGTGCCGCAGCCGAGAAACTTTACGTGCGGGGCCATGATGCAAGACATTCCTGACGGGCAACTGTTCTGGATCATCAAGAACGGGTCGCCTGGGACCGGGATGATGTCCTTTGCCGGGTTGCCGGATGAGCAGGTGTGGCAGCTCATCCATTATGTGCGCAGCCTTGCGAAATAATGTGTGACGCGCGCGAGATGTGCAAGAAAAGCGCGACAGGCGTGAAGGCAATAGCCGTAGGAAGGGGGGGCTTGCGTGACGAAGATAGTCCCGCTTCTCCCGCACGTCTCGCTTCTCGCGCCCGCGATTGACGAACGACGAGTTGAAGGAGGTATAGAGTGGCGACATTCATTATTTCAGGCAGCCGGGGCACGGATGATCCCACGATGGCGACGTTGCCGTTTATGGCTGCGAAGGTCGCTAAGGAGCAAGGGCACGATGTCGTGCTCTGGCTGTGGAATGAATCCGTGACGCTCGGGCGCAAGGGAAGCGCCGATCACATCACGGGGGTGAATCTGACGCCGCTGAAAGATCTGCTGGCGGCCGTACAAGCGGCGAACATTCCCATCTGGGTCTGCGGGGCCTGCGCTGTGGCGAGACAGATGAAGGAGGCAGACCTTGTGGCTGGTGCGACCATCAAGGGCATGCCGGACTACATCAGGGCGGTGGCGGAACGGGATCGGAGCTTGTCGTTTTGAGGTCTAGCGGGTATTGCCTTTACGAGGGCGAAGGCGCGTCCAGCACTTCGCGAATCTTGTGTGTCAGCTCATTGGGCGTGAAGGGCTTTTGGAGAAACGCCACGCCTGGCTCCAGAACACTCTGATGATTCTCGACCAGGTCTGTATATCCGGACATGTAGAGCACTTTTATATCGTCACGCATCGGCTGAATGGAATGTGCGAGCTCCCATCCGCTCATGCCTGGCATGACCACATCGGTCAGCAGCAAGTGGATCCGCTTCTCATAGGTCTGGCAGAGTTTCATGGCTGCGGGGCCTCCGGAGGCTTCCAGGACCTGATACCCGTTCTCTTGGAGCGCTTCCCGGCTGATTTGCCGAACCATCTCATTGTCTTCGACTAGCAGAATCGTTTCGGATCCCATCGCCGACTGACCGTGGCGCGAACCGTTTTCGTTCGGCGGGGCCACCGGTTTCACTCTGGGGAGATAGAGGGTAAAGGTGGCTCCATGCTTCGGCTCGCTGTGAACCGTGATGACGCCTCCGCTTTGCTTGACGATCCCATAGGTCATGGAGAGGCCAAGCCCTGTGCCCTTGCCGACCTCCTTGGTGGTGAAGAAGGGGTCGAAAATGCGGGCTTGGGTCTCCGCATCCATCCCGCAGCCCGTATCGGTGATGGTCAACGTTACATAACAACCAGCTGGGATGACGGAACGGAAATGAGCCGTCGGATCTTTCAATTCGACGTTGGCCGTTTCTAGGGTGAGTGTCCCACCGTCAGGCATGGCGTCCCTGGCATTGACGGCTAGATTCATGATCACCTGGTCCATCTGCCCAGGATCGACTTCCACCAATCCCAGATCCCGCGTGAAGACCGACAGCACCTTGATGTGTTCGCCCAGGAGCGGCTGGAGCATCGGAACGATGTTCGCGATCGCCTCATTCAGGTTCAAGACTTGCGGCTGTAGCACTTGCTGCCGGCTAAAAGCCAGTAACTGTTGGGTTAGGAGGGCGCCCCGCTCCCCTGCGGCCTGAATCCGCTCCACATTTTTGCGAACAAGATCGTTCATGTCCAGCCGATTTCGCAGCAACGAACAGCACCCGATCACCACCGTCAAGAGGTTATTGAAGTCATGGGCGATGCCGCCCGCAAGTTTCCCCATGGCTTCCATTTTTTGAGATTGCCGAAGCTGGCTCTCGCTGTCGTGCAGGGCCTGTTCCATTCGCCGCTGGTCGGTGATGTCGCGGTTGATGCTCAGGACTGAGATAATGTTTTGCTGAGGATTACGCAGCGGAGCCGAATGCGCCTCCACCCACCGGAGCGCGCCGCGCAGCCCCCTCATCCGAAACGACAGGATTCCTGATTGACCTTCGCAGATCGCGTGATGGGATTGTTGAAATGCCGCGCGATCGTCTGGGTGGATCAGGCTCACGACAGGTTGTCCAATGATTTCGTCGGCTGAGTGGGCCTCAACCAGGGCCAGGCCGGTCGGATTGATGGACAGCAGGGTGCCGTCCAGGCTGACGGTGGTGACACATTCCGGTTCAGATTCTACGATGGAACGGAACTGGTCTTCTGCGGTTCGCAGCGCACCGCTCAATCGCCGGACGGTTTTGCGGACTACCGTGACGGTAACCAGGAGCAGCACCAGCGTCGCCAGCAGCTGCCGCGTGAGCATGTTATAGGCTTGTGTCCTGCTCTCTTCAAGCGACAGCTCCACGAGGATCCAGCCTGCGGGCTGACGGGCCTGGTCGGTGAGTTTGGGGCCGCTTCCCGATACAGGCGCGCGATCGCGTTCCTCAGTTTCACGCACCGGCTCAAAGACCACCATCCGTTCCTGCCCCTGTTCATCGGCGCCGACCGACACGTACTCACGGCCGCTTTTCTCGGCCTTGTATAACATGTCATTGGACAATGTGGTGCCGATGAGGGCGACCTGATCCGAGGCGATCACCATGTGCTGCCCATCCAGGACCAGGACCCGTCGAATGTCTGGATCACGGACGCCCTCGGTCAAGGACCGTTGGACCAGGTAGAGATTGTCGGACACCACGGTGCCGCCGACGGAGACCAATCCACGCGCCAGAGCCAGTCCGCGACGCTCCGCCTGCTCCCGCGTGCGAATCTGCTCCTTGCCGATGAGCACGGCCCCGTACACCAGCATGAGCAGGGTGATCACAGTCGAGAGGCTCCAGATGAGCCGCTGTTCAGGGGACCAGGCTGTCTTGCTGCGGAGCAGCGAAGGGAACCACCGAGAGGCCATAGATTCTTCCTAGAATTCCAACTCGACGTCCATCGAGGCTCGAGCCTCTCCTCCGGGAACCGTGAGCGTGTGCTCGCTGAAGCCGAGCGTCTCAT
>CAYHQK010000058.1:7763-11740 GCA_964358535.1 uncultured Nitrospira sp. | reverse complement strand
TCGGGACAGGCGGGACGCCGTTCATGACCTATCTCCAAAAACATCTGGATGAAACAAAACAGGCAATCGTCGAGTAGCGCGACTCTTCGAGCAACCACCGTTTCATCTGAATCTTCCTTGTGGTACTGGGGCCAGAGTATCCACAGGATACTCCAAATGGCCGTCCGGCAAGGCCTCAGCGATCGACCCTTCACTTAGGGGTGGCTGGGATGATCCCAACTGCGTGCGTCCAACGAAGGTCTTCTGATTCTTCACCTTCTCCAGAGGGAGTAGGCAAACCGTCCTTCACTGCGCGCATCGAGCGACCACCGTTTCATCGTGGGGGCTCTGCGAGCAAGAAGGACGGTTGCCTGCTCCCTCGCTCCCCTGTTAGCGCAACGTCGCGATTGTCACGCCATCTCCGCCTTCTGCCCGATCTCCCGCACGGAACTCTGCCACGTAGGGCGAGTCTTTCAAATAGTCTCGCAACGCCGCTTTGAGTTTCCCCGTGCCATGCCCATGGATGATGCGCAGAAACGGCACGGCAGCCATCGTCGCGCGATCCAGCGCCGCCACCACTTGATCCAGCGCTTCGTCCGCCGCCCTCCCTCGCACATCCACGACCGTCTGTTCATCCACCCCCATCCCGCCTCCTGGCTGGAACCGGCGCGGAGTCGATGGGGCTGACGCCTGCTTCGACTGTGCCGCCTGCCCCCGTGCGAGGCCCACGAGGTTCGCCACTGTGGCCAGCAGTTCACCCGCCCCCACCTTCACCCTCACTCGCTTCTTCCCCTGCGGCGCTTCGAGGAGCGTGCCGGTCATGCCGAGCCCGCTGATCTCCACCTGATCCCCAACCCCCAGCTGTTCAAGGGGAATGGGCGTGCCGGCTGGAGTCAATTCGGCTTTCGTCTGCGCCTCCAGTTCAAACAATCGCTGCTTCGCCGCCTTGGCCTTGATCAACTTCTGCTCGCCCTTGACTGTATCGACCGTTGCCTGCACTTCGGCTCGCGCGCGGCTGAACTGTTCGCTCAGCTTTCGCTTGAGCCCCCTCTGCGCTTCCTTTTCTGTCTCTTCCAGATAAGCCAGTTGGGCCTTCGCTCGTTGTTCCGCCTGCTCCGCTTCCTTCCTGGCCTCGACCGCGCGGGCCAGATCATCGGCCAACTGCCGTTGCGTGGCTTGCAAATCGTGCAACATCGTTTCCATGGCCCGTTCGTCTTTATGAAGCTTCCGCCTTGCCTCGTCCAGCAAGGCCCGGTCCATCCCCAACCGGCCGGCAATCTCCAGCGCGGACGACCCGCCTGGCACCCCCATGAAAAGCCGATAGGTCGGCGAGAGAGTCGCCACGTCGAATTCAACGCTGGCGTTCGCGAAGCCGGACATCGTGTGAGCCAGGGCCTTCAGCGATCCGTAGTGGGTGGTCGCGACGACTTTCATCCCCAACGTAGCCAGCCTGCAGAGCAAGGCTTCGGCCAGGGCCGCCCCCTCTGACGGATCGGTCGAGGTCACAGGCTCATCGAGGAGGACCAGCCATTGCCGCGGTTCGGTCTGTTCGTCGCCGCTTCGCTGCTGCTCCGTTTCATCGAGCAACTGAATCATCTGGGTCATGTGAGCCGAAAAGCTGGAGAGGTCGCGGGCCAGGTCCTGGGCATCGCCGATATCGGCATAGACATCGGAGAAGAAGGCCATCTCCGATTCTCCGTCGCAGGGCAGGTGCAGGCCTGCCCGGACCATCAGGGCAAAGAGCCCGACGATCTTGAGGGTCACGGTCTTGCCTCCCGTATTGGGACCGGAGATGACCAGCACCTGGATGGACTCATCCAGCAGAATATCGTTGGCCACCACCTGCCCTTTCGACAACACGAGCAAGGGATGCCGGGCCTGCAGCAGCGTCACGCGCCCTTCATCGTTGAGCCCGACGGGATGCGCCTTGAGTTGGCGTCCGAACGAAGCCCGCGCGGCAATCCCGTCCAGCAAAGCCAGCGCATCGAGCCCCGCCAGCATGAGCTCTGCTTGGGCTGCGACGAGGGAAGACAGCTCCCGAAGGATGCGCCGCACTTCCCGCTCGATCTCTAAATCTGCCACTTTGATCGAATTATTCAGCTCCACCAGTTCACGCGGCTCGATAAAGACCGTGGCCCCGCTGGCCGACACGTCATGCACGATCCCCGGCACCCGTCCCCTCATGTCGGTTTTCACCGGGATGACATAGCGGCCTTCGCGCTGAGCGAAATACTGTTCTTGGAGAATCTCTTCGAAGCGGCGCGAGTGGAGCATCTGATCCACTTGATGCCGGATCTGCTGTTTGAGCGAATGGGCCTGATGGGTCAAGCGCCGCAACTCCGGCGTCGCCGACTCCTTGATCGAACCGTCCAGGTGGATCGCTTCATCCAGCGCGGCCTTCACGGGGCGCAGCTCCTCGACCGACCGCAGCGGCTGCGCAACGGATGCCAGAGCGGGAGCGACCAGCTGATGCCGCTCCACAAAACGGCCGCTCTCCTCCAGCAACTCCAGCACGATCGCGCAATCGCGGAGCTCCAAGATCTCCAACGAGGCCCCTTTGCTCGCCCGGGCAAGGGGATCCCGAATATCAGGGAAGGCCAAGGCCGGCAAACCCTCGCCGGCATCTTGCAACCGTCCCATCTCCGTGGTTTCCTGCTGGCGCCGTTGCGCCTCCTCCAAATCTGTCGCCAAGTCGAGGGCGCGACAGCGCGCCGCCCCCATCGTGGATCGGGCATGGCAGGCCAGGGCCTCCAGCAGTCTTGGCCACTCCAACACCTGCGTGGTCTTCTCGAACAGATTCACTGATACCTCATGGAAAAACGTCGCAGACTGAGATCGCCGAACTCTAACGAACCACCAACAGAGACGCAAGGCAGAAGGCCGCACACCTCGCGCCGGTTCTGTCAGCGGCCGATGCGGGCTGCAGCGAAACTCCTGTGATCCGGCGCGGAGTTACCGCCCTCTATGGCTTGACAAGGCCCAGGAGGCGTCGATACTATCGGCCTCCATTGTGGCCGGTACATTCAGCCGGCCTTTTTTCTTGAGGGACTACTCGCCATGGCTACTCGGATCGGTATCAATGGATTTGGACGGATCGGACGGAACGTCCTGCGGGCATCACTCGGTGATCCCGAGCTGCATGTGGTCGCCATTAACGACCTCACAGATGCGAAAACACTCGCGTACCTCTTGAAATACGACTCAGTGCACGGGACCTTGCCCTGGAGCGTCGAGGCCAAAGACGACCAGATCCTCGTCGACGGCAAGGCCATTAAAGTGCTCGCGATGAAGGACCCCAAAGACCTGCCCTGGAAGGATCTGGAGATCGACATCGTCGTCGAATCGACTGGGCGCTTCACCGACCGCGAAGGCGCAGGGAAGCACCTCGCAGCCGGAGCCAAGCACGTCATTATTTCCGCCCCGTCGCCCAACCCGGATGTCACCCTCGTGCTGGGCGTCAACGACGAGGCCTACAACCCGATCACGCACCACATCATCTCCAACGCCTCCTGCACGACCAACTGCCTGGCGCCCGTGGCCAAAATCCTGCTGGATAACTTCGGCATCAAACACGGCGTCATGACCACGATCCATTCCTACACCAACGACCAGCAGTTGCTCGATTTGCCGCACAAAGACCTGCGGCGCGGGCGCGCAGCCGCCATGTCGATGATCCCAACCAGCACCGGCGCGGCCAAGGCGCTGCATTTGGTGCTGCCGCAGCTCAAGGGCAAGATCGACGGCCTCGCGATCCGCGTCCCCACGCCGAATGTCTCGCTGGTGGACCTGACCGTCGAAACCGAGAAAGACTGCGACGTCGCCTCGGTCAACGCGGCCTTCCACAAAGCGGCGCTCGGCCCGATGAAAAACATTCTGCTCTATTCGGAAGACCCGATCGTCTCGATCGACCAGAAGGGCGATCCCCACTCGGCCACCCTCGATGCCCCGCTCACGATGGTCATCGACAAGCGGATGGTCAAGGTCACGGCCTGGTACGA
>CAYHQK010000058.1:0-7663 GCA_964358535.1 uncultured Nitrospira sp. | reverse complement strand
GACCATCAATCGAGCCGTGGACGACGGAGCCAAGGTGATCCTCTGTTCGCACCTGGGACGCCCGAACGGAACGTTCAATCCCAAGTACAGCCTGGCCCCGGTGGCCAAACGCCTGGGGCGGCTCCTGGGCAAAGAGATTCTCTTTGCGCCTGATTGCATCGGCCCGGCGGTGGAACAGCTTGTCGCCACGATGAAGCCAGGCGACGTACTGCTCCTCGAAAACCTCCGGTTCCATAAGGGTGAAGAGCAAAACGACGACGCCTTCTCGAAAGCACTGGCGGCCCTCGGCGACGTCTATATCAACGACGCCTTCGGCGCCGCGCACCGAGCCCATGCCTCCACCGTCGGTATCACCAAATTCATTCCCGTCTCGGCCGCCGGCTTCCTCCTCAAGAAGGAAATCGAATATCTCGAGGGAGCCGTCGAAAACCCCGTCCGGCCCTTTGTCGCCATTCTCGGCGGGGCGAAAGTATCCGGCAAGATCGGCGTCATCGAGAATCTGGGCAAGCGCGTCGACAAAGTCATTATCGGCGGCGGCATGGCCTTTACCTTCCTCAAGGCAAAGGGGATGGAAATCGGCAACTCCCTGGTCGAAAACGACATGCTGGACTTCGCCAAAGGCATCGAGGAGCATGCCCTGTCCCGCGGCGTGAAGTTCTATCTGCCGGTCGATTGTGTCGTCGCGGCCAGCCGCGAACTTGGGGCGGAGTCGAAGATCGTCCCGGTCCAGGAGATCCCCAAAGGCTGGTATGCCCTCGACATCGGCCCTGCTTCCGTCAAACTGTTCAACGAAGCGGTCCAGAACGCGAAGACGATCCTCTGGAACGGACCGATGGGCGTCTTTGAAATTGATGCCTATGCCAGAGGGACCCTCGCCATGGCTCACACGGTGGCCAATGCCTATGCCCTTACGATCGTCGGCGGAGGCGAAACGGCCTTAGCCGTCCATCGAGCCGGTGAATCGGAGAATATGTCGTTCATCTCGACCGGCGGCGGCGCCGCGTTGGAGTTGCTCGAAGGCAAACAACTTCCGGGCTTGACCGCCCTCCCGGATCGAGTCGAGCAATCGCCTCGTCACTAGTTCACGCCCGCGACACCATCCATATCGAGAAATCTGTGCGCAAGCCTCTCATCGTCGGCAACTGGAAGATGAACAAGACGGCCTCGGAGGCCGCATCCTTCATTCGCGACCTCCTGGAACGGCTGCCAGCATCCCCCAACGCCGACGTGGTCCTGGCTCCGCCCTTTACAGCCCTTGAATCGGCCAGTAAGGCCCTCGGTCCCTCCTCCTGGATCAGCCTCGGCGCCCAGAACCTCCATTGGGAACAGCAGGGAGCCTTCACCGGGGAAGTCTCCGCTTCGATGTTGCGCGAGCTGGGCTGTCGCTATGTGATCGTCGGCCATTCGGAGCGCCGCACGCTCTTCGGCGAACGGGACGAGACGATTCAGAAGAAAGTCCGGGCAGCCCTGGCGCAGGGACTCTCCCCGATCCTCTGCGTGGGAGAATCCCTGGCTGAACGGGAGGCGGGCAAGACGGAATCGGTCGTCACGGCTCAGTTAAACGGCAGCTTGGCAGGGTTGAGCCAGCAGGACCTCGCGACCGTCACCATCGCCTACGAGCCAGTCTGGGCCATCGGCACAGGACGGGCCGCCACCACGGAGCAGGCCGTGGCAGTCCATCGGTCCATCCGCTCGTTCGTAGAAACAGGTTGGAACAGCACAACTGCCGCGGCCATGAAAATTCTCTACGGGGGAAGCGTCACGCCTCAGAATGCTGAGTCGCTGCTCGCCTCGGAGACGATCGATGGGGCATTAGTGGGCGGGGCTTGTCTCAATCCCGATTCCTTTGCTACAATCGTGCGCATTGCTCAGACACGACGTGCTTAACTGATCGGAGTGCCATGTATACGTTGCTCATCGTCATCCATGTATTCATCTGTTTTCTCATGATCGGCGCGATCCTCTTGCAGTCCGGCAAGGGCGCTGAGATCGGCGCATCGTTCGGCGGCTCCAGCCAGACCGTCTTCGGAAGCCGTGGCCCAGCCAACTTCTTGAGCAAGTTCACGGTCGCCGTCGCCGCCATCTTTATGCTGACATCCTTCAGCCTCGCTATCATGGCCAAAGAGCGAACCTTCTCCTCCACGGTCATCGATCTCAAGAAGAAAGAGACCTCTCAGACCGCTCCGGCAACCCCAGCCCCGGCTCCGGCAGCTCCAGCTGCTGCCGACGCGGCCCCCGCTCATTAAGCGGACGCTGAAAAGGTCCATTCTCGTCGTTCGTGAAGCGTCGTTCGTATCTCGCCAAAAAAATAGCATATGGCGTATAGCTCATAGCATATGGGCAGGAATGAAGAGGGGTGTCTTTGTTCCAGCTATACGCCCGTATCCCTCACGAGATACGAACGACGCTTCACGGATATCAAGAGTGCCGCGTGGAGACGGATGGTGAGGACAGAACTCGTTTCGCGTCGTACTAAATGCGGGTGAGCCAGGCTGCGTGGGAAGGATCCTCCCCGCGCACGATGGCAAAGAACTTCTTTTGCAGCGCTTGGGTGATGGGACCTGGCTTCCCGGTTCCAATGCGGCGATTATCGATCTCCCGCACCGGCGTCAGCTCGGCCGCCGTCCCGGTCACGAACACTTCATCGGCGATATACATATCATCGCGTGTGAATCGCTCCTCGGCCACGGTGAGCCCCTGCTCCCGCGCCAGGTCGATAACGGAGCTTCTGGTGATGCCGTCGAGGATCGAGGTGAGCGGCGTGGTCTTGATCCGCCCTTTCCGCACGATGAAGATGTTCTCCCCCGTCCCTTCGGACACGTACCCCTCGGTATCGAGAAGAATGGCTTCATCATACCCGTCGATTTTCGCTTCCCGCTTCGCGAGAATCGAGTTCACATAGTAGCCGGAGATCTTCCCCCTCGTCATCGACACGTTGACGTGATGGCGGGTAAAGGACGACACGCGGGCCCTCATCCCGTTCGCCAGGGCATCGTCCCCGAGATAGGCGCCCCAGGTCCAGGCCGCGATGGCCAGCTTGATCGGATTGTCCCCCGGATAGACCCCCATCGCCCCATGCCCGATGTAGACGAGCGGACGGATATAGCAGGCCTCCAGCTTATTGATCTTGACGGTCTCCACGATGGCCTCAGCGACCTGCTTCCTGTCGAAGGGCAGCTGCATCATCCCGATATGGGAGGAATCGAACAGCCGATCGACATGTTCCTGCAGCCGGAAAATCGCCGAGCCGGACTTCCCCTTGTAGCAGCGAATCCCCTCAAACGCCGCCAATCCATAATGGAGCGAATGGGTCATCACATGGACCTGTGCGTCCGCCCAATTGACGAACGCCCCGTCCATCCAAATTTTTCCTTGTGGTTCAAGCATAGCAACGAAGACGAACCGGTGAATGATGCGAGCGCCGAAAGCGGAATATAGCAGCGGGCTGGAAGAAGCGTCAAGCAAACGGGCGCGGCAACACCCGCGGGCAAGGACGAGCGAAGGGAAGACGCCTAGGCAGGCCGTTGATGCGCGCGAAGCTGCTGGCTCAATATATGGGCGATATGTGTCGCGGCTGACGGATTGATGCGGACAAAGCCCAGACCGAAATCATAGCCATTCACCCATCGGACCGTGGCCCGTTCAATTTCTATCGTCGGGCCACCGGTCGTCGGCTCAAAGCGGAGCGACAGTTCGAGGCCCGGCGTCACGGCATGTTCACCTTGAATACGCATCCCTGTATGGGACAGATTCGTCACCACACCCTTCCCCACACAGTCCCCGCTCAAATAATAGAGCCCGCACTGGGTCGGGATGCGTCGGTAGGGACGGAGCACAAATCGCGTGCCTTTCGGCTTAGGCAGATGAGACTTCGGTGCGACGGCCATAATTTATCTCCAATCCCAGGCGTGGCGTGACAATGAAACAGCAGCATACGCCCAGGAATCAGCCCAAGATAGCCAACGAACAGGTTAACCCGAAGGAGGGGGAAAGGGCTGAAGAGGAGCAATCGGGCGGGGAAATATCCGTGGGGGGACGAGCCTTTGCCTTGACAGGCCTCAAGCCCCTATGTTACACAATCATCTTCTGTAACGGAGGCAGGGGTTTATGTACGCAATCATTGAAACGGGCGGCAAGCAGTATCGGGTGGAAACTGGATCGTTGGTCCAGGTGGAGTCTCTTCCCGGCGAAATCGGGGGGACGATCGAAATCGGCGAAGTCAGGCTGGTTCACGGCGAAAAAGGCATGGTTGTCGGGCAACCGCTGGTCAAAGGGGCCATCGTCAAAGCCGAGATTATCGACCAGGACCGGACTCGCTCCATCACCATCTTCAAGAAACAACGGCGCAAGAACTATCGGCGGACCCGTGGCCATCGCCAGGGCTTCACCAAGCTGCGCATTACCGGTATCGAAACAGCTTAACGAGGATCAGTCATGGCAACAAATAAAGGCGGCGGATCAACACGAAACGGGCGCGACAGTAATCCACAGTACCTTGGCGTCAAGGCCTATGCTGGGGAGACCGTCACGGCCGGGTCCATTCTGATCCGTCAGCGCGGAACGAGATTCTTCCCCGGGTTCAACGTAGGCCTCGGCAAAGACCATACCCTCTTCGCCCTCATCACGGGGATCGTGAAGTTCGAACGCGGCCGCGGACGGAAGAAGATCAGCGTCTACGCTGACTCCGTGCCGGCGGTTTCCTAACGCATTCTTTCCTCTTTTCTCGTCACAGCTTCGTACCCGCGAGGACTCCCGGCATGACTGTACGTGCAGCGGGATGTTCCTCGCAGGCAACGATCCCTCAGCCTTCACACTGAAGAAACGGTGCGCCGATGTTCGTTGATGAAGTCCGTATCCGCATCACTGCCGGTCGTGGCGGCGACGGCTCATGCAGTTTTCGGCGCGAAAAGTTCGTGCCCCGCGGCGGGCCTGACGGCGGCGACGGAGGCCACGGCGGCAATGTCGTGTTCGAAGCGTCGCCCCGCATGACAACGCTCCTCGACCTCCGATACCAAAAACACTACGAAGCCGAAGTCGGTCGCCAGGGAGGCGCAGCCAACTGCTCCGGAAGAACCGGGGAAGATGTGGTGGTAGTTCTGCCTGTCGGCACCGTCATCTACGACGATGAAACCGGCGACGTATTGGCCGACTTGGTCACGGCGGGGCAGCGCTTCGTGGCAGCTCACGGGGGGCGTGGAGGACGAGGGAACAACCACTTCGCGACTCCGACCAACCGCACGCCCACAGAGTTTGAACTCGGCACAGAAGGCGAAGTCAAATCCCTAAGACTTGAGCTGAAACTGTTGGCCGACGTCGGACTGGTGGGCTTTCCCAATGCCGGAAAATCGACGCTCATCTCCGTCATCTCAGCGGCCAGGCCGAAGATCGCCGACTATCCCTTCACGACGCTGGTGCCGAATCTCGGGATCGTGCGCTGGGGAGAAAAGGGCAGCTTCGCCGTTGCAGACATTCCCGGAATCATCGAAGGCGCCCATGAAGGCAAGGGACTGGGACTCCGGTTCCTCCGGCATATCGAACGGACGTCATTCTTGTTGTACATGGTCGACGTCTCGGAATGGGCCCCCGAAGAACCGGTCAAGAGCTTCGAGGTCATGCGCCAGGAACTCGCCGCCTACGATGAGCCGATCACCGCACGCCCCTTTGCCGTGGTGGCGACGAAAATCGATGCGGCGGGAGATGGCGCACGCCTGCGCGAGTTGCAGAAATATTGTAAGCGCCATCGCTACCCCTGCCTCGCGATCTCTGCCGCCACGAGAGAAGGGCTGACAGAACTCGTCAACTATGTGGGGCAACAGGTTACGCAGCTGCGAACCACACCATGCGAGATCAGCTCTTAAAGCAAGCCACCCGCATCGTCATCAAAATCGGGAGCAGTCTCGTTGCGTCCCGAGAAACCGGGCTGCGCCCGGAACGGATCGATCGGCTTGCGGATGAAATCGCGGCCCTCCGGTCCAGCGGTCGTGAAGTCCTGATCGTTTCCTCCGGCGCGATCGTTTCCGGCATCAAGAAGCTGGGCCTGACGGAATATCCCAAAAGTCTCCCCGTGAAGCAGGCGGCCGCCGCAGTCGGCCAGAGCCGGCTCATGTGGGCCTATGAGAAATCCTTCGAACGGCTCGATATCAAAGTGGCGCAGATCCTCCTGACGCACCAGGACCTGGCCGATCGGCGGCGCTTCCTCAATGCCCGCCATACCCTGAATGCCCTGATCGGATTCGGCGTCATCCCCGTTATCAACGAAAACGATACGGTGGCTGTGGATGAGATTCGCGTGGGGGACAACGACACCCTGGCGGCCGAAGTCGCCCATTTGGTCGACGCGGAACTGCTCATCATCCTCTCCGATATCGACGGCCTGTTCACGGAAGACCCGCGCAAAAATCCCGCTGCCACCCTGATTCCGTTGATCCAAGACATTACCGAAGACATTGAACAGCGGGCCGGCGTCTCCAGCACCTTCGAGGGGACCGGAGGCATGGCGACAAAAGTCCGGGCTGCCAAGAAAGTCAGCGAGTATGGCGTAGCCACACTGATCATGAACGGGCAAGAAGCCGGCCTCCTCACGACAGTTTTGGCCGGCGGCCCGGGCGGCAGCCTCTTCCTCGCGAAGGAACGCCGCTTCACCAGCCGCAAACATTGGATCGCTTTCACCCTCAGGCCCCGAGGCACCCTGACGCTCGACGCAGGGGCAGTCGAGGCCTTGGCGAAACGGGGCAAGAGCCTCCTGGCCTCCGGCATCCTGGAAGCCAGCGGCCCGTTCGAAGCGGGCGATGCGGTCAGTTGCCTCGACCAGGATGGCAAAGAGTTCGCGAAAGGGCTCGTGAACTTCTCGTCCGACCTGCTCGCAAAGATTAAAGGGCTCAAGACAACCGAAATCCAACAGCAACTCGGGCCTCAGGAGTATGAAGAAGTCATTCACCGGGATAACTTAGTCATACTCTAAACGTGAGTGCTGAGTACTGAGTGCTGAGATTATGATGTCGACCAACTCTGACTCTCAGCCTTCAGCACCCAGCACTCAGCATTCCGGCATTCTTCGTCTGGGGCTCCTCGGCGGCAGCTTCAACCCCATACACAACGGCCACCTGGCCATTGCGCGCCAGACGCGCGAGGCCCTAGGACTCGACCGGATCCTCTTCATTCCCACGGGTCAACCGCCCCATAAACACAATGCCAGCCTGGCCCCGGCCCAAGACCGGTACGAAATGGTCCGTCTGGCCATCGCCTCAGACCAAACGCTGGCCATCTCGGATGTCGAACTCCGCCGGCCAGGCAAGTCCTACTCCATCGATACGGTGCGCCTGCTGCAACAGGAATATGGTGCGCAGACCCAGCTCTTCTTCCTGGTCGGGCTCGATGCCTTTCTGGATTTCCCCTCCTGGCGTGACCCGCAAGCCTTGCTGGAACTCTGCCAGTTCGTCATCCTCTCCAGGCCAGGCCAATCGTTCCGTTCTCTGTCCACCGTCCGACTGCTTCCGCCGATTCCCTACCCGTCCCTGGCGGACCTGGATGCAGAACGAATTTCCCAAATCACAGCGCCGCTCGGCACGCAGGGCCTGATCTGTCTCAAACTACCGCCCTGCCCGATCTCCGCATCGGACATTCGCTCGCGCATCAGACAAGGACTCCCCGTCGCAAATCTGTT
>CAYHQK010000057.1:0-11930 GCA_964358535.1 uncultured Nitrospira sp. | reverse complement strand
CTGACCGAGGAAGGCAAGCAAGACCAAGTATTCGGTTCATGCCCTGAGACTTTCGATGTCTTCGAGTGGCACGGAGAAATCTTTGACCTCCCCAAAAACTGTATCCCCTTGGCCGGGTCGGACATTGCCCCACTGCAGGCCTTTCGCTATGGCTCTCGCGCCTATGGGCTCCTGTTCCATCTGGAGATGGAAGAGCACGGAATCGAATCGTTATGCCACGAATGTGCGCCGGATCTCACGAAGGCGCGCTTAACGGCCCATCAAATAAGAACGGCAGCCCTCCCCCATCTCCCGCAACTCCATCAGGTCGCCGATCGGCTGATTGGCCATCTGCTCAATGCTCGGCGTTGATTGCCGCCTCATTCCTGCTGTAGTCTTAGCTCCTATTGTCGAACGTTCGAACATTATCAAGTCGAAAGTCTGCCGATACTCCCCTAGCTTGATGATGTGACGACCGATTGTTTCACGAAAGGAGTCAGTGAGCATGTCCGGTTTTCCGATCGAAGTTGCCACCAGAATCAAGACCCTCCCACCCTATCTCTTTGCCGCCATCGACAAGATGAAACAGGCGGCGATTGCCAAGGGCGTGGATATCATCAACCTTGGGATCGGCGATCCGGATTTGCCGACACCGGCCCCGATTATCGAAAGCCTGGCGCAGGCCGCCAAGAACCCGAAACACCATCAATATCCCTCCTATGAAGGCATGTTGTCGTTCCGGACAGCCGTGGCCGACTGGTACAAGCGCCGGTTCAACGTGACGCTGAACCCTGCCGACGAAGTGCTGACACTGATCGGCTCGAAGGAAGGGATCGGCCATATCCACCTGGCGTTCGTCGATCCAGGCGATATCGTCCTGGTCCCGAGCCCGGGCTATCCGGTCTATCCAGTCGGTACCGGCTTCTGCGGCGGCGTCTCGCACATCATGCCACTCACCAAGGCCAACGGGTTCCTGCCGGATCTCGATGCGATCCCGAAGGACGTGGCGAAGAAAGCCAAGTTGATGTGGCTGAACTCCCCGAACAACCCGACCTCGGTCATCATGAGCAAGGACTACTTCAAGCGAGTGGTGGAGTTCGCGCAGGAGAACCAGATCATCGTCTGCCACGATGCGGCCTACTCGGAGATTTATTACGACGGCAAACCTCCCGTCAGCTTCATGGAAATCGACGGGGCGAAGGACGTCGGGGTGGAGTTCCATTCGCTCTCCAAGACCTACAACATGACGGGCTGGCGTCTCGGGTTCGTCGTCGGCAACAAGGATGTCTTGGCTGCGCTGGGTAAGGTGAAGAGCCAGCTGGACTCAGGCTGTTTTCAGGCCATTCAGGAAGCCGGGATCACCGCGCTCAGCCTGGATGACTCCGTGACCGACGAGCTGCGAAAGATCTATCAAGAACGGCGCGACACCTTGGTGCCGGGCCTCAAGCAACTCGGACTGGAGGTCGATCCGCCTCCGGCCGCCTTCTACATCTGGGTCACGGTACCGAAGGGCTACAGCTCCGCTTCCTTCACGGCTCACTTACTGGAGAAAGCGGGAATCGTCACGACGCCTGGCAACGGCTTCGGGGCGCCGGGCGAAGGCTATATCCGGATGACCGTCTGCACGACGAAAGAACGATTGGCGGAGGCAGTGGAGAGGATTAGAAAAGTAGGATTTTAGACTGGGGACGAGATGCCGAGGCGAGGGCTTGCTCGCGGAACGCGCACGATCAGAATGTGCTCGTTCGACGCGCGCAGTCGCTTCTCGCCCCGGCACCTCGTCTCACCGTGCACCACGATCATCCTTCAGGAGAGAGTAAGAAAAGATGGGACGCGAGACGGTGCTCATCGGGTTTGGCTCGAATGTCGGCGATCGGCTCGATTTCTGCGATCGGGCCGTGACATTGCTGAGCCTCTTGCCTCACTCCCAAGTCCTGGGCGTGTCGCTGCTCTATGAAACAGAGCCAGTGAACGACCATGCCCAACCGGGGGACGGATGGTTCTTGAACGGCGTCGTGCAGCTTGAGACGGATATCACGCCGAACAGCCTCTTGGCCATCCTGCGAGAGATCGAGCGCTCGCTCGGCCGGGATGAGGACAACCGATCAGGCCCCAGGACCATCGATCTGGACATTTTGTTCTATGGCCAACGGATCATCGACGAACCGGATCTCGTGGTGCCGCATCCTCGCATGCACCAACGCCGGTTCGTCCTCATGCCGTTGAACGAGCTCGATCCGCTGCTCCTGCATCCCTCACTTCAGCGCACGGTCAGCCAGCTGCTCGTCGAGGCGGGGAAACAGCCGGAAGTCCGTCTCCTCTTTCCCCAACCCTCGACCCGCTATGGCTCACGCCCTGCTTGCAGCCAGTCCCCAGGCTCATGAAGATTCTTCGCACCCCACGATCCATGGCCGCCTGGAGCGAACGACTCCGCAAGGAAGGCGTTACTATCGGTTTCGTCCCCACGATGGGCGCGCTGCATGACGGCCATCGCTCCCTCATCCGCGCTGCGCGACTGCGATGCGATGCGCTCGTCGTGAGCATCTTCGTGAACCCGACCCAGTTCGGCCCGACCGAAGACTTGACCAAGTATCCTCGTCCGATTACCCACGATCGTGCTCTGTGCCGGGAGGAAGGGGTAGATGTCTGTTTTGAACCGACGGCCCACAGCATGTATCCCACAGGCTTTCAAACCGTCGTGACGGTTCCGGAGATTGCGCAGCGATGGGAAGGAGAAGCCAGGCCCCATCACTTCGCCGGTGTCGCCACAGTCGTGACGAAACTCTTCGGGATTGTGCGGCCCCATCTGGCCCTGTTCGGCCAGAAAGATTACCAACAGGCAGCGCTAGTGAAGCGGCTCGTTGCCGATCTCAATATGGGAGTGACCATCGACGTCCGGCCCACGATACGGGAGAAGGACGGACTCGCGATGAGTTCCCGCAACCGGTACCTCTCCCCCGATGACCGACGCGCCGCCACCATCCTCTACCGCGCATTCCAGGCTGGACGCCAAGCGATTGAGGAAGGGGCAAGAACTGCCTCGACGGTCGAACGCATCATGAAGAAAACGGTCGCGCAAGAACCGGCGGCGCACATCGAGTACCTCGCCCTCTGTGATCCGGCAAGTTTGGAGCCGCTCAAGCAGGTTGAAGGCCGAGTCCTCTTGCTTGGCGCGATTAGAATCGGCTCAGTTCGCCTCATCGACAATATGCTGACAGGACGCTGAAAGGTGGTCGGAGTAGCTGGGACGATCCCTGTGCTCGCGCAACGCGCGGCCTCAGAAGGCCCTCGTTGGACGCGCGCAGTTGGGATCATCCCAGCCACCCCTTAAGTAAGTGACGGTTCGCACTGCCTTGCTGATCGAACTTTTTGAGCGTCCTGCAAGACAGCTTACTTGAAACGACTTTTAATTGGATGCTGCGTAGGCAAATCGCCCTGCTTACTCGTGGGAGCTGAGGTAGGAGCACTGACTGACTAAGAGGCCGAGGACAACTTGGCCAAGACGGCGGTGATATTCCGGGGGGATGCTCAAAAACTTGATCCCAGTTGAGGACGAGCGGACGGAACAGACCAGCGCCCGTTCAATACGGATCGTGTCTTCCTCCACCGTTGGCTTCAACAGCAATTCGACAACCGCCCCCTTCGAGAGCCCTGTCGCCTGCAGCGTACAGCCATCCATTGAAATCTCAGTGATTCGGTTGGTCCCAGCCGGCTGATTACGGTCGAGGACCTGGGCCTCGATGGAGGCAGCCAATCTGGTGTATTGGCGTCGATCGGATGCCGGCGTCTCGTGGCGCGCACCGGGCGAGAAGGACCGGAAGTGATTCGTGCAGAGCTGACAGCGAAACGAAAATACATTCACGCGGCCCAAGAGGCGCGCGACCCTGCCATCCTGGAAAGCCACGCGCACGAAGGGGGCTCCGCAACTGGGACAGTGCAGCTCCTTCATGAACCGGAAGGGACATCGCGTTGCGTCAAACCCTGCTCCGCAAGAATCGGTTCGATACGAGCCGGCGAGTAGCTGGCCGGCTTCACCCATTTCCCGTCTTCGCGCTTGTACCCGCCGACTTTGCTCATATTGGAGCGATGGACCTCCCGAAAAACAGGATCCATATCGATGCCATAGGACACAGCCGTGCCGTAGACGACATAGAGGAGGTCTGCCATCTCCTTGGCGATGGACGGCAGATCTCCCGAGTCCAGCGCCTCTTTCAACTCGTCGAATTCTTCCTGAATCAGTTTGACCCGGAGCTCGCGCGTCCGCCCATCGACGACCGTCGGAGCGGGACTGACGACAATATCGAATGCCCGGTGGAAGTCATCCACCATCGCCTGCTCGTCGATCATACACACTCCTTATTCAGCCTCGAAGGGCAAAGCCTTGCGTGAGACGAACTCAATCGGGTCCAACAGGGGAAGCTCTTTCTCCGACGACACGCCCAGCTCCTTGAACCGGCGGGCCGCCGGCAAGATCCTGGTTTCGAGCGACCCGACCGCCTTGTTGTAAGCCAGGACACTCTTCCCCAGCGCCTGTCCGACGTCGTTCAAATGTTCCGTCAACACGGCCATCCGCTCGTAAAGATCCTTCCCCAACCGCCCGGCCTCCTCGGCATGCTCGGTCATTTTCTCCTGTCGCCATCCGTAGGCGACCGCCCGAAGGAGCGCCATCAGCGTCGTCGGGGTGGCCAGGACCACACTCCGAAGAAACCCATCTTCGATCAATCGCGGATCGTGCTCCAGCGCGGCGCCCAGAAACTGTTCGCCAGGCAAGAACAGCACGACAAACTCCGGCGCCTGCGCAAATTGATTCCAGTAGGCTTTCAGACTCAACTCGTCCATGCGGGACCGGACTTGAGCCGCGTGACGGCGCATGCCTTCGAGTCGCAGCTCTTCAGTCGCCGCTTCATGCGCGTCCAGATAACCGGCCAGCACGGTCTTGGCATCCACGATGATCTGCCGCCCACCAGGCAACTGAACCACCATGTCGGGACGGAGCCGGCTGCCATCGACCGTGATGGATTCCTGCTCAAAAAAATCGCAATGGGCCACCATGCCGGACAACTCGGCCACGCGCTTGAGCGTAATCTCGCCCCATTGGCCGCGGACGGCCGGCGCGCGCAACGCCTTCACGAGGTTGCCGGTCTCCGACTGCAGCTTCTGCTGCGATTCAGCCAGGAGCTTGAGGTGCTGATCGAGACCTCCATAGGCCGCTTGCCGCGACTGCTCCAACTGCCGGAGCTGGTCGTCGTATCGATGCAGCGAGTCTTGCAGGGGTTTGACCAAACTATCGATCGCCTGTTGCCGCTGGGCGAGATCGCCCTTGGCCTCGGCTTGGAGGGTTTCGAATGAGCTGCGCGCGAGATTCAGGAAGGCTTCGTTGTTCTGTTTGAGGGCTTCGCCGGAAAGGGCCTGGAAGGTCTCGGCCAATTCCAGTCTCGCCTGGCCCAGCAGCGTCTTTTGTTCGTTGAGATGGAGCGCAGCCTCCGCCGCTCGGGTCTCCGCCACGGCACGGGCCTGGGCGGCCTCCGCAAGATTCTGCCTCACCTGGTCGAGGTCGAGGCGATCTTGCAACGATTGACGGCGCAATTCCTCCGCCAGCGACTCGGCCCGCTGCGCCCGTTCGCCGGTCGTCAGCAGTTGCCCCTGCCATGTCGCGCGGACGCGGGCCGCCACCCAAAACCCGGCGAGCAACGCGCCGAAGAGACTTCCGACAAGAGCCCCGAGGCTAAAGGCCGTGCCATCAATCATAGGTGGCCATCCCGGTCATGCGCCGACCGATATTCAAGCCCGTTGTTGGGTGGTGCGATGAGGGAATAATAATTTCTGAGCGTACGGAAACTATCACGAAAGGTCAAGGGCGCCAGACGCGCCTCTTCCCTTCTCCCGGATGATGATTTCCCCTCGCTCCCCATCCAGACTGATTCGATCACCGTCCCGGAGTCTGGCAGTGAGGCCCGGTACGTTTGCAATGGCCGGCAATCCGTACTCGCGGGCGATGATGGCGCCATGGGAGAGCGTGCCGCCCATTTCAGCGACCAGCCCCGCTGCCACACCGAACAGGGGCGCCAGGCCCGGGTCGATGACCGAGACCACAAGAATGTCGCCTCGTCTGACGCGGCTCCAATCCTCCATCGACCGGACAATACGAACCGGCCCTTCAACCAATCCCCCGCTGATCGGAATACCGTGCAAGAGCCCATCGGGCACCGCAGTCGAAAACCTGCCCAGGCCACGGACCGCATCTCGCCAATCCCGGATCGTGTCAGGCACGTTGACTGCGGCATACAAGTCTCGATCAGCCCTGCGAGCCTGGATTCGTTCCAGCCAATCGCGTGATCTGCCTGCTAACAAGTCAGCTCGTTCATTGTTCGTGAGGTAAAAGATATCCTCGCGCGTCAAGAGGAGCCCCTGCTCGACCAATCGCTCGCCGAGGCGCAGCAGAAGGCTGCGCACTGCGGCCGAGTAATACATCAGATGATGCCGGTTCGCCTCCCGGAGGGCGAAGAACCGGCAGAGCCTGCGATACAGCCAAGAAAAAACGGCCCGCCGGTGGAGTCGCCAGCCGAACCGGGCGCGGATCTCTGCCAAGGCCCCTTCCCGTATCACGGTCTGCCGCTGAAAAATATCGGCAGGGGTAACGCCGGCGGGAGAGAGAATCTGTGTTCGCAAGACCGCCAGCAACAATTCCGGTCGATCGGAAAACCTGGGCGACTGGACGTCCGACTCGCCGACCCCCCGGTGGCCATAGTCGTCGAGATAGCGATTGAAGGCACGCAGAAACGCCGTTCCCTCCAACCGGCGCCGAACCTCATGCGGGTCCCACTCCTCCGCGGTGAACAGGGACAGGACGAAAGGATCGCGTCGAGCCCTGTCCGCCAATTCCGCCAACCGCACAATCTGCTGCGCGCTGATCACCGTCGACTGACCCTGGAGCGCCCCGTTCAACAAGGCTCTCCAGTCTTCGCCGAGCCAGCGAGGCAGCAAACCGCCTAACGCTTGCAAGCACTGCGACACCCCTCCCGCAATGGCAAAGGTCAGTTCGTGACGATCAAGCCATCGCTCGATCTCATCGAGGCGCAACGCGAGGTCTTCGCAGGAGACAGGACTGAGCCGCTCGGCGCGATGCTCGTCCGCCATCGCCTTCATCTCCGCGAACCAGGCCGGTCCATGCCGCACCGCCCGTCTCATCTCGACCATCATCACGAAGCCGGCGCGGGCGAAAGCCAACCAGCCCAGCGGGCGGACCTCCGGCACCCTGGCAAGCGAGTCCCCTCCCATCTGCTCCATCAACAAGAAGGGATCTCCCCGCAGTTGTGCAATGAGCATATGGAACAGGGTCATATTGATGTAGGGCCGGCCCTGAAATATGCGGACCGATGAAACCCCTTCTGGAATTCGGCAGCCCAAGCGCCGATAGGGTGTCAGGATGTAGCGCTCCATGAACTGTTCGAGAAACGACAGCGCGAGCGGGCTCGGCAGCTCCGGCAGGGTTTCTTTGAAGTTAGCCCGCGACCATTCGCAGTCATCATCGGTCAGCTGTCGAGATCTGGACAGACCGGAGATGGGACGGGCTTGAAGCAGCCACAGGCCGCGATCGTCGCAGAGCCATTCGAGGTCCACTGGATGGCCAAACGTTTGTTCAATCCGCTTGGCGGTGCGGGCCAAGTCAAACAGTTGATCGTCCGACAAGATGGCGCGGCCCAGGGCCTCATCCGGCAAGGGCACGTCGCGAAGGCCTTGCCCGGTCATCCGCAAGGCGTGAGTCTGATCGGCGATTCTCCTGTTGCAAATCAGGATAGGCTGACCCTTCTCGTCCATCTCCACCACATACTGGTCCGGCGTCGTTCGCCCCTCCACGAGGGCTGCCGCAAGCCCCGCCACCGCATCGATCACCACCTGAGTCGCCCGTCCTGTAATCGGATGGATGGAATAGGCCACACCGGCTGCTTGCGCCTCTACCATCGGCTGGAGCAGAACCGCCATGGCAGGAACATCGCTCACGCCGGACGTTGCATGATAATTCAACACCCGCTCATCCCACATCGACAGCCAGAGGTCTTTCATCGCCAGACCGATCTCCTCAGGCGGAATACCAAGGCGCGTGAGGTAGATCCCGGCAAAGCTTGCAGAAACTCCGTCCTCGTTCGTGGCCGACGACCTCACGGCCCAGAGCCTCCGCAACGAAGGATCCAGTAACCGCGCCTGCTCAACAATCTGAGCTGTCAACTCCGCGATGTCAGAATTTTGGATGGTGGTGCGGCACTGGGAAAGGATCTTCTGACGTTCTGCCCCGGACGCATGCAGGGCTGCGCTCCATCGTTCCGCCGGAGAAAACCCCGTCGAGCGGAGCGCGCGATCGTACGCTACCGTCGTCACGCAAAACCCTGGGGGGACGGAGAATCCTCCGGCAAACAGGCGAGCTAAGCCAACGGCTTTCCCTCCAACAAGAGCCGGGTGCGTGCAGGCAGCCAAAGGAAGAAAGAGAGGGCGATCCATTGAAATGGATAGTACCTACCGCACGAGGAGGAGGTAAAGATCATTCACGTTCGTGCCGGTGGGACCAGTGACGATGAGCTGATCGAGCTTCTTCAAGGCCGGATAGGTATTGTGTCGCTTCAGGGCTCCTACGAGATTTATCTGAAGCCGCTGCGCGCGGGCCACCGTGTCGCCATCGACCACGGCCCCAGCCGCATCGGTCGGACCATCAGTCCCATCGGTGCCGATCGCTACGACCCACACCTTGGCCAGACCGGCGATTTCCAGCGCGGCGGCGGTCGCGAATTCCTGCGCCCGCCCGCCCATACCCTTTCCCGTAACGGTCACGGTGGTTTCGCCACCGGCCACGATACAGCAGGGTTTCTGCAACGATCTGCCTTTGCGCAGCAGAGTCTTCGCCAGGGAGCCGAACCGCTTCCCCGCTCCACGAGCCTCTCCGGTTATGGCCTCATGCAGGATGGTCCGAAAACCAGCCTTCTTGGCTGCGCGGGCGACTGCCCTCACGGCAACTTCGTTATTCCCGACAATGTGATGATGGACTCGACGAAACAGGGTGGATACTGGCTTCGGCGTTTCACTCACGAGTCCCTGCCTGCCGCGGTCGAGATGCTGCCGCACTCGTTGTGGAACCGTCAGCCAGATCCGATAACGTTTCAAAATCGCGATCGCGTCGCGATAGGTCGTAGGATCTGGAACCGTCGGCCCCGATGCGATGGTGCTGAGATCGTCACCCAAGACATCGGACAGAATCAGCGTCACCATGGTGGCATTGCTCGACTCGGCGAGACGTCCGCCTTTAATGCGCGAGAGGTGTTTGCGAACGGTATTGATTTCACGGATGGTCGCGCCGCAGCGCAGAAGTTTTTCCGTAGTCCGTTGCTTGTCGGCTAACGTCACCCCTGCGACAGAGGCAGGCAAGAGACTGGAGGCGCCGCCGGACAGGAGCAGGATCAAGAGATCGCGACGCCCGAGTGCTGACACCATGGCACAGAGCTTGGCTGCCGCACGTTGGCCGGACCGGTCGGGAACCGGGTGGCCTGCTTCCGCCACGAGGATCCGTTTCATAGGCAGGCCATGGCCCTGCTTCACGACGACAAACCCGCTGTGCAACCAATGACCCAGCCTCTGTTCCACCGCCAGGGCCATCGAAGCCGTGGCCTTTCCGGCTCCGACCACGACCACCCGTTCATAGTTGTTCAGATCATACCGGCGACGGCCGATGGTGAGAACCGCTCCGTCCCGGGAAATAGCGCGGCCGACCGCCGCATGGGCGTCGACCGCGTCCAGTCCTCGACTGAGTATTTTTTTCAGCAGTGGCTTGATAGGAGAGGAAGGAATCTGCATCGCGTTTATCATGGACTAGCGGGACACGACTTCACAAGATGCTCAAAAAGTTTGTCCAGCAAGGCCGCAGCGAGTGAAGGCCCGAGGAGGTACAAACCTCACTTTATGCGATCCGTTCGCCATTTTCATGGGCCTTGGCGAACGAAAAATCCCCTTCAGTGCTTCCGATCTCCGACAACGTTGAGGGTCTGAACGATGCGAGAACGATGCTGGCGAACTTTTTCAGCATCTTGCGTGCTAGGGAGTCTTCTCCTGTTTGAAGCACCGAGTCGGACAGCTTTGCCGCGGAACTCGCATCTGATAGACCCCGCGAGGGAGCGCATCCTTTTTGAACTCAGGATTCAACATCTTGAGTTCCAGAAAATAGGTCCCGAATTCCTCGGCAATCGAAGTAAGGGCTCGCTGGGAATCTTTCACGTTAATGGTAACCGTTTCGGTTTCCATCGGCATGTAGAGGTCTTTCTTGCTGAGTCCCAAGTACTTCTCCGGCTGCGAGTAGATTTCCTTGGCGGCAATGATGCGCGGAACATAGCGCATCGTTTCCCGCGGCCCATGCATCTTCCAATAATCGGTAATGTTCTGTTCCTTCAAGAGCCGACGCACTCGTTCTTCGCCGGCATTGTACGAGGCCATGGCCATAAACCAATCGTTTTTCTCAAAGTCCTTGAGGTAACGCAAATACTTGACCGCCGCCTCCGTCGACATTTCCAAATTGCGACGCTCGTCGCGAACCTCGTCGCTCTTGAGACGATAGCGTTTCCCCGTGGAGGGGATGAACTGCCAGGGGCCCGAGGCTTTCGCCTTTGAATAGGCGGCGGCCACGCACTTGCTCTCTACCAGCAGCATGTACTTGAGGTCGTCCGGCAAGCCGGCCTCGGCCAGCTGTTTTTCGGCTGGCGGGAAACAACGCCCGGTGCGCTTGGCCAGGATGATGCTTTCGCCCTGATCTTCCAAGAACTGATAGAACTCGTACTCGATGCGTTCACGCACCTGCCAGTTATCGAGAGGGACCGGCTTACCGGCAAAGGTCAGCTTATCGGGCAACTTGAACGAACTGAGGAAGTAGCGATCGCCTTCTCGCTTAATTTCAGGAAGAATGACGAGACGCCCCTCTGACTCGTTAGGGTTATCAAGAGGATCGATCAAAACCAGATCGCGATCGAGCTCACCATTGACGCCAGCACGAGGCGTACTTTCCTTCACCACAGGCTGTTCAGCCTGCGATTGGGCTCCCGTCGGGACCGGAAGCGTGACGGCCATCCACAACCCACTGAGCACTAGTGCGCGCCGAACCCACGTCGTCATGCCAATCCTATCTCCTGTATATATCGAAAGAACGATCCAACATTACGTCCTCATGCTATCAGCACGGCGAAAGACCGGCAAGCAGGATCGACTTTCAGATTCATGCTAGACTGCACCGACTATGCGCGCCCTCACCCTTCTCAACGATCGCATCGCCGGCTGCACCACCTGCCCTCGGCTCGTCACCTACCGAAAAACGGTCGCGGCAGAAAAGCGAAAGCAGTTTGAAGACTGGACCTATTGGGGAAAACCGGTCCCAGGATTCGGAGACCCCCAGGCCCGCCTCTACGTGCTCGGACTTGCGCCGGCCGCCCATGGCGGCAATCGAACCGGACGGATGTTTACCGGCGATCGCAGCGGAGATTGGCTGTATGACGCCTTGCATCGATTCGGCTTCGCCAATCAAGCCGCCTCGCACCACCGGGACGATGGGCTGAAGCTGTCGGATTGCTACATCGGCGCGACGGTCCGCTGTGCGCCGCCGGACAATAAACCGGCTCCGGAAGAGTTCACGGCCTGCCGCCCCTATCTGCGGGAGGAACTGCGGCTGTTGCGGAAAACCCAGGTGGTGGTGGCGCTGGGCAAAATTGCCTTCGATCACTATCTGAGGGCTTGTCGCGATGAGGGGCTGTCACTCCCCTCACCGCTCCCGAAGTTTTCCCATGGAATCGTCAAGGTGCTTCCCTGGGGCATCACATTGATCGGCTCATACCATCCGAGCCAGCAAAACACCTTCACGGGACTCTTAACCCGCCCGATGTTCCAGCACATCTTCGCGACAGCTCGCCAGCGACTCACCGAACCAA
>CAYHQK010000056.1:0-11932 GCA_964358535.1 uncultured Nitrospira sp. | reverse complement strand
GCGGCGTGCTGGCCGCCATCGGCACCACGTTGCCAGAAACGTCGATTCCGATCATCGCCATTTTCTTCGGGGCCAGCCGCGCCGAAGCGGAGGTGGGGTTGGGGGCGATCCTCGGTGCGCCTTTTATGCTGAGTACTCTGGTGATTCCGATCCTGGCCATTTTGCTGCTGGCCTATGCCAGGCTGGGGAAGCGAACTGCTGCGTTCCGGCTGAACTATCGCGATGTGACGAGCGACCTCTCCTTTTTCGTGGTGGCCTACAGTGTGGCGCTGGCCTGTGTGTTTGTTCCCTCTCGACTAGTGCATATCCTGGCTGCCGTCGGGTTGGTCAGCCTCTATCTCTATTACGTCAAACTGAAGTTCAGCGAGGTGGCGGATGAGGAGGGGGGCGAGGGCGGCGCGCTGGAGCCTCTGTTCTTTGCCAGAAAGGCCGCTGTCCCCTCGTTTGGATTCATCGGTCTTCAAGCGGCTCTTGGCTTGGCAGGCCTCGCACTCGGCGCGCATCTCTTTGTGCTCGCCGCAGAAACCATTGCCGGAGCTCTATCGATTTCTCCCTTGATCCTGGCCCTGCTCGTTGCGCCATTGGCGACCGAGTTGCCGGAGATGTCGAACAGTTTTCTCTGGCTCTATCGGAAGAAGGATCGTTTAGCGGTGGGGAATGTCACAGGCGCGATGGTCTTCCAGGGGACGATCCCTGTTTCAATCGGTCTGTTAGGCACGGATTGGGCCCTGGCCCCAACTGCATTGATCACCATGGTGCTGGCCGTGGTGGCGAGCACCTTCTTGTTGGCGCAGGCTGCATGGAGCGGCTTTTGGCGACCCTGGCTGCTGGGCGGGAGTTCACTCCTGTATATCGGGTATGTGTTGTACCTGTACTGGCTGTAGACCCGTGATGGGTGATGTGGGATGAGTACGAAGACGAAAGAGAAACCGCTCCTTGGTATCACGATGGGAGATCCGGCTGGGATCGGCCCTGAGGTGATTGCGAAGGCCTTGGCCGGGACGAAAGTGCGACGGCTATGTCGTCCGCTGGTCATCGGCTCTTTTTCGGTGATGCAGCAGACGGTGAAGAGTCTGAAGCTGAAGATGGAGGTGGTTCGGGTGGAGGGGCACGAAGAGGTGTTCCCACAGTCGAATCAGCTCGCGGTGCTGGATCCGCTCGACCGTCCCCTTGGGCGGTTTACGCGGGGAGTCGCTGCCTCTGTGACCGGGGCTGCCTCCGTATTGTTCATCAAGAAAGCGGTGGAGCTGTCGCAGCTCGGCTGTATCGACGGTATGGTCACGGCCCCGATCAATAAAGAAGCGATCAAGATGGCGGGCTGCCATTTCCCTGGTCATACGGAACTGCTGGCAGATCTGACCAAGACGCAGGATTCCGGCATGATGATTGTCGGGGGCCCTCTCCGGATCATGTTCGTGACGACCCATGTTGCGATCAAAGACTTGCCCTCGCTCCTTACGCAGGCCAAGATCGAAAAAGCCATCAGGCTGGCCCATGTGGCGTTGAGGGACCTGTTCGGGATCAAGAAGCCGAGAGTCGGTGTCGCGGCGTTGAATCCCCATGCGGGAGAACATGGCCTATTCGGGGACGAAGAGGAACGGATCATTCTTCCTGCGGCCCGTGCGGCGCAGGCCAAGGGGATTCTGGCCAGCGATCCCTTGCCAGCCGATACCCTGTTTGGCAAGGCCGCCAGGGGTGATTACGACGGGGTGGTGGCCCTCTATCACGACCAGGGGCTGATTCCCTTAAAGTTGGTCGCGTTCGGCACCTGCGTGAACCTGACGGTGGGGTTGCCGATCATTCGCACCTCGGTCGATCACGGGACGGCGTTTGATATCGTAGGGAAAGGCATTGCAGATCCTGGCAGTCTGGTCGAGGCGATCACGCTGGCCGCCACGCTTGCCAAGGGTCGATCAGCAGTGAGGTCCGTCTCGTTACGGAAGAAGGGGTCCAGATGACAGAGGATATAAAGCGGGGGCTTGTGCTGGTGCAGCAGCAGTTGAAAGAGTTGGATGCGATTTTCACGGATACGATGGAGACGCTCAATACCGTGGCAGGGGCTGAACGACTGGCAAAATGGAAAGCCAGGACGGTGGCGCTGCTCACGGAGTCCCTGGGCCAGAAGGAAGGGCAGAAGTTTGCCTCTCTGCAACCGGGGCCCTCGTTCACGAACGACCTGGTGGAAGAGTTTACCGACCTCATCGACTATTTCAAAACGCCCCTGGTCGATCTGTCGAAGCAACTGGCGCAAGCTACGCCTCGTCCCTCCGGCGGGAATTAACTGGTGTCGATTCCTGATCTTCCTCCACCGATCAAGCGGCTCGGCCAAAATTTTCTGATCGATCCCAACATCGTGCGTAAAATTGTCGCCTTGGCGGAGCTGGGCCCCAGCGACCATGTGCTGGAAATCGGGCCAGGCCGCGGCGTGCTGACGGAGGCGCTGAGCCAGGCGGCGGGTCATGTGACGGCGGTCGAATTGGATCCACGGCTCCATGCCTATCTTGAGACCAGGCAGGCGGAGTTTCCCAATGTGGAATTGGTCTGCGCGGACGCGCTGGCCTATCCAGTCGAACATCTACCGATGGGGACGGTCGTCGTCGCCAATCTGCCCTATTACATTTCGACCCCCCTGCTCTTTCGATTGCTCGACCAGCGAGGCCGGTTTCCCCGGATGGTGCTCATGCTGCAATCCGAAGTGGCCGACCGATTGGTGGCCAAGCCTGGCGGGTCCGACTATGGCGTCCTCTCCGTGATGGCCCAGTATGCAGCCGACATCACGAAATCATTTCGCGTCTCAGCCCAGTGTTTCCGCCCCAGGCCGGAGGTCGCCTCGGCAGTGGTGTTGTTGCGTGCGAAAGAGGACTGGAGGCTCAGCCAGGAGGCAGAAGTCGTGTTTCGTGCGCTCGTGAAGGCGGCCTTTGCGCATCGGAGGAAAACGCTGGTCAACTCCTTGCGGGACGAAGGCTATGAGCTGCCTCGTGTGGCCGAGGCCTTGCAACGATTGGAGATTGCTCCGACTCGTCGGGCCGAGACCCTGTCGGTCGAGGACTTCCTCCGGCTGGCTGCTGCGTTTGGCTGAGGCGGTGCGGGAGCCTACTGGGGGCGCTTTCTGGCCGGTCTTCGTTTGAAATGACTGATTCCCTGTGCTAGCATCGCGATCATGGCTGTTACCACCTCGGCCAAGCGGGGCGAAGCCCGCCGCGCCGCCTCCCCCCCGTCACACATCAAGCGAGAAGTGATCGGAGTTGTCCTGATCGCGCTGAGCCTACTCACGCTCCTCAGCCTCGTGTCCTTTGTGCCCCATGAATTAAAATCAGCGGCAGCCGCTTCGGCCCCTGCCAGGAATCTGATCGGATCGGTCGGGGCTTTCTTTGCGTCCACACTGTTTTCGCTGATCGGCGGCGCGGCCTATCTCTTCCCTCTTCTGCTCGGTCTGATGGGCGTCCGTTGCTTCACCCAGAGCGATTTATCGATTCGACTGCGGAACGCCGGCGCCTCGCTGGCGGCACTCCTGTTTCTCAGCGGTTTGCTCCATCTCGAAATCACGGCGGTGCCGACCCTCTCAAGCGGCTTCATTTATCGCGGGATGGCGGGAGGCCTCTTCGGGCAAGTGCTGGCCGAGGGCCTGCGAGCCTATTTCGCCAGTACCGGCGCCCACATTCTGATCATGGCGGGGCTGCTGATCTCGCTGCTCTTCACGACACCGATTTCTCTGTCGGAGATTGTCTTGAAGCTTCCAGTCTGGGGCAGCGCGTTGTTTACACGGGTGCGCGGTTGGATTCCGGAACGACCGGTGGAAGAGCCGGCTCCTGAGTCTCCCAAGAAAGCGAAACAGAAATCGTCGAAATCCATTCGCGCGGTCATTGAGGAGACGCTGCCTGAAGCGGCAGCGGAACAGGAATTTGATTGGCCGGTCATTCAGCCGTCGCGACAACCGACGCCTGAACCAGTGGAGGCGAGCGAGGTGGAGCTCGACCAACCGGCTTTTGCCTCCCAGGCGAAGGCGGGGGACTATACCTTGCCGGATCCGGTTCTGCTCTTGAGCGATCCCTCCGCTCCCTTGGGGCGTGTCACGGAGGAAGAAATCAAGGCGCAATCCGATGTGTTGACGCGCGCCCTGCTGAGTTTTGGCATTGCGGGGAAAGTGACAGAGGTTCGTCCCGGACCGGTCGTGACGATGTATGAGTTCGAGCCGGCGGCCGGCACCAAAGTCGCGCGCATTGTGAATCTGGCCGACGACCTGGCCTTGGCCTTGAAGGCGGTCAGTCTCCGGATCGTCGCGCCGGTTCCTGGGAAATCGGTGGTCGGGATCGAGGTGCCGAACCTCTATCGCGAAATGGTGTCGATGAAAGAGGTGGTGACGAGTGAGGCCTTCTCACGCGCCAAATCGAAGCTCAGCTTGGCTCTGGGGAAGGATATTTTCGGCGCCCCCCTGATTGCCGATTTGAAAACGATGCCGCATTTGTTGGTCGCTGGCGCCACCGGAGCAGGGAAAAGCGTTGGCCTCAATACGATGCTCCTGAGTCTGCTGTTTTCAGCCAGGCCCGATGAGGTCAAGCTGCTGCTGATCGATCCCAAGAGACTGGAGTTTCAAACCTACGACGGCATTCCGCACCTGTTACGTCCGGTCATCACCGATCCGAAGTCGGCGGCGCGCGGACTCAGTTGGGTCGTGGCTGAAATGGAGCGGCGCTATCAGCTGCTTTCCGAGGCAGGGGTGCGGAACATCGACGCGTACAATCGAAAGGTCGCAGGGGCGCAGGGTGTGCTGGAGACGGAGTCGGCGGCCAAGGCTGACCAGCCGGAATTGCCTATCCAGTTTCTGTCCGAAGAGGAGCGGCTTTCCGCCGGAGAGACGGCCCTTCCAGAAGGGAGTCCAGGATCGTTCGTGCCGCCGAAGACTCCGCCGGAGCCCTTGCCCTATATTGTCGTGATGATCGATGAGCTGGCGGATTTGATGATGGTGGCGCCGAAGGAAGTGGAAGACAAGATTGCGCGGTTGGCGCAGATGGCCCGCGCATCCGGCATCCATCTCGTGCTGGCGACGCAGCGCCCGTCGGTCGACGTGCTGACCGGTTTGATCAAAGCGAATTTTCCGGCTCGCATTGCCTTTCAAGTGTCGTCGAAGACCGATTCACGCACTATTCTGGATGCCAACGGCGCGGAGGCGCTCCTGGGCCGCGGGGACATGCTCTATATGGCTTCGGGGACCGGACGTCTCATGAGAGGGCACGGGTCCTTCGTCTCGGATGAGGATGTCCGCCGCGTGGTGGAGTTCGTGAAGGATCAGGCTAAGCCTGCCTATAATCAAGAGTTGCAGATCGCGCTGAAACAGGAAGATGCGAAAGAGGAAGAGGCGCTGGATGAAGTGTACGAGCAGGCCAAAGAATTGGTCCTGTCCACCGGCCAAGCCTCGGCATCGTTGATTCAGCGCCGGCTGCGGGTGGGCTATCCTCGCGCCGCCAGGATGATCGAGCAAATGGAGACAGATGGCATCGTGGGCGCGGCTGGCCGCGATGGGCGGAGAGAGGTTGTGGGGCGGCGTGGGCCAGTGGGAGAGGCGGAGGAGGTATGAAGCAGGCAGGGGAGCTGCTGTGCTCGCAGAACGCGCACGGTGAGACGGTGCTCGTTCGATGCGCGCAATGGCAGCTCCCCCGCCCGTTTCATGCGAAGAGATTTGCTATGGAAGAACATCCCCGATGAAGCTGTACAGACTCAAGAACAAGGCTGTTTGGTCGGCGCTGCATGTTGTTCTCTGTGGCCTCCTAGTGCTGTCCACGGCCCTTGCTGCTGGGGATGAGGATAATGCGGGCGCGCTGAAGGAAGTGCGTGAGGTGGTCAAGCAGCTCCAGGCGCGCTATGAAAAGACGAAGGATCTTCAGGCGGACTTTACGCAGAAGACCAGGATCGAGGGATTCGATCGGCCCATCACCTCTTCGGGGAAGGTCTCGATCAAAAAACCTGGCCGGTTGCGGTGGAGTTATCTCGATCCGTCGATCGAGGACATTTACGTCAATCATGATGATGTCAAAGTGTATGTGCCGGAGCACAAGCAGGTCTTGGTGGGCAAGCTGACACAGATGGCTGCCTCGAAGGCTCCATTGGAACTTTTGCTCGGGGCCGCGAAGTTGGAGCAGTCGTTCCGTATTGAGCCGACACCGGGGAATGGTCGAGGTGCGGGAGGACTCAGGCTGCTCACCCTTCTGCCGAAGTCGCAGGAGGGCGAGGCGGGACGATCGGTGCAACGGATCGTGCTGGAAGTGTTTCCCAAGACCTATTTCATCCGGACGGTCACGTTGTATGAAATGAGCGGCAATGTGGCGAGTTTTGAGTTTTCGTCGCTCCAGTCCAATGTGGGGCTCGGTGATGCATTCTTCGAGCTGAAGTTGCCGGCCGATGTGGAAGTGGTGAAAGCTCCCGTATTCAGCGTCCCCCAGTAAGGCCTGCGGGATGGATCAGAGGCTGTGAACGGGACGAGTGAGGAATAGGTGAATCCAATGTCTTTAATTGAAGCAGTCGATGACGCAGTCAAACGGTTGGATGTCGACCGGCTCTCCTCCGAGTATTGGGACCAGAATGAGTTTCTGTTCATTCCGCAGTTTCTTCCCCGGTCGGTAGTGGAAGAGTATCTCGTTCCGCAGGCGCAGGGGGTGAAGGGCGAGCTGAATCGCAATTACATCCCCGGTCACAAAAAAGGCGGGAGCGTGAGCTATTACACGGTGATAGAGAAGGCCCCGCGGTTTCTCGATCTCTATCGCTCCGAAGCCTTCATCGAGCTCTTGAGCCGTCTGGTGAAGAACAAGCTGAGTCTATGCCCGGAGAACGATCCCCATTCCTGCGCGCTCTATTACTACACGGAGCCTGGTGACCATATCGGGTTTCATTACGATACCTCCTACTACAAGGGGTCTCGCTATACCATATTGATGGGGCTGGTCGATCATTCGACGCAATGCAAATTGGTCTGCGAGCTCTTTAAAGATGATCCGGTCAAATCACCCAAGCATCTTGAGCTGATTACTCATCCTGGCGATCTTGTGATCTTCAACGGAGATAAGCTTTGGCATGCGGTGACTCCACTCGGCGAGGGAGAGGAACGGATTGCCCTCACGATGGAATATGTGACCAATCCGGACATGGGGATTTTCAAGAGGCTGTACTCCAACCTCAAAGACTCCTTTGCCTATTTCGGCCTTCGCACGGTTTTTAAGCAGGCCCTGACGGTCCCCAAGCGACCTCGCCCATAACAAGATCCTGAAAACGTCCGCCAGCCAGGAAACCCTGAACGGTGAGCGATGAACGAGGAAGCTGATTCTCTTGTCAGCGTTCCGAGTTGATCGCTCAGAGTTCAGCTCGAGCCCCGCCATTTTTAATTTCCTGCTAGTTGTCGGAAGGCGCTGGAGGCCGGTTCATTCCAACGGCTCGACAGAGTACGGCCCGCAGCTCATCGCGATTATAGGGTTTGGTGAGGTAGGAGAACGCGCCCTTGGACAAGGACATTGCTCGATAGTCCTGCGAGGTAAAAGCGGTGAGAATAATCACGGGGAGGGAGGGGGCGAGAGTCTGGATGGTCTCAAGTACGGAGAGTCCATCTCCATCTGGCAGTCCAATATCGAGCAAGGCTGCGGCAAACTCGACTGTTTTTACCTGGGCCAGTGCATCGCGGCACGTTGACACTCCGGTCACGAGAAATCCATCATGTTCAAGAAGGTCACGTAGCGCAGTCAAAATGTCTGGATCGTCATCGACGAGGAGGATGGCCGGACGGCCAGTCTGGATGTTCATTTGCCTCTCTTCTAGGAATTGTGCGTCCTGGAGATTCTTGGCTTAAAGCTCAAGAGGCATGACAGCGCGTATTTTGTTCAACGCAAGAAATATCGAGTCCCTCCATATCACTTAATGGACGGTTGCGATTCCAGTCTGGATTTCGTCTGGATCTCAGCCGGTCTGGTTGCTCCATTGCCCGTGAGGCTGGCCCGAATGGGCAGGCTCATGATCTGACCGACCAATCGAGGACGCCCCGCGCGGAGTGCGGTCGTTCGTTGCGGGAAGGGCCCCTGTCGCAAGGACTCCATTTCCGCCAGGGATGTTCGTAGCGATTTGGCAATCAGCCAGGCGAGCGTCAATCCAGGACTCCAATACACGGCATTGCGTAGACGATCGACGAGTTCGCCTGGGAGGCTGACGGTCAGCCGGACCATTCGCGGCGGCGGTATTTCAGCCGCACTCGCCCTGGTCGTCTGGTTCGTCGGCCTGACAGGTTGTTCCTTGGGCAAGTTGCGTGAACTGGTCTGGTGGGTTAGCGACATTTTGTCCCTCGCAAGTTTATGTGTGAATGAGTCGGCCCGTTTGTCTATACGGTGTTAATGATTCGCAGTTCGGGAGCCCCTTGTCAGGCTGAAGGGCCGCGCCGCTGAGGAGCAACGCGGCCCTGATGGCAGAAGCGCGTGGCGGTGGGAGGGCTCCGGATGGGCACAATTCGGAGGTGGTCCCGCCAGCGTGACAGGCAATCACTTGTTGAGGGGGGACCCACCGGCATTTTGCTTTGCCAAGCATCTTCCTCCAGCGTCTGACCATGGACCTGGCTCCTCTCACGGTTGGCGATGGGAGGGCTACAGCGATACAGCAACCCCTATACCAGAGTTTTCCCACTGAAAATACTCAGGCCTTGAGATGTAACCTGTTGAGTAATTTTGCTTCGGTAAGTAAGCGGGAGAGATGAGTTTATGGAGCAAGGCGTATCTGATTAGGCACGCCGTTATCCTTGGAGATACAGGCGTAGGGGGGTGCGAACTGTGCACACGGGATGGAGCAGGAGATGGAGCGAGACCTATTGATGCAGATGTTTCATTGCTGCGGCACAGAGAAGGATGAAGAAGCCGATCCAAAGCGCAGCCCGTTGAAAGGGGATCACTTCGTAGGATGTTTCTTCGCCTTCTTCTGCTTCGTCTGATTTGAAGAGCACGGTATAGAGGAAGAGGGTCAGCAGGCCGAGCACGAGAAATAGCTTGATGAAGAAGACGGTCAGGTATTTCGCATGGTGCTGGATTCCGCTGCCGGTTTGCGAGGTGATGACCTGATTGACGTAGTGGAAGTTGACACCGCCGGTAAAGAGCAGGACGACGAGCAGGACGCCCGCGACTTTTTTGTAATGCTGATAGAAGACATCGGTGATCGGTTTAATCTGTTCCTTGGCGACCGCTTTCTTCAGCCCAGGGGTTACGGCCATGACGAGGAAGGCGAGCCCGCCGATCCAGATGACCGCCGACAACAAGTGAAACCAATGATTGATGATCGGGATCAGCGTATTGAGATCTGTGAAGATGCTTTGCAGAGCGTCCATTTTTTAGACTCGTGAAGCGTGAAAGGTGAATGGTGAAAGGTCGGGCGCGAATTCGAAGCTTTAAGCTTCTTGCGTTTCACGTTTTACGTCTCACGCTAAGGCCGGAACATCGGCGCGTCGTTGCCGAATCGTTTCTTGCGAAGTTCTTCCATCAGCTCAATGGTAATCAGGGGGATGCTATTCTCGCGCGCGTGCTTTTCGACGCCTTTTTTCACCATGGCTCGCAAGAAGTAGGGGATCTTGTTCAGCCGTGACTCCGAGTCCGTATCCCAGGCGATATCGCCCTCTTCAGGCGTATTGAAGGCGACTTTGATCTTCTCGCCGCCCTTCGGCGTGTAGAGACACCATTCATCTTCGTCCAGCCAGTCTCCGTGATCGACGTAGGGACGTGCTCGGCAGCCGCCACAGATGTCGGTGTATTCGCAATCACCGCATTTGCCTTTGAGTTGCGGGTAGCGGAAGGAGTTGAAGACGTCGGACTTTTCCCAGAGGTCGGCGAAGCTGGTCTCGCGGATGTTCCCGGCTGACAGGGGCATGTAGGGACAAGGGGTCAATTCGCCGTTCGGAGTGACACGCGCGTAGTTGGTGCCGGCGAGACAACCGCCGCCCATATAGCCGGTCGCTTTGGTGATCGGAGAATTCGGATCTTTCTCGTAGGCCAGCCGTTTGAAGTGTGGGGCGCAGCGGGCTCTGACGAGCATGCCTTTGTAGTTATCCTGGCAGTTGACCAGGTAGCCGAGCACTTCTTCGTATTGGGCCGGGGTGATGTCGGTCAATTCTTCGCCGCGGCCTGTGCAGACCATGAAGAAGACATTAAGGACCTTGGCGCCAAGCTGGTGCGCCCAATCGATGACGGCAGGCAGCTCCTGGTAATTCATGGGCTGCGCGCTGAAATGCACTTGGAAGGCCAGTCCGTTCCGCTTGCAGGCCTCAATGCCGGAGAGGGCGGATTCCCATGCGCCGGGGACGCCACGGAACTGATTATGTTTTTGGGGATCGAGCGAATCGATGCTGATGCCCATGCCCATCACGCCGATCTCGACCAAGTTCTTCGCCATCTGGTCGTTGATCAGCATGCCGTTGGTCCCGAAGACCACCATAAAGCCGTGTTTCACGGCATGGCGCGCAATGTCGAGGATGTCGGGGCGGACGAGCGGTTCGCCGCCCGTGATTACGATGAGGCAACCCTTGTTGACCTCGGCAATTTGATCGATGAGTTTGTAGCATTCTTCGGTCGAGAGTTCGTCGTCCCCGCCGGCGGACTTTGTCGTCGCGTCGAGATAGCAATGGTCGCACTTGAGATTGCAACGTTTCGTGAGGTTCAGCGCGAGTAGATAGGGTTTGAAGTCGTCGACGGTCCGGCCGTCGTGCGGCGCAGGAGCCGTGGAGGCCGGAGTAAAGAACTGCGTCACTTGCTGTTGGATGGAGCCGAGCGTTCCTGACAGAGCCGGAAAGTTCAGGACCGGGAGAGACCGGCCCATTAGCGGCCAGCCCCTGACTTTGGCGCGCCGGTCAGGTTGGCGATCATGTCCTTCAGATTGCCGGTCTTCATGGCGTCCGCCATGTAGTCCTTGGCCTGCTCGATCCCCTCATTGGCCACTTCGGCCGTGATGGTCGTGACGCCGATCTTATCCGCATGTTTTTCGATCAGGGCGCGGGTACATTCGCGCATGAACCCTTCCGGCGCTCGTTCGAGCCTGGCCTGCGCATCTGGCGACCAGGTATAGGGAGAGGCAGGAGCCGCTTCCGCTGTCTGGCCGTTCCCGTTTTCGTGACCGTTCTCGTGGGAGGCAGCCGCGCCGTTGGCACCGTTCGTGACAGCGGCCACGGTGGCTTGGGCTTCGGTCGAGGCGCCGGTTCCCTTATTCGCGAAAATGGGGGTGTAGTCTTCAGAGGCTGCTTCCTGAATGATGGGGGCTGCATATTCCAGCGTGATCGTGGTCATGCCGAGTTTGCGAGCGGTCTTTTCGATTTTGGCTTTGGCGCGCCGGCGCTGGAATCCAGCAGGGACCGCACGGATTCCTTCTTTGGCGTCCTTCGTCCATTGCATGGGGACGTCATCGTAGGACAGGTCCGTTTCGAGGGCGCCTTCGGCGTTGGCGGCTGATTCGAAGATGGTCTTGTCGACGAGTTTGAATCGGTCGCCGCCTGCGGCGCAGACGGGGCATTTCACGGGCGTCTCGCCCTTGCCGATGTAGCCGCAACCATCGCAGACGAAGTAGTTCTGGTTCATCCGGTCCAGGTAGCCTTGAGTCGCTTCGCTGACTTTCGGCTTTTCTTCCACGATTTCGGTCATCATGCCGCTGAGCGTCGAGCCCATCAGATCCTTCGCCACGGACTCGTCTGCCTGCATCTTGTCGCGGTCGATGCCGGCCGCTTCGAGACTGCCGCCTAGCGCGCGCATGGCGTCCATCGCGCCCTTGGGCAGGATGTGGCCGATGGCCGTATCGACGACCGTGTTGCTGATGATGGTATGGCCCTTTTCGATGGCATAACGATGGATGGCCGTCTTGGCGACGCCTCTGGCGAAGATCGGGATCTTTTCCATCCGGCGGAGAGCTTCTTCCGTCCAGGCGATGGTGTATTCCG
>CAYHQK010000055.1:0-11959 GCA_964358535.1 uncultured Nitrospira sp. | reverse complement strand
TTGGCGGAGGGGGCGAGATTTGAACTCGCGGACCCCTTGCGAGGTCTCCAGTTTTCAAGACTGGCGCATTCGGCCGCTCTGCCACCCCTCCACTTGAACTCATTCGACCAGGAGCGCTTGTCATGGTAGCGCTCGGGCTGGCTCCCATCATAGCCTATTCTTTGCGAATCAGCTCAAGCCCGCCCATGTAGGGACGTAAGACCTCCGGTATCGTGATGCTCCCATCCGGCTGCTGATAGTTTTCAAGGATGGCCACGAGGGTGCGGCCGACGGCCAGCCCCGATCCATTGAGGGTATGGACGAACTCGGTCTTGGCGTCCTTTTTTCCAGCTGCGCCCTTATACCGGATGCTGCCTCGTCTGGCCTGAAATCCTTCGAAGTTGCTGCAGGAGGAAATCTCCCGATATTGGTTTTGGGAGGGGAGCCAGACTTCGATGTCATAGGTCTTCGCCGCGGAGAATCCGATATCGCCGGTACAGAGGGTGACGACCCGGTAATGCAGTCCCAAGCCTTGCAAGATCGCTTCTGCATGGCCGGTGAGCCGTTCCAATTCCTCGTACGATTCTTCCGGTTTGGCGAAGACGACCAATTCCACCTTGTTGAATTGGTGGAGGCGGATGAGCCCTCTGGTGTCTTTGCCATAGGAGCCTGCTTCGCGGCGGAAACAGGGGGTATAGGCCGTATACCGGATCGGCAGGGCGGTCTCGGCGATGATTTCGTCCCGATGGAGATTGGTCACCGGCACTTCGGCCGTCGGGATCAAGAAATAGTCTTCGTCCCGCAGGCGAAAGAGATCCTCTTCGAACTTGGGCAACTGGCCTGTTGCGGTCATGCTCGCGCGATTGACGAGGAGCGGCGGCAGGACTTCCCTGTAGCCATGCTGCGTCGTGTGCAGGTCGAGCATATAGTTGATGAGAGCCCGTTCGAGTCTCGCGCCAGCTCCGGTCAGGACCGCAAACCTTGCGCCGGCGATTTTCGCGGCCCGGTCGAAATCTAAAATGCCGAGGGCTTCTCCGAGATCCCAATGACTCTTGGCCGGTGCGGTCAAGGTGGGCGGGGTGCCCCAGCGCCTGGCCTCCTGGTTGCTGCCCGCGTCTTTTCCTGCCGGCACCGAGGTGTGGGGGAGATTGGGGATGCGGAGATTCAGGTCGGTCAGGGGTTCTTCGACGCCCCGGAGTTCGTCTTCAATTGTCTTGATCCGTTCGCCGACTGCCTTCATGGCTGCCATGGCGGTATCAGCCGGCTGCTTTTCTCGCTTCAGTTTGGCGACCTCGTCCGATCCTTTTTTGAGTTCGGAACGAAGTTGCTCGACCTGGCTGGTCAAGGCGCGGCGTTGTTCGATCAGCCCGCGGAGGCTGTCCCAGGGGACGTCGGCGCCGCGGGGACCCAATTGTTCCCGGAGGCTGTCTAAATTGTCTCGTAAATAGCGTAGATCGTACATGGTTTCCTGTTCCAGAAAGCGGCTGGAATCTAACATCGGGGTAGGGGTTAGTCAATCGAGCGAGCGGTGGGATTCCACGATGATCATGTGGTTCGTCCGTTGACAGGAGCCGGAAGATCGAGGACCATAGCCCGCTGGCCGGCGATGAATCAACATTGGCCGAGCCCTATTGCTGGAACGGAGATGAGGAGGAGCGACGATGAAGCATAATCCCGGTTTTCTGAAGCTGGTGGATGCAGCTAGAGCGAGGGTGAAGGAATGTACGGTGGCGCAGGCCAAGGCGCGGCTCGATGGGGATGATGTGCAGCATTTTCTGGATGTGCGCGAGGACCATGAATTTGCGAAGGACCATGCGAAAGGCGCCCGCCATCTTGGGAAAGGGATTATCGAGCGCGATGTGGAGACGCTCATTCCCGATAAAGAGGCGGCGATGGTCTTGTATTGCGGAGGCGGTTACCGGTCGGCCTTAGCCGCGGACGCGCTGCAGCAGATGGGCTATCGGAACGTGGTGTCGATGGATGGGGGGATCAAGGCCTGGCGGGATGCGGGCTATCCGATGGAGCAGTGATGGGACCTCGGAGTGGCCGAGGTCCCATCGGAAGGGTTACTTGCTGTTGGCTCGGTCGAACTCTTTGATCACCTGGTCGGTCAAATCGATGGTCTCTTTATTGTAGATCACAATCTTGACCGTTTGTTCGCTGCCCTTGTCGAGGACGAGGGAGAATCCGCCTTTTTCCGCTACGGCCTGCGTGGCCGTGGCAATTCGCTTCATGTAGTCATCGACCAATTCCTTCTGCTTTCCCTGCAATTCCTGATTAAATTCCTGTGCGCGCTTCTGATAGTCCTGGATCTTTGCGCGGAACTGGGTCTCTTTTTCTTTCTTCTCGGTCTCGCTGAGCTTCGCGAGTTGATCCTTGAGCGTCTTCTCGGTGGTGCGCAACTCTTCTTCGTCCCGGGACAACAGCTTCTGCCTGGTGGTGACATATTCTTTGAGCCCGTCCAGGGCTTTCCTGCCCGCTTTCGATTTTTCTAACACGGTCTGAGGATCGACGACGCCCATTTTGAAGGCTTCGGCAGCCTCTGCCGCAGGAAGAGAGGCGAGCAATAAAATGCCCGCGGCGGCCAAGGGGAGAGTGATCCGCCGCAAAATGGTTCCCATGGTATGCATAACTGGCGCTCCTTGTTGGTAAACGATGCGATCAATGAACGGTTGCGAGAATAACTGGGGGGGCAGGTCCTGTCAAGAGATCGGCGGCGGCAGGATGCTGAAAAAGCCCGCCAGTTTCGTTCTCGCCTCGAACGCATCCTCACCGTACCCCTGAGTGTACGACTCCGGTGCGTTCATCGGCTGCGGCCTTGCTGACGAACTTTTTGAGCATCCTGCTAGACGAAGTAGCGGCTGGTGTCGAACTTATATTCCGTGTTGTCGATCAAGCGGATGATGTGGTGGCGGAACTCTCCGGTTTCATCCCTCTCAGTCAGGTCTAGTTCGCGCCCCTGCTCGACCGGGTTTCCTTGCGGGTCGGTGATGACTTTGACCAACGGTCGTTCTGCCTGTTCCTTGTCTGCCGCTGGTTTGAGCACGACTGCCAGCTCGCTGGTCTCCAGCATCACCAGACTGCCGATGGGGATGATGCCGACGCAGTTTACAAACAGCTTGAGCAGCACCGGGTCGAACGATTGCCCGGACTTCGAGAACATCATGGTGAGGACTTTTGAGGGGGACATGGGTTCCCGGCGATAGACACGGGAGGAGGTCATCGCGTCGTAGCAGTCTGCGATCGTGAGGATCCGGCCAGTCAATGAGACGGTCCAGGGCACGGTCAGCTTCGGATAGCCGGAGAAATCCAGGTTCATGTGGTGTTCGAAGGACGCCGCCGCCATACGGCCCGGTAGATTCGTGATGCCGCGCAGCTTCGACAGACTCAGGACTCCCTCCGTGGGATGACTGCGCATGGTCACCCAGTCGGCATCGGTAAACTCGCCAGGTTTGTTCAGGACCTCCATGGGAATGGTGGACTTGCCCATATCGTGGAACAGCGCCGCAAGGCCCAGGTCGGCCAGTTCCACTTTGGGATAGCCGGCGCGATTGGCCAGAGCAATGGACAGCAAGGACACATTGACCGAATGGTTGTGGGTGTATTGATCGTGGCAACGAAGGGTCGTGAGCCCGAGGATCGTGGCCTCATCATCCATCATGAGATCGACGATGTTTTGGATCGCCCGCTTCGCCTGTTTAAAGCTGACCGTTCCTCCCTCACGGACCGATTGCGTCAGGGCTCCGACTGATCCCGCCACTCTGGCATAGCCGTTTTTGGCGCTTCGTTTCTGCTGCGTTTTGAGCGCGGCGCTGTCCATGCCGTTGGACCCCGTGCGTCCCGCTGTTCCGGTTTCGTCCCGGACCTGCAGCTGCCGCGGCTCTTCCAGCTCAATGCCGGCGATCCCCCGTGCGGCGATTTCGCGCCGAAGGTCTTCGAGGGTGGTGTCGTCAGGAGTTAGGCGGACAAAGAGCGCCGCGAATTCACGCAGATCTTTCGCCTCCACGGTCAAGGAGAAGGTGACCCCGCCGATCTTCCAGGTGTTCAGGGTGTCGATGATGCTGGTGGCCACGGCTATCTGCTGCGCGTTTACTTTCAAGTGGCTGTTCCCGAGAAACAGGAAGTCGTTTTGCAGGCGGACGGCGATCGGCTGGTCGTGCGTCATAGTCTTGATCAAGGTCAGCATGGTCTCGACCGGTTTATCCAGCGCCGCGTTGGTGGATTCGTACATACGGGAGATTTTCATCAGCACGTTCAATTGGGTGATCAGCTGAATGCCGAGCATGGCCATTTGCTGGTCAAGGATATCCCCGGCCTCCGATCCGCGGGCGATTTTCTGCGACAGGGATTTTTCGTGCGTCAGAATCGGCCGGGCCTGTTCCTTCGCGACTTGGGTCTGTTGGATCTTGAAATCACTCACGGCAACGGCTCCTCACGATGATCCGACCTGCTTGAGTTGTTGTCGTTGGGCTTGGGCGAGTGCGGCGGTGCAGGCTTGCCGGACGGCGGCGCCGCCTTTCTTCTGGCCCAGCTCCAGGGCTGCCACGGCGGCAGGGGTGGCCAATTTCCCCAATGCTTCGGCGGCGAGGGAAGCGAGTTCTTCTTTTTTCTTCCGGTTGGTCCAGGACCATTCCGTGAGCAATCGCGTAAAGGACGGAATGATCTCCTCGCCGCTGGTGGCGCGCATGGCGTGGAAGACCGCACGTTTCTCGCTGAGGGGTCGATCCTTGAACGTGTCCGCCGATACGATGGGCGACCAGGCGGAGTAGGGTGCCGTATATTGACCGCGCATGAGCAGTTTGAGCGCCGCCAACCGCACCGACTCCTCGGCATCATTCACGAACGTCACTAGTTTTGTTCCATTTCCGTTGGGGCGGAGGATCCCGATCGCCCGGATGACGTCTTTCCGCACCTGGACGTCCGGATAGAGGACCAGTTTTTCAATGGAGTCCAGAACACGCGGATTGTTCCATTTCAGGAGGATCGTGAGCAGGTGTCGTACATAACGGGGGCGGCGGTCGGATAAACCACGGAGCAATGGATCCGGTTGATCCTTCGCGAGGGCCTCGAGGGCGTCAGCCACGATGGCCTGATGCGCCGGCATTTCCAGATTGGCCAAGAGGGTGCAGAGGGCCGGGATGGCCGATGCCGTCATGGGCAACAGCACCGTCGGCAATCCTTCCGTGGTGGCGTTGGGGGTCTTGTTCAAATAGGTTTCGATCATCGTGATACGTTCAGGCCGACCCAGGTTGTCGAGCAGAGCCGCCAGTTGCTTCTTGTGATCGTCGTCCAGATCCGGTCTGATCTCAGCGGCGGCATGGAGCAGGCTCAGCACGCTGTCCAAGACGGTCCATTTACCATGGGCCGTCAAGGAGTCGAGCAGGTTGCCCCAGAGGTCGAGCAGTTTGGTCAGGATCGCAGGAGATTGTTCCGATGCCAGGATTGCGGTGAGCATGTCTAAGAGGTATGTCGTGTTGTCTCTGTGGCTCTCGGCCTCAATCTCTTTTGCCAGTTCGGCAAACTCGAGGTCCGAGACCTCATAGCCCACGTGACCGAATTGGGATTGGTTCGCCGGTCCGTTGGTGTCCCGTCCGGTTCCTTCTCCAGTTAGCGTCCCGCCATCATCGGCTCCTGAGCCGCCTCTCCTTTCAAGCCCTGTTCCTCCTCCCTGTTTGATACGGGCCTGTTCGCGATCCAGCAGGGCTCGCAAACTCGATTCCGATGCCTCCATCGTGCCGGCCGTCTGCAGCGCAAACACATCTCCACCGGTCGACGCCTTGGCGATTTCTTCGGCGGTGACCAGGGTGATACTGGAGAGGTTCTTGGACCATAAGCGAGTGACAATGTCGTCATCTTCTTCCTCGGGATCGAGGCTGCCCCAGAGCGCATCAAGCAAGGAGGAGAGGTCTTCCTGCTGAAGGCCTTCGAGGAAGGCGAGTTCCCTGATGCCGTCGGTATACAGTTTGAACGCGATGTTTTCGTGACCAGACTCCTGCTCGGATCGGTAGACGACGTCTCCGTTGGCGTAGAGCTCGGAGCGTTGCACGAGAAATGCCAATTTCGCATAGCGGTCGAGGTGAGCCGTGAGGGCTTCGAATAACTGTTGGGAAAACTTTTGCGCGACCGGGTTCGCCGCCCCGTAGGTCCGGCTGGATTTCGCGGTTTTGTCTAACAGGGTGAGGAGCCGCTTGATGGAGACCAACTCAGGATTGGCCGGTTCTTTTGCTGGTGCGATCGGCTGTGAGCCGCCGTCTGTTTTCGGCTCGTCCATGTGGATATTCGTACCGTGGAGGTGCGGAATCGTCAAGGAAATAGCCGCTCTTAACAGCCGCGTCTCGATGCATGACCGAGTGATTTTTCCTGCTTCCATCCTTGGGCAGGGGGGCATTGTGAGTCTTCACTGCGCGCCGGTAGAATCCATCGTACGAGTCGTCTGAACGCCAGTCCATGGGATGAATAGAATGACCCACATCGTCTGTTTCGGAGACAGCCTGACGGCAGGGTTTCAATCGCCCACGGCCGACGACCCTCAGGGAGCCGAGACGCCCTATGGACGGTTCCTGCAAGAACTGACTGGGCCTTCCGTGCGCGTGTCGGTGAGCGGTCTTTGCGGTGAGCTGACCGGTGATATGGCGATACGGTTCCGGTCGGCTGTGCTGGTCCATGAACCAGCCTATGTGGTGATTCTCGGCGGCACGAACGATCTGGGCTGGAACGCCACGCCTGCAGCTATTCTGCGTAATCTTCTTCAGATGTATGAGCTGGCCGCCGCAGCCGGGGTCACGCCGGTGCCTGTGACCGTTCCGTCGATCAGGGTGGGCGACGACTTGTCCAGTGGGGAGGGGCGCCGATGGTTTGCCGAACATCTCGATCGGCGGCGCCAGCTCAACGGGTTGATCCTCCGCTCTGCCGAATCGAAGGGACTGGCAGCCTTCGATCTGTTCTCCGCCACAGCGGAGCCGGAGACGCAGCAGCTGGCGGCCCAATACTCCAACGACGGGCTGCATCTGACCACGGCAGGCTATCGGCTGATGGCAGAACGGTTATATCAAGAGGTCTTTGCTCCCCTGTTGGCGAGGAGATCGTGATGCGTGAGGTGACTGACCGGGACTTCGACCGTCTGGTGGCGCAGGCAGAATTACCTGTGTTGGTGGAGTTTTGGAAGCCTGGCTGCGGAAGTTGCCGATCGTTGATGCGTGAACTCGAAAAGTTGGAGCAGCAGACGGCAGGCAGGGTGCTGATCCTGACCATGAACGTCGAGGAGCAGTTTCAGATTCCCGCGGAGCTGGAGATCTCCTCCCTGCCAGCCTTGGCATTCTATCGACAGGGGACGTTCGAGCGGTTTATCGGTGGAATTGGGACATGCGAGGAGTTGCTTGTGCAGTTGCGGCTGACATGACGTGGGTCGCTACAGGGTCCGCCAGGCCCGTCCATCATTTTCAATGAGGCGATCGGCTTCGATCGGCCCACAGGTTCCCGCCTCATATTCAGGCAGCTCCCGCAACCCTTGCTGCTGCCATCCCTCCAGAATCTTGGTGATCCAGGCCCAGGAGGCTTCCACGGCGTCGCGTCGCATGAATCGGGAGGTATCGCCGGCCATCACGTCGTGCAGCAATCGCTCATAGGCTTCCGGAGACGGACGGCCGAAGACGTCGCTGTAGTGAAAGTCCATTTCCACCGCATGGGTCTCGGCTCTGGTGCCCGGCACACGAGAGACGATGCGGAGCGAGAGCCCTTCCTCCGGCTGGATGCGCAGCGCCAACACGTTCGGAGGTTGTGGCTGTTGCGCATTGGCGTTGAACAGAGTTTGCGGGATGTCTTTGAATTGCACGGCGATCTCGCTGGCGCGATGGGGGAGCGCTTTCCCGGTGCGCAGATAGAAGGGGACGCCGGACCAGCGCCAGTTTTCCACGAAGCATTTGATCGCGACATAGGTTTCTACCGTGGAGTCAGGATGAATTCCTTGCTCACGGCGATAGCCTGGGGTGGGTGCGCCATGGGTGGCGCCTTTACTGTATTGGGCGCGGACGGTGACCTGTTCGACATCCTGGTCGGTGATGGGCTTGAGGCAGCGGAGGACCTCCATCTTCGCGTTGCGTATCACATCCGGATCGAGCGAGTGGGGGGGCTCCATTGCGACGAGGCAGAGCAATTGGAGGATATGGTTCTGCACCATGTCGCGCAAGGCCCCGGCTTCTTCGTAGAAACTGGCCCTGGTGCCGACGCCTTCCGCTTCGCTCACGGTGATCTGTACGTGGTCGATGTATTTGTGGTTCCAAATCGGCTCGAAGATGCAGTTGGCGAACCGGACGACCATCAAGTTCTGGACGGTTTCTTTGCCCAGATAGTGATCGATGCGGAAGATCTGCGATTCGTCGAATACGCGTCCCGTGACCTGGTTGATGGCCTGGGCGGAGGCCAAGTCGCGGCCGACCGGTTTCTCGACGATGATACGGGAGTAGGCGGTCTGAGATCCCGGTTTCGTCGCCAATCCTGCTTGCTCGAGTCCCTCACACACCGGCGCAAACGAACTGGGCGGAATGCTCAGGTAGAAAATCCGGTTGCCGGGCAACTGTAGATTTCGCTCAATCTCTTCTGCTCGGGACTTCAGTCTGGCATAGGTGTTCGGGTCCTCATTGTCACCAGCCAGGTAAAAGAGATGTGGCGCGAAGTCTTTCCACTTGTCCTCTGCCAGGGCTTGCCGGGAATGGGCGACGACGCCGTCACGGACCGTGGCGCGGAATTCCTCGTCGGTCATCGGCTTCCGGCCTAGCCCGATCACCGCAGAGTGTGGCGGAAGGAGTCCGTCGAGGAGCAGGTTGTAGAGGGCAGGAATCAGCCGCCGGCGTGCGAGATCGCCGGACCCGCCGAAGATGACGAGGGTGCAGGGCTCGACCGGGGGGATCGTTTCCTGTGAGGGGCTGATATCGATGCGCGGGATAATGGGGGCCATGGGCTTCTGCCTTACCGGCGAATCGCATGGCCGCCGAAGGCGTTGCGCAACGCGGCCAGCATTTTTTCTGCAAAGGACTCGCTTTGCCGCGAGCGGAAGCGAGTGAATAATGCCGTTGCGAGCGTCGGGACCGGGACATCCTTCTCGATCGCATCGGCGATCATCCAGCGGCCTTCGCCGGAATCCTGCACGTACCCTTTTAACTGTTCCAGCCGGGGATCTTCTTTCAAGGCGCCGGCTGCCAATTCCAAGAGCCAGGAGCGGACGACGCTGCCGTGCATCCAAAGATCTGCGATCTTGGCGAGGTTGAGCTGGTAGTCGCTTTTCGCCATCAGCTCGAAGCCTTCCGCATAGCCCTGCATCATGCTGTACTCGATCCCGTTATGCACCATTTTGACGTAATGTCCTGCGCCCACTCCGCCGACGTGAGCCCAGCCTTCTTCTGGCGCCAGCGTTGTGAAGATCGGTGCGAGCTGTTTCACCGGTGCTTCGTCGCCGCCGACCATTAGGCAGTAGCCGATGGTCAGGCCCCAAATACCGCCGCTGGTGCCGGCATCGACATAGTGAAGCTGTTTTTTTTTGAGGTCCGCAGCCCGCCGCACATCGTCGTGGAATCTGGTGTTGCCGCCATCGATGACCGTGTCGCCAGCCTGGAGAAGCGCCGCGACGGCCTGCACGGTGTCTTCCGTTGGCGCGCCGGATGGGACCATGATCCAGACCGCGCGCGGGCCTTTGAGCTGGCCGACGAGGTCCGCAAGCGAGGACGCGCCGACGCAACCGACTCCGACGGCCTGTTTGACCAGATCTGCCGATCGATCATAGACCACCACGCGGTGCCGGTCACGTTGCAACCGGGTGACCATGTTCATGCCCATTTTCCCCAGCCCGATGAATCCGATGTCCATAGGAACTCCTTCTGGTGCGGTAATGGATAGCCTGGATCGAGCAGACGCGACCCTCAAGGAGGAGTCTATCCTCTTGGGGGCTTTGTCTCCATGAATAACTGAGAAAATACGTGCTAGGGAGGAATCCTGGTCGATTCCATGCTCCTGTCAGTCGATTCTGGCAGGGTTTGGCACGTCTTTAAAGAGGATATCGGCAAAATCGCGGCCTAAGTTGAGCCGCTCAGGCAGGGTTGCCGCCATGAGGAATCGTCCAGCCAGGTCCCCCAGCGTGGCGTCGCGGGAGGCGATGAACTTGAGCGCGTCCACCGGCGCGGTCAGCCAGAAGCCCCGTAGCCGGAAGAATGCGTTGATAGCGTCATCGAAAAACATCGACAGCAGATACTGTGCGGTGGCCGGTCTGTCGGCCAGATCCCGGGCCTTCCCCAGCCAGTGAAAACATTCCGCCTTCATGCGGATCTGTTCATTGATGCTGACGGGGGGCGGTCCCTGCCGGAACCGCTGGTTGGCTCGTTCCAGTAGCTTGGCGCCGAGGCCTTCGTGGTCGAAGAGGATGCGGGCTTTGCGGAGGAGAGAGGGGAGGCGCGGTGAGTAGGGGAGATCCTCTTCCATTTCCCGATATCCGCGATACCGGATGTCGGCCAGGCGATCGGCGACACGGACGATTTCGTGGCCGTCGGCCTGTCCCTTGACGAGCGCAATGAGATCGATGTCGCTGTGCGTGGTGATGGCGCGCCGCACGCTGGATCCCACCAGGATCACGCTGACGAGATCGCCTCCGCGGCGGCCGCGGACATGGCGCAAGGCGATGGTCACAAGCTCTTCGTATCCCGGTTCGATGATCGGGTCTGGTTGCTCCGGCGGCTCCGGAATGGCGAGTAGTTCGGCGTTCAATTCTTCTGACGTGGGGGTCGGGTGCGTGACGGGGCTATCCATGTTTAGGCTCCCTGTGCGAGCTGAATATGTTTCGGGAGCGATCCCAGCCAGTCTTCGAACGGTTGATCCGCATCGACGATGATTTCCAATTTGCCATTGGGCAACTGCCGGACCAGGCCCGGGCTTTCCGGAGATAAGGGAATTTCCACCCACTCGCGGTTCAGACCGAGCGAGTCGGTGACCTCCAGGATTCGGCTGATATGTTTGAACGAGACAACGTCTAACGGCATTGGTGCTCCATCACGAGGCATTCTAGGTTTCAGTGGGGGAGGTGTCAATGAGCGGGCGATTCATTCTCCCAGCACACGGGCAAAGATCTCGCAGGCTTGATCGGTCATGGCGCTGGAGACATCCAGGTGAGTGACGGCGCGAAAGCTGGTGCCGCCGAGGGCGTTGATCAAGAGCCCCTCCTGCTGTAAGGCTGCGACCAGCGCCGGGGGCGTGAGCCTGTGGCCGATGACGTCGAAAATGACGATGTTCGTGTCGACGTCTTGCGGGCTGATCCTGACCGTGGGGATCTGTTGCAGCCGTCGCGCCAGCTTCTTGGCATGGTCGTGGTCCAGTTTTAATCGCGCGACATGGTGCTCAAGCGCATAGATGCCGGCAGCGGCCAGGATGCCGGACTGTCTCATGGCCCCGCCGTACATTCGGCGCAGCCGCTTGGCTCTCTCGAGGAGGGTCAGGTCATTCATCATGAGGAGCGCGCCAGCCGGCGCTCCCAGGCCTTTTGAGAGACAGACCGACAGGGTATCGAAGTGCTGGGCATAGGAGGCAGGCGGCAGGGTGGTGGCGGCGATGGCATTGAACAGCCTGGCCCCGTCCAGATGCATCGGAATGCGATGGGTGCTTGCCACGGCGCGAATCCGTTCAATCGTCGCCAGCGGATAAATCGTGCCGCCGCCGCTGTTATGGGTGTTCTCCAGACAGATCAAGCCCGTTTGAATCGTGTAGGGATCCGTGGGGCGGATGGCCGCTTCCACTTGCTCGGCTGAGATGAGGCCACGATTTCCCACGACCCAATGGAGTTGAACTCCGGCCAGCGCTCCGGCTGCTCCCTGTTCGTACCGTACGATATGGGCCTTGCTCTCGACGATGACTTCCTGACCCGGTTGCGTGTGGAGGCGAATGGCGAGTTGATTGCCCATGGTGCCGGAGGGCACGAAGAGCGCGGCCTTTTTCCCGAACATCG
>CAYHQK010000054.1:0-12045 GCA_964358535.1 uncultured Nitrospira sp. | reverse complement strand
GTATCATTGTTTCGCGTCGACGCTCCTTGATCGTGTCTATCTTCTCGCCGGACAAGGCAGCCACTTCGACATCGATATACAGGGACTCGACTTGCTCAAGGAGCGCGTGGCTCGTGGCCAAGGATGTATCCTGCTCGGGTCGCATCTGGGAAGCTTCGAGATCGTGCGTGCCATCGGGCTGACCCAGCCGGGTGTCGAAATCAAGGTTCTGATGCACGAGCAGCATACACCGATGATGCGTGATCTCTTTCGTGACTTGAATCCTGCGGTCGCCGATGCGGTGATACAGGCTGGCTCGCCGAACACGATGCTGCAAGTCAAGGAATGTCTGGATCGCGGAGGGGTGGTGGGCATTCTCGCGGATCGTCTCCTGAAGCAAGATCAGGCCACGGCCTGCACGTTCTTCGGCCAGCTTGCACGATTCCCTGCCGGAACCATGTGGCTCGCGAGTATCTTAAAGGTGCCGGTCATTCTCTTCTTCGGGCTCTACCGCGGAGACAACCGTTACGAGGTTCATTTCGAGTTGTTTGCCGAGGAGATCACGATCGACCGACCGCATCGAGACCTGGAGGTTCGGCAATGGACTCAGCGCTACGTCGACCGATTGGAATACTACTGCCGCCTGGCGCCCGACAATTGGTTCAACTTTTATGATTATTGGGAAGAGCAGCGATAGAGGGCCGTTAAAACTGCCGGCCCTGTTCCTCCTCTGGTTGTTCCTGCCTGGCCCCGTGTCGATGTCCGTGGCCCAGTCGTTGCCACAGTCTGAGCGCGAGGCAGAATCAACTGACTGGAATGTGGAACAGCTCATGGAGAGTCTTGCCCAGAACCAGCCAGCGGAAGTACGATTTAAAGAGACCGCATTTTCGAACCTGCTCACCCAACCGTTGAAGACTCAAGGCATCTTGCGTTTCACTCCTCCGGCGGGACTCGAGAAACATATCACCGCTCCGTATGACGAACGCTACCTCGTTGAAGGTGATACGGTCCTCTTCGAGAGCAAGACGAAGGGTACGAAGAGGACCCTTTCCTTGCACGACTACCCTGTGCTGCGGGCATTTATCGAGGCCTTTCGGTCCACGCTCGCCAATGACGTCATCACCCTGAGGCGTTTCTATCGCGTGTCTCTGCAGGGTGAGCCCCGTCGATGGGTCTTGATTCTGCGTCCACTGGATCAAGCCGTGCAGGAGCTGGTAGAGACCATTCGGTTCTCCGGAGACAGTGAGCAGGTCCGTAGCATTGAGATCTTAGCACCGGACGGAGATCGGTCTGTCATGGTCATCACAGCAGGCGCACCGTGACAAAAAGATCCTGGGGCATACTTCTGATCTGGTGCATGGTGCTGGGGTTCGGAGCCTGGTTCGTGGCGACGCGTACACAGATGGAGACTGAACTCTCACGCTTGTTGCCGGAGGGAACCACACCAACAGAACGCCTGCTCCTCACTGAACTGCGAACCGGCGCGACAGGGCGGCTCATCCTTCTGGCTCTGGAGGGAGAGGACGCCGATCTATTGGCAGGGGCCAGCAAACAGTTGGCGGCCTGGATGCGTGAAAGTGGTGCGTTCCACTATGTCGGCAATGGGGAGCAAGCCTGGACCAAGGAGGAGCGGGAACGCCTCTTTCAGAATCGCTACCTGCTCAGCCCAAGCCTGCAGGAGTCCAGGTTTAGCCGCGATCATCTCCGCGACTCCCTTGCGCTGCGGCTGAGAGACCTCACGTCTCCCTTGTCACCGATGGTCAAGGGATTGATCCCGGCCGATCCCACCGGTGAGTTCATGAAGATCCTGCAAGCCTGGATGACCTGGACGGCTCCAACGCGACACCAGGGAGTGTGGTTCTCGTCGGACCTGCGGCGCGCGTTGCTCTTGGCGGAGACGCAAGCGGCCGGTTTTGATACGGAGTCCCAGGAACAAGTACAAGGGCAAATCAGAGAGGCCTTCAAACGGATCTCCGGAGATCCCACCGGTGCTGCTCCCGCTCAGTTGGTGATGACGGGACCCAGCGTCATTGCCGTTGAGATGCAGCAGACCATCCAGCACGATGTGTGGCGGTTGTCCTTGTGCGCGACGTTGCTGGTCGCCACGTTTCTCTTCGTCAGCTATGGATCAGTCTCTATTCTTGCTCTCAGCCTCCTTCCCCTGACGAGCGCGATCCTGGCCGGGATCGTAGCCGTGGATCTAGCGTTCGGATTCATTCACGGCATGACCTTGGCGTTCGGGATTACATTGCTCGGCGTCGTGGACGACTATCCGATCCATCTGTTCAGCCATCTCACGAGAGAGAGCCGGGCGCCGGCGGTGATGAAAGAGATCTGGCCGACGATGCGACTCGGAGTCGTGGCGACGGCTCTTGGGTTCTCTGCATTACTCCTGAGCGGGTTCCCTGGCCTGTCGCAACTCGGGCTGTTCGCGATGGTCGGCTTGTTCACGGCCGCATGCGTGACCCGTTGGGTCCTTCCCCACATCGTTCCCATAGGATTTCACACGAGGCGTGAAGGGCTGCAAGTTGCACAGTGGGTCGATGCGCTGACCAGGGCGCGACTCGTGGTCCCGCTGATGGTGGTCCTTGCCGTCGGCTCCTTCATCTGGCCAGATACGCCACTGTGGGAGCAGGACCTTGCCAATCTGAGCCCGATCTCGACTGAGAAGAATGAGCGGGATCAAGCCCTGCGCAATGAACTCGGGGTGCCGGATGTCCTGGACCTTCTCGTAGTGGAGGGCTCAAGCGAAGAAGAGGTCCTCCAACGGAGTGAGACGTTGGCGCTGGCGTTGGACTCACTCGTAGCAAAAGGGGAACTGGCAGGGTTCGACCTCGCTGCTCGCTACCTGCCCAGTCGCAAGACGCAGCAGGCGCGCCAGGCATCATTGCCTGATCGCGAGACCTTGGAGCGAAATCTTACAGCAGCCATGAAAGGCTTGCCTTTTAAGCCCAGCCTGTTTCAGCCGTTCCTGGACGCAACAGGGAAAGCCAAGACGCAGGAGCCGGTCGACATCCGGACGTTCCGCGGGACGGCGTTGGGGCTCAAACTGGACTCGCTGCTGTTCATGCAGGAGGGGCGCTGGGCTGCGATCGTGCCGTTGCGTGGCGTCACGGACAGACAGAAATTCCGGGAACTTCTGACGCCATGGAGAGAACACCAGATTTCCTATTTGGATCTAAAGGATGAATCAAACCGAATGGTCGGCACGTACCGGAATGAGACGTTGCGACTCTTGGGATGGGGGGTCTTGGCTATCGGTCTCGTGCTGCTGGTCGGGCTCCGCGCTCCCGTCACCGTCCTGCGAGTGATGCTTCCAATCGGGAGCGCCATTGTGGTGGTGGCTGCCTTGCTGCACGCGTTAGGCGAACGGTTTTCGCTGTTCCACATAGCGTCCTTTCTGCTGGTCATCGGCCTCGGGTTGGACTATGCTTTGTTCTTCAATCGGAGGCATGGGACCCTGGCGGAGCGAGGACGCACCGTCTATGGCCTGGTCGTATGCAGCACGACCACGATCTTAGTATTTGGAGTGCTGGCCCTCTCGCAGATCCCCGTGCTCCGAGCCATCGGAATGACCACGGCGTTGGGATCGTTGGCTTGTCTGGCCTTTGCCGCGTTCCTGGCTGAGTCGCCTGAGAAACCACCGCTTCTCGCGGCGATTCCCTCCAAGTGAGCGATTTTGAACAGATGGTCTCTCCGCAACCTGTTAATTTTCTTCCGGGCTGGTTTGATTGACCGGGTGGAGGAGCGTCTGCAATGGCTCAGGGTCTGGTTGATGAGCACCCAGAGGAAGACGGATCCCACCTCGGGGAGGATCGCCGCCCGGATCAGGCTGTCGATGATCTCCCTTACGATCCTCAAGGCCGCCGGCACGCAGTCCCACAACATCGACCAGTTGGGACAAGAGTGATGGCCCCGCTCATTCTCACCCGCTATACCGTCGTCTCAGCGCTGGGGAAAGGCCTTGATGAGACTTATCAGGCCTTGCGGAATCGGCGTTCCGGGTTGCGGCCCTGTGACTTCGAAGATGTGGAGATCATCACCTACATCGGCCGGGTCGATGGTGTGGAGGACGTGGTAGTTGGCGGTGGTTCAGCCTCAACGGAGTTGAAGCGGTTCGACTGCCGGAATAATCGGCTCGCGCTCCTCGGGCTCCAGCAGGATGGGTTCATCCAAGCCGCCATAGAGGCCCGGGAGCGCTATGGCGCCCACCGCGTGGCGGTGATCCTCGGTTCGAGCACATCGGGCATTCTGGAGACGGAACATGCCTATTGCCATCGTGACCCGACTACCGGCGCCTTGCCCACGTCGTACCTGACGTCCCATCGCTTTACCCATAATATGTTTTCGTCCGCGCATTTCGTGCGCACCTACCTGGGGCTGCGGGGACCGGCGATGGTCATCTCTACGGCCTGTTCGTCCAGCGCGAAGGCGTTTGCTTCGGCGGCACGATTCATCGAGGCCGGATTCTGCGATGCGGCGGTGGTCGGCGGCGTGGATAGCCTTTGCCTGACGATTCTGTATGGATTCGCTTCGTTGGGGCTGACGTCGAGCGGTCCCTGCCGTCCATGCGACGAGAATCGCGACGGGCTGACGTTGGGCGAAGCGGCCGGCTTTGCGCTACTGGAAAAATCTGAGCATGCGAGTCAGACTGGGGCGGTGGCGTTATTAGGCTATGGAGAGAGTTGCGACGGGTATCATATGTCGCATCCCCATCCGGAAGGGATCGGGGCCATCAGGGCGATGCAAGCGGCTTTGGTACGGAGTGGGCTGACGTCCGGAGATATCGACTACATTCATCTGCACGGCACTGCGACCAGGGCGAACGATAGCATTGAAGATAAGGCCGTCCACTCGGTGTTTGGCCCCTCGATTCCCTGCAGCTCGACGAAGGGCTGGACGGGACATACCTTGGGGGCAGCGGGAGTCATGGGCGCGGTGATGGCCGCGATGTGCCTCACGCGGAGTTTTGTCCCCGGGACCGTGAATACGGCGCGAATCGATCCCAGCTTGAGAAGTCGCGTGCTGCTGGAGAATCGGGAGCAGCCGGTGCGGCGGGTATTGAGCAATAGCTTCGGGTTTGGCGGCAATAACTGCAGCCTGATTTTTGGGACGGTCTGATGACATTCTATGTAAACGGGATCGGCCTGTTGGGGCCTGGGCTTGCAGGATGGGCGGGAGGCCGGGCCGTGCTGGCAGGCGAGACCCCTTGGTGCGACGATGCTCCGCCGGATCCGAGTGCCAACGTGCTGCCGCCGAACGAACGGAGGCGCAGCAGCGAGACCGTGCGTTGGGCTGTCCATGTGGCTCAGGAGGCCATGCAGCAGGCTGCGGCTGATGCGCGCGAAGTGGTGTCCGTCTTCGCGTCCTCCGACGGCGAGACCGGGGTCCTGGATCGTCTCTGCACGGAGCTGGCCACGCCGCAACGGGCGATTTCGCCCACGCTGTTTCACCACTCCGTTCATAATGCTGCGTCCGGCTACTGGGGTATCGCCACGGGCTCACAGCAATCGTCAACCGTGCTGGCTTGTTATGATTCGTCCTTCTGTGCTGCCTTGCTGGAGGCGGCAGCTTATCTGCTTGTCGAGGAGCGGGCCGTACTCCTGGTGGCCTATGATCTTCCGCCACCACCTCCGCTCTATGCTGCGCGACCCCTGCGTGGCGGATTCGCCGCCGCGCTGTTGTTGACGCGAATTCCCGCGACGCATACCCTTGCCCGGCTCGATCTCGCTCTTTCCAATGACCTTTCTGAGAAAGCGACGAGTATGGACGATCCACGACTGGAAGCGCTCCGGTGCGGGAATCAAGCTGCGCGGTCATTACCGCTGCTGGCCGCCATCGCGAAGCCGCGCGCTACGCCGGTCTGTCTTGAGTATCTGGAAGACCAACACCTCGTGGTTCGGGTGAAGCCATGCTGAGCATCGGTAAAGCCGCTCTCTGCCAATTGATTCCCCATCACGGCACGATGTGCCTGTTGGAGAGGGTCGAGCAGTGGGATGACACCAGCATTCTCTGTACGACCGCGTCGCATCGTGACGCGACGAATCCTCTCCGGCGAGATAACCAGCTGGAGGCGATCTGTGGACTGGAGTATGCCGCACAGGCGATGGCGGTGCATGTCGGGCTTCTGGAACAGGGGAGGGAGCGCCGACAAACCGTCGGATACCTGGGAGCCGTCAAGAATCTGATGCTTCGGGCCGCTCGTCTGGACGATGTGAAGGGGGATTTGACGGTTCAGGCGACCCGTTTGGTCGGCGAGGCGGGCTGCTTTATCTACACCTTTCGAGTCTCGGCTGAGCGACAAGAGTTGCTGGAAGGGCGGGCATCCATATTTCTCAAGTACCGCGACCACCAATCATGAAGCGAGCCTTGGTCACAGGCGGCAGCGGTCAAATCGGCGCCGCGATCTGCCGACAACTGGCGCAGGAGCACCTGCACGTCATCGTTCATGCCCATCGCAATCGCGCTGCGGCTGAAGAGGTGACCGGTCGGATCATTGGAGCAGGCGGATCGGCTAGTGTGGCCTGTTTCGATGTCAGCGATGCCCAGGCTACCCAACGTGTCCTGGCCCAGATTCTGGAAGACGGTCCGATCCAGGTGCTCGTGAACAATGCCGGCATCCATGACGATGCCCCGATGGCGGGCATGAAGCCGGACCAATGGAGCCACGTGATCGCGGTCTCGCTGGGCGGCTTTTTCAACGTGACTCAGCCGTTGCTGCTTCCGATGATTGGCACGCGGTGGGGACGGATCATCACGATTTCGTCGGTCTCGGCCCAGCTCGGCAATCGAGGCCAGACGAATTACGCAGCGGCGAAAGCGGGGCTCCACGGTGCCTCCAAATCGCTTGCACGGGAGGTTGCCTCCCGTGGCGTGACCGTCAATGTGGTTGCGCCGGGCTTTATCGAATCGCGGATGGTCGAGCAGAGTTGCAACCCGGAACTGATCGAGGCCCTTGTGCCGATGAAGCGAGCCGGCACGCCCCAAGAGGTTGCGTACCTGGTCGGATTCCTGGCTTCCGAGAAGGCCGACTATATCTCCGGGCAAGTGATCGGTCTCAATGGGGGAATGGCGTGAACGTCCATACACATTCTGGGGGTAACGTCTTGTCTGGGTACTGGTTGGTGATTCCAGCCTATAACGAGGCCGCCACGATCAGGGACGTGGCATCACGGGCGGTCCGGCAGATCGAGAACGTGATCGTTGTGGACGATGGGTCTACCGATGGCACGGCAGAAGCCCTGGTTGGTTTGCCCGTGGTCCTGTTGCGAAACCCCACAAACTGCGGGAAGGCCGCTAGCCTCTGGCGTGGTTTTCAGCAGGCATTGGCTGCTGGAGCCTCTGGCGTCGTGACTTTGGATGGTGATGGTCAGCATGCCCCAGAAGACATTCCAAGATTGCTCACTGAAGCGGCTTTCAATCCTGAGCATGTGATCATCGGCGCCCGCCGTCGAGATCAGCGACGCGCGGTCTTCTGGCGCTATGTCGCGAACCGTGTGGCCGACTTCTGGATCTCCTGGGCCGCGGGCTACTCATTCGCCGATAGTCAGTCAGGCTTTCGTGTCTATCCCGCAGCACTGTTGAGGGGTGTGAAGATTGCACATGGTAACGACAGGAGTTTCGTCTTTGAAAGCGAAATTCTGATTGAGGCCATGCGCTCAGGATATCAAAGCCTCACCGTTCCCATCGAAGCCCTACGACGTCCTGGAGCGCGACCAAGCTATTTTCGGCCGGTGCTTGATATCGTCCGCATCACCCGCATGGTGGGGGGCAAGCTCCTGTCCAGGGGCATGTACCTGAGCGGACTCTACCGCTCGCTCTTTGGACAGACCTCCTGCTTGTCGACCGAATATCATGGTGGTGAGGAGATTTCGCTGGCTCGATGCGGACAGTCAGCGTCGATGAGTGGCGGGACCCGAAGCCAGGTTGAGGAGCACGAAGAGGCTCTCCGGCAGAAAATGAAATGAGGTTGAGGTCCGGATCCATGACAGCCATTACGCCACAGTTCAATCTGCTTCCCGCTACGCTCACCCTGATAACCTCGTCTCACATTGACGCCTGTGCTGATGCCGGTCTGACCATCCTCGTACTGAGGATGGTACGTGATGCAGATGGAATATTGGCGCGGGAAATCGGCGTAATAAAGACGATGAAGCGGAAGTGAGGGTGGATCAGTAATACAGGTGGACACCGACTCCGATCCACTCCATATTTTGATTGTAAAATTGTCCGTTGGGCGACGGGCCGCTGAAATACTCCGCCAGCAGCTGCAGCTTGCGATCGCCGATTCTCGCATTCTCGAATTGAAGCCCCGCCATAACGGAGTTGCCCATCCTCCAATTACTTCTCTCATTCGCTTGAACATCGAGATAGGCGACTGGACGAACCTTGCCGCTCCAGAAGGTCCAGGGGCTGCTGAGTTCAGCTCCCGCTTGGCTCGTGCCGCGTTTCAGTTCTTTCGGGTCTCGCCCCACCAGTATGCCCACGCCGCCATAGATCCGGAACCAGGAGGCCAGCTCATAGGACAATTTCAGATCTACTTCTTCGAAACTCAAATTGATTCGATTGACCGGCGTCCTACTATTAAGAATTAATTCATCGCCCAGGTGTGAACTCTGATGGTGGAGGCGGAGGAAGCCTGAGAATGGACCAGTCCGATAACTGGCGAGTAGTCCGGCGATATAGTCGGCGTTGACGAGGTCCATCGATCCGGATGGGGCGCTCATATTGAAGACAATGAAGACTCCGGCCTGGAGCGCGAGTTCCCATTGGCCATCGAAAGGAGCCACGTTACGATAGAGTGCGAATGTTGCACCGAAATTGGCCGAGCCGGTATTCCTCGGCTCCTGTCCAAACGAAACCTGACGGGAGGCGACAGAGAAATGCGGCGCTCTCGGGTCGGCATGGAACGGAGCCACGAGGAGATCGCGAGGAAGAAATTTTGACCCGGGCTTGGCGGGGTCTTGCTGAAGGGGCGCTGGCGTACGGACGTCTGTGTGAACCTGGCCCTCCTGGATCTCTACTCGCACGACACCAGGAATGCTTTCCAGCGCCGTCGTGACTTTGCTTCGGTCGACCGTGCCGAGCGACTCGGCATCAACCATCACGACCCCTCCTTGCACATGCAGAGATGCCTTGGTGCGTTAAATTCATGTTGGAGGACAGCGGCGGCATAACCAGCGATGTGCCAATCGTCAGCCGCAATGGTTGACGACACGATCCCTAGAATGAGACAGAGGACGAAGACCACACCGCCTGTCGCGAGCCTCACGGTGCGAAAATAGAAGGCTGGCGTGCGGGTAGAAACCTGTTTCGCCAAGTGTGTCAGCCATTACATCGTCTCCCTTAGCAACGAAGGCAGGAGCCCCATTGCGGTATTGTGAGATAGTCGGAAAGCGGGAGACGCATTTATTTTGGTTCCTCTCGGATAGGCATCCTCGAGTCGGTGATGGCAGATGTCGGGCAGTTTGAGAACACGACCCTGGACCATGTTTGTCACGAAGCTCAAATTCGAGCAGATAAGGTACCGAACGGCTGCCCAGTTTCGGCAGAAATGGAATTGTCTCATTTTCGGTATAACGTTGAGGTCGAACCGAACTGGTCTGCACGTGGCAGTATGCCGAGAGGGCCGTGTCTGGTCTGGCTAAAATTGCTCACTTCTGAGGACTTGAAGATGCAGATCGCTTAACGCTATCTCGCGTGATGGTCAGCCGAAAGAAAAAGAATGAGTCGTGCGGACGATCGTGAGGAGGGAACTGTATACGCGCAAGCCGCCATTGCAGACAGGGAGGCCCAGCTTCTTGAATGTATTCATGAAGAAACGGACTGTTGACCGAGTAGCGGTCGTGTATCCGCACGCGCGCGGTTCATACTATGAAGTCAGCGCGTTGCTAAACGAGTCCGCAAACAGAGTAGGAGAAGATCCTTGCCGCATCATGTGTTCGACAAATCCGTCAAGGAGGGAGAAGTTCTCCGGTGTCATGCCCTGCATATTCCATTTGGACATGTTGCACGGGAAAGATTGCCGATTCGCATGCACGAATTCGTGGGGGTGGCAATAGAACACCAGCCGTGAAGCATGTTGGAAGATCCGGCGGACCATCCACTTCATCACCGGCAGGCCGAGCACCCGGAGCGTGGCCATATTGACGGGGAACAGGAATGCTGATGGGGCCATCTCAATGATCGAGCTGTGTCCAGGCACGCGGAGGTGGCTTGATGAGAGGCGATACGGCTCACTCGGGGCGCGAAAGTATTTCAGGTAATGTACCCGACCGAAGCCGCAATCAAACCGTTTCGCCGGAACAGATGAATCGTAGCGGTATCCCTCGGCTTCGAGTGCGCGCAAGGTCGTTTCGCTGATCCACAAGCTCGGTGCGCGAAAGACGACGGGGCGAACCCCTGAGGCTTTCTCCACGGCTTCCGTGGCCAGTCGGATCCATTCTCGCTGCTGGGCATAACTGGCGGACCTGAAGTCTTCGTCGTTCTCGAGGCTGCCGTGTTCCCACCCATGCGTGCCGAGTTCGTGCCCTCGCCGCCAACACTCTCTGGTCAGATCCGCATAGGTTTCCGCAAATCGCCCGGCAACAAAAATCGTCGCCTTGAGCTCCCATCGATCACAGAAATCCAGCAAGCTCTCCAGTCCTACATCAGACCCAGGGACCCAGTCCACATCGATGGTGAAGTGCCACTGCAGGCGGGTTCGTGCGCGCATGTGGTGGAGGCGTAGTGATCCATCGGACTGCTCAGAGGGAGCTTGTGGCGAAGCCCAGTGCGTATTTTGCTTTTCCAGTTCCTCGACCTTCTTGTGCATCTCGGTTCCCGCTATGCCTGACTTTTGCTCGCCTTCGCCTTCAATTGGTTCATCTTGGCTTGCATCTCATCCAGCTCAGTATGCATTTGTTCCGAAGCGTTCTTTCTTCTGTGCCCGATATTCCTTGGTCATGTCGGGCGCCTACTTGGATTCCTTCCTAAGGTACTGAGCAGAAACCGTATATTTCTTCCGGCTGCCACGCCGGCAGACGAGCAGGAGTTCGTCCACGTTCGCTACGTTGATCAGGCCAGGTGCCCAGGCGAGGGGTCTCTGTAAGAACAGCCCGAGGGGTAGAACGAGCCCGTTGTACCAGCGCATCGCCTGATCCCGCTGGCGAGTCAGGCCCCACACGGCGAAGTCGAGGAGCCAGCCGCTCCGGGGCTGCATGCCGAAGCCCACGCTCTGCTCGAGCACGAAGAAATGCTCTCCGAGGATGGACAGGAGCTCGTCGGGGTCGTAGCGTCGAACGTGCCCCACGAGGGCGTCGAAGGCGCTCCAGCGCGCTGGATGTAGGGGCACTGAGAAAATGACCGTCGCATCGTCCTTCGCGACCCGGCCAAGCTCGCGGAAAGCTTGCCGATCGTCCTCGATGTGTTCGACGATGTCGAAGGCGCAGACTAGGTCAAAGCTGCAGTCGGGGAATGGTAGGGCGGTGATTTCGCCGAGCATCGCGAGACCGCCGCGGGCTTTCAGGCTGGAGAGCGCGGGCCGGCTGATGTCGACGAAGGACGTCCCAGCAATGGGGAGCCTCGGACGCAGGCCCGGGCCGATTTCGAGGCGCGCCGGTGCCGAGGCTGCGAGCGCGGAAAGGAGTGGCCAGGTGTTGAAACGCTGTGGAGGAACCACGTAACTCGCCGACCAGAGCGCGTCGTAGAAGCGTCGGTTGGCGTCAACCGCTAGGCGCGTCGCGTCCTGCGCACCTCCTGCCGGCATGGCGCCAGCGAAGCCAGGGGCCTCGATCGACGCAATCCCGTCCCGAACGAAATTACGCTCGGTTGAAGCTATTCGGCTCATGCTGGGATGCCACAGATTGTTGGAGACGAACAGGGGTCTGTGACGCCCGTTGTCGCACGTCAAGGGTATTTTCTTGACTCAGGATGCCCTCAACTTCCAGGAGTAACTCGCTTCGGCACATCTCTCCTTGAAGGTACAGAACCTGAGTATGGGAAGGCAGCTGCTCCTTGAGGATCTCGCGGATTGTCGCGAAGTGCTCCGGCTGGCGAATGTAAATTTTGAAAAGGGTTATGAAGTTT
>CAYHQK010000053.1:8398-12160 GCA_964358535.1 uncultured Nitrospira sp. | reverse complement strand
CACGAGCCGATCGCACGATACGGACCTTTTGTCATGAACCGGCAGGACGAACTGGCGCAAGCCGTCAATGACTACCGTGCAGGAAAGATGGGGCATCTGGATTGATGTCGTCGTTCGTCGCTCGTGAAGCGTATTTCGCTAAGGAAAGAGCAGGTATGGAAGGTGGCCGTTTCGATGAATGAGCAAGACGTGGGAGTCCACATCGATGTGTATTCCGATGTGATCTGTCCCTGGTGTTTCATCGGCAAACGCCGATTAGAACAGGCGCTCGGACAGGTGGGATCCGCCCAACCGGCCCAGGTGCTGTGGCGACCCTTTGAATTGAATCCGACCATGCCGAAGGAAGGCCTGGACCGACGTAGCTATCTCGAAGCGAAATTCGGTGGAGCAGGGACTTTGCAAACGATGCAAGATCGGGTGGCCGAAGCTGGCGAAGCGGCGGGGATCGAGTTTGCCTTTGATCGGATCGCTCGGACCCCGAATACCTTCGATGCTCATCGCCTTATTTGGTTCGCGGGACAGCAGTGTTGTCAGGATGACGTGGTCGAGGCTCTCTTCTTCTCGTACTTCACGGAGGGGCGTGATATCGGGAATCTCGATTCGTTAACTAAGGTCGCAGTAGATTGTGGCCTCAATCGTGAAGAGGTTCGGGTGTTTTTGGCCAGTGACCGGGCGGTTCAAGAAGTCCGAACCGAAGAGGCGGCCGGGCATCGGTTAGGCATTCGCGGGGTTCCTTATTTTCTCCTCAACGGCCGTCTCTCGATCTCCGGCGCGCAGCCTCCCGACATCTTTGTGTCTGCCCTTCAGCAGGCAAAGGATACAGTCATGGAAAGAAAGGACGGGGCATGATGGCAGTCCAAGTCTACGGATGTAACCATATCGTCATTGAAGTCACCGACGCCAAGAACGCGGTGAAGTTCTATTCCGATGTCTTTGGCTTGAAGATGCTCCGTGGCGGGGAAGGCGCTGCCTGGTGCAAGCTGGGCGAGCATCAATTCATGGCGATCTTTGAAGTGGACACACTGCAACCGGACCGCACCAAGCATTTCGGTCTCATGGTCCGCGACGAGAAACAAATCAAGGAAGTGCGGAAGAAGCTCATCAACAAATACAAACTCAAACTGGCGCCCGGCTTCCGTTGCGACTTCCGCGATCCATGGGGGAATCGTATTCAGGTCGGAGATCTCAGCGATGAATCGCTGGTCTGGCTTCTCCCCTACCGGGAAGTCCAAAAGGCCGGTATTACGTTCGGGAGTTGAACTCATGAAGGCTCATTATCTCGGCCACGTGGTGTTCTATGTGAAGAATTTGGAGCAGTCCCTGGCGTTCTATCGCGACCTGCTTGGATTCAAGGAAATCGGACGGGTCTTCAACGGTGCCGCGGCAGCCTTGACCTCCGGCCGGACCCATCACGAGCTGTTGCTGATCCAGGTCGGTGATGCGCCGGGACCGTTGCAGGGTCATAGGCGAGGGCTGTACCACATCGGCATCAAAGTGGGAGACAGTCTCGAGGAGCTCAGGGCGGCGAAACGTGAACTGGAACAGGCCGGAGTTGTGATAGACGGTATGAGCGATCACACCGTGAGCCAAAGCCTCTACCTGCGCGATCCTGACGGCAACGAAGTGGAACTTTATGTGGATGCCGAGGAATCACTGTGGAAACGCGATCCTGGCGCGGTCCTGTCACCAATCAAGCCCCTTTCACTCTGATCGTCCCCCGTAGTAGCGGAGTAGAGAAAAAGCGTGGCAAAGAGGTAGACTCGTCACCTGTTCAGTCGGTTTAATGGAAAGGTCGTTGTGACATTTGTACAGAGGCCGCGTCATGTCATCCTGGCGCTCTTGGTGCTGTCATTGGCCCTGGGGGCTGGCTGTAAGCAAGAGGCTGGACCGGCGCCAGCCCAGCAAGTTCCACGGGTTGAGGTCGTGACGGTAACCCGCCAGACGATTCCGGACGAACCGGAATTCATCGGGCAAGCCGAGGCTTCGCGCCCGGTGGAGATTCGTTCGCAAGTGACCGGCCTCTTGAAGGCCCTGTTGTATCAGGAAGGGCGCGACGTCAAGAAGGGCGCCCCCCTCTATCAGATCGATCCCATTCCTTTTCAAGCTGCCGTGGCGATCGCGAAAGCCAAGATTGCCGAGGCGGAAGCGCGGTTTGTGCAAGCGAGACAGGACTTGGCCCGTGTGAAACCGCTTCTCGCTCAGCAGGCGGTCAGTCAGAAAGATGTCGACGATGCCGTGGCCGGCGGCCTTGCCGCCAGAGCGCTGCTGCAAGGCGCGCATGCCGAGTTGACCAAGGCGCAGTTCGATCTCGACAATACGCTCCTCACCGCTCCTATCGACGGCCTGATCGAACGGAGCCGTTACTACGAAGGGCGCCTGGTCTCGGCGCAAACGGATTTGTTGACGGTTGTTCATCGCGTCAATCCCATGTATGTGGTGGTGAGCATGCCGGAGACCTTCATCCTTAAAAGGCGGCGGGACATCGAGTCGAAGAAAATCCATCACCCGGGGGTCTACCAGTTGCGAGGCCAGCTCACGCTGATGGATGGCACGGCCTACCCCTATGAAGGGGTGCTCGATCTCCTGGACCCGGGCTTGCGGACGGAAACCGGCTCCCGTCAAACCAGAATCACGTTCCCCAATCCGCAACGTACCCTGTTGCCGGGTCAGTTTGTGACGGTGCGCTTCACCGGCGATACGAAGACGGACGCGATCCTCATTCCTCAACGCGCCGTCTTGCAAGGTCCCCAGGGCCCCTTCGTCTATGTGGTGAATCAGGACGAGAAGATCGAAATCCGGGCCGTGGCTGCGTCCGACTGGAAAGGGGACCAGTGGTTCATCGAGCGAGGCCTGAACGAGGGCGATCGTGTCGTGGTGAATGGATTGATGAAGATCGGTCCCGGTGCGCCGGTGAAGGCCGTTCCCTGGGGCGCAACGCATGCACCGGCCTCGGATTCAGTTCCTTCCAGGCCTCAATAAAGGATCATTTGTGACGTCGCACGTCTTCATCGACCGGCCGATTCTCGCGTCGGTGGTGTCCATCATCATTGTCGTGATGGGGCTCCTCGCGTTGCAGTTCCTGCCGGTCGCCCAGTTCCCGGAGATTACTCCGCCGGTCGTGCAGATCGATGCGGATTATCCCGGCGCCAGCGCGGAAGTCGCAGCCGAGTCGGTCGCCAGGCCGATTGAGGTCACGCTTCCCGGTATCGATAATTTATTGTATTTCGACTCCACCAGCAGCAACGACGGGCATGTGACCATTAAACTGACGTTCGAGATCGGCACCGATCCGGACATCGCCCAGGTCCAAACCCAGAATCGCCAAAAGCTTGCCGAGCCGCAGCTGCCGACGGAAGTCATCCGGCAGGGTGTGACCGTGAAGAAGGTGTCCCCGGACCTCGTCGCGGTGATCGTGCTGAAGTCGACCGATCCCTTGCACGACGCCGTCTTTCTCTCGAACTACGCGACGCTCCGGCTGGTCGATGACTTGAAGCGGGTCAAAGGGATCGGGGATGCGGTGGTGTTCGGGCAACAGAATTACAGCATGAGGATCATTCTCAATCCCCTGCTTATGGCGAAGCTGGGCCTCATGCCGAGCGATATTGCCGCCATCATTCGAGAGCAGAATCGTGATTATCCATCCGGGACCATCGGGCGGGAGCCGGCGCCTCATGGCACCGACTTGACGATTCCCATCATTACGAAAGGCCGGCTGACCGAGGTGAAGGACTTCGAAGAGCTGATCGTTCGCGCATTGCCGGA
>CAYHQK010000053.1:0-8298 GCA_964358535.1 uncultured Nitrospira sp. | reverse complement strand
TTTATCGGACTCTATGCGCTGGGGTTCTCGATCAATACGATCACGCTTTTCGGGATGGTCCTGGCCATCGGAATCGTGGTGGACGACGCCATCGTGGTCGTGGAAAATGTCGAGCGCCACATGCGCGAAGATCGTCTGTCCGCCAGAGACGCGGCTAAGCGGGCGATGAGCGAAGTGACGGCTCCGATCATCGCCATCGTGTTGGTGCTGGTGTCCGTGTTCGTCCCGGTGGGTTTTGTCGGCGGGATCACCGGCGCTCTCTATAAGCAATTCGCCGCGACGATTGCGATTTCTGTGACCGTGTCCGGGTTCGTGGCGCTGACGCTGAGTCCGGCGCTCTGCGCGATGGTGCTCGTGCCGCAGCAGGAAGGACGGAACTGGTTCTGGGCCTTCTTCGACCGGACCTTCAGCCGGACGCAGCGGGGCTATACGGCAGCGGTGGGAGGATTCACGGCGCGGCCTCTGTTGGTGCTGCTGCTGTTCGGGGTGCTCCTCGTGGTCTCGGTCGGCCTCTTCAAGGCCCTGCCGAAAAGTTTTCTTCCGGAAGAGGACCAGGGCTATTTCATCGTGGTAGCGCAGCTGCCGGATGGAGCATCGAAGCAGCGGACCGATGCGGTGCTCGAACGGGTTGAGCGGTTTTTCCAGGCGAATCCGGCGGTCCATTCGACCGATGCCATGTCCGGCCAGAACTTCGTGTTCGGCACCAGAGGGCCGAATTCTGCGACGATGTTCGTGCCGCTGACGCTCTGGGACGAACGAACGGATCCGCAGAGCCATGCGAAGGCGCTGGTCGGCGCCGCCTATGCCGAGTTCGCGAAGATTCCTGAAGCGCTGCTGCTGGCATTCAATGCGCCGGCTATTCGTGGCGTGGGAGCCGTCGGGGGATTCTCCGCGCAGTTGCAGGATCCCAGCGGCGGGGACTTCAAACGGTTTGCCGCAGTCGCGCAGCAATTCGTCGAACGGGCGCAGAAGGAACCGGCGATCGGCCGGGTGGGGACGAACTTTCGCGTCTCCTCGCCGCGCCTCTATGTCCATGTGAATCGGGAGCGGGCGAAGGCCCTGGGCATTCCGATCTCGGATATCTTTGATACGTTGCAGGCCTACTTCGGCAATTTCTACATCAACGACTTTGTGAAATTCGGCCGCGTCTATCATGTGCAGACGGAGGCGGAAGCGGAGTACCGGGCCACCCCTCAGGATATTTCGAGAATTTATGTGCGGGCTCACACCGCCCAGGGGACGAACATGATCCCCCTCAATACCGTCGTGACGACGGAGTATCAGAGCGGCCCTGATCCGGTGAATCACTTCAATGGCTATAACACTGCCTTAGTGCTGGGCGCGGCTGCGCTAGGCTATAGTTCCGGCCAGGCCCTCGAAGCGCTCGATCGTGTGGGCAAAGAGGTGCTCGTGCCGCAGGGCTATGCGATCGACTGGAGCAACATTTCGTTTCAGGAGCGCCGGGTGGGCGGCCAGTCAGGTCAGGTCTTTGCGGTGGGCCTCCTCATGGTGTTCCTGGTGTTGGCGGCCCAGTTCGAGAGCTGGGTCGTGCCATTTGCGGTGATCCTGGCCGTGCCCTTTGCGATTTTCGGCGCGCTCACCGCCGTTTGGATGCGCGGGTTCGAGAACGATATGTACTTTCAGATCGGGCTGGTGACTTTGATCGGTCTCTCCGCCAAGAATGCGATCCTGATCGTGGAGTTTGCCAATACCCGCTATGAGGCGGGACGTCCGCTGATCGAGGCGGCACTGGAAGCGGCCAGGCTGCGGTTTCGCCCGATCATTATGACCTCCATGGCCTTTATTTTTGGCATGATTCCACTGGTCGTGGCCACTGGCGCCGGTGCCTCAAGCCGCCAGTCGATCGGGACCGGCGTGATGGGCGGGATGTTGGCTGCCACGTTCCTTGCGATCTTCTTCGTGCCGCTATTTTATGTGGTGATTCGTCGATTGACTCAGCCTCGTGCATCAGTGAAACCAGTTTCCGAGGAACTCTCGATGCCGCCAGCTCCGGAGGATCATGCCTGATATGCGCAAGCCTGTTGTCATCGGACTCTCCTGTTTGCTGATGTCCTGCGTGATGGGGCCGGACTACGAACGACCTAAGACGGAGGGAGCCGAAACCTTTCGGATGGCGGAATCGCAGCAGGACGCTCCCTCGATCGCGAATCTGCCCTGGTGGGAACTCTTGCGGGACGAGCCGTTGCAACAGCTGGTGCGTATCGCGCTGGAGGAGAACAGGGATCTGCAGCGTGCCGCGGCCGTTGTCGACGAGTTTCAAGCCCGCGCGGCCATCGCCAAATCTGATTTTCTGCCGGGGGTTTCTGCCTCGGGCAATGCCCCGGCTCTGGGCCGCAAGACCATTTTTCTTTTTCCCGGATTTGCGAACCCCTTCAACTATTATCTGCAAGGCAATCTGGCCTGGGAGCTGGACCTCTGGGGCCGCGTGAGGCGCTCGAACGAAGCCGCTCGCGCTGACCTTCTCTCGAAGGAAGAGAATCGTCGCGCAGTCGTGTTGCAGTTGGTGAGCGGCGTGGCCGAGAGTTACTTCAACCTGCTTCAGTTCGATGCGCAGCTGGACATCGCGAGGCGGACGCTCCAGTCCTGGGAGGAGTCGGTCCGTATCGCCAGGGCCAGACTGAAGCAAGGCATGACCTCACGTCTCGATCTGGATCAGTTTGAAGCGGAACGAGCGAATGCCGCGGCCCGTACTGCGGAGCTTGAACGGCAAATGGTCCAGGCGGAAAATCAATTGAGCATCCTGTTGGGGCGTAAGCCCTTTGCAATTCCAAGGGGCCGCGCACTCACCGACCAGGTGATGCCGCCTGCCGTGCCGGCCGGGCTGCCCTCGGAACTGTTGCAGCGGAGGCCTGATCTGCTTCAGGCGGAACAAGAGCTGGTGGCGGCGACGGCCCGCGTCGGCGTGGCCAAGGCCGAGCGGTTCCCCAAGATTTCACTCACGGGGCTGCTCGGGGTGGCTAGTCCGCAACTGTCGAAACTCTTCACCGACCCAGCTTCCTTCGGGGTGGCAGGGGTGGGAGTCACCGCGCCTTTGTTGAATGGGCCGGCGTTGGGGTTTCAGCAGGAAGCGGCAGAGGCGCAAGCGAGGCAGGCGGTGGCGCAGTACGAACAGACGGTGCTGACCGCGTTCCGTGAAGTCGAGGATTCGCTCGTGGCCGTGCGCACATTGTTGGTGCAAAACGGCGCGCAACGGCAACAAGTGACGGCCTTGCAGTCGGCGCTCAGGTTGGCGGAGCTTCGTTACAAGGGTGGGTTGGCGAACTATCTGGATGTGCTCGTGGCACGGCGCAATCTCTTCGAGGCGGAATTGTCTTTGACCGGCACGCGCCGTCTGCATCTGGTCTCGGTGGTGCAACTCTATAAGGCGCTCGGTGGTGGTTGGTCTCCCGACATGGATCAACCGATAGACCGGCGCAAAGGCTCGTAAGGCGATGGACAATCAGACAGATAACCCCTACCCAATTCATGACTTGTTGCGTCAGCGTTGGAGTCCGCGCGCGTTTGACGATCGACCGATCGAGCCGGAGAAACTGCGGAGCCTTTTCGAGGCGGCGCGCTGGGCGCCTTCATTGGATAATGGGCAGCCCTGGCGATTTCTGGTCGCCACGAAAGATGAGACGGCCGGGTACGAACGTCTGTTCAACTGTCTGGTCACAGGCAATCAGAAATCGGCCTACCGGGCGCCGGTGCTGATGTTATCCGTGGCGCAACTGCAGTTCGAGGATGGCTTGCCGAACGCTCATGCGCTCCATGACACGGGGATGGCGGTGGAAAATCTCGTGGTCCAGGCTACGGCGCTCGGGCTAGTCGCGCGCCAGATGGCGGGCTTTCGAATCGATCAGGCGCGGGAAGACTGTCAGATTCCGGACGGCTATGAGCCGGTGGTCATGATTGCGATCGGGTATCCAGGCGATGCGGCCCTGCAGTCGGACCGCCTGCGGGCGCAGGAACCTCCATTGCCAGTCCGCAAGCCCCTCACGGAGTTGGTGTACTCGGCAACCTGGGAGTTGCCGTCCTCCCTTTTTCGGCAGGGATGAATCGCATCGAAGTTCAAGGGTAAAGTCGATCACGAAGTGGAAAGGGACAGGACATATTATGGCGTCACTCAGTGGAAAAGTTGCGATCGTCACCGGATCGTCCAGCGGGATCGGGCGAGCGATCGCAGAGCGGTTAGCCGAAGATGGAGCGATCGTGGTGGTGAATTATGGCACGAGTGAGGAGAAGGCCCGGCAAGTCGTGACGGGCATTCAAGGCAAGGGAGGGAAGGCCATCGCCGTTCAAGCTGACATGAGCCAGGTGGCGGAGGCGCGCCGCCTCGTGATCGAGACGGTGAAGCAATTCGGGCGACTGGATATTCTCGTGAACAATGCGGGGAAGTTCATGCCCAAGCTTCTCGCGGAAACCACGGAGGCGGACTTTGATCAGATCATCGCCTTGAACGCTAAGGGGCCCTACTTTGCGATGCAGGAGGCGGGCAAGGTGATGAAAGAGGGCGGGCGTATCGTGAACATTTCCACCGATGCTACGCATATGAATCTTCCCGGTGCGACCGCGCATCTCGGGAGCAAGGCGGCACTCGAACAATATACGAAGGGTCTCGCCCAAGAGCTGGCGTCACGCAACATCACGGTCAATACGGTGTCGCCAGGTTTTACCGACACCGGCCGGGTGACGGAGCCGCTGCGGCAGATCGCCATCGAGCTGTCGCCATTCAAGCGGCTTGGCGCACCGAAAGATATTGCCGATGTGGTGGCCTTCATCGTCAGTGAAGAAGCGCGATGGTTGACGGGCCAGAATATTCACGCCGGCGGCGGCATTGTGATGTAGGAGGAGCGATGGGGCGGCAGAATATTTCGACTGGTGGTCCTTGGGAAGGCAAGATCGGCTATTCACGGGCGGTGCGAGTTGGAGCCCATATTACCGTGTCCGGTTCGACGGCGATGACGGGATCCGGTCTCGTCGGCAAGGGCGATCCCTATGCCCAGACGATTCAGACCTTCAAGACGATCGACGCAGCCTTGCAGCAAGCCGGCGCGTCGCTCGCCGATGTGGTGCGGACAAGAATCTATATGGCGAATATCGATCAATGGCAGGAAGTCGGCCGGGCTCATGGCGAAGTTTTCGGTGCGATTAGGCCTGCCACGACGATGGTCGAGGTGAAGCGCTTGATCGATCCGGACATGTTGGTCGAGATCGAGGCAGACGCGATCATGAGTCAGGGGTAGAACCAGCGCACACGCATAGAGGTTCTGTATGGCCGATCAGAAGAAACGACTTGATTCCAATGTCGCAGGCAACTTTTACGTCGATGCGACCTGCATCAATTGCGACACCTGCCGACAGTTGGCGCCGGCAAGTTTCGAGGAAGTCGGCGATTTCTCCGCGGTCACCAGCCAGCCGACTGACGAGGTGCCCCTTCATCAGGCCTATCAAGCGCTCCTTGCTTGTCCGGTCGGTTCGATCGGCACAGAGCAGAGCGAACCGGTGCGGATGCAGGAAGCCATGGCCAGCTTTCCGCTTCACCTGGGAGACGGCGTCTATTACTGCGGATTTAATTCCGAGAAGTCTTTTGGTGCGAACAGTTTCTTTATCGAACATCCGGACGGCAACTGGCTCATCGATTCACCTCGTTACCTCAAGCATCTGGTCGAGACCTTCGAGCGGAAGGGCGGCCTTTCCCACATCTTTCTGACCCATAAAGATGATGTGGCCGAAGTGGATAAGTATGCGGCGCACTTCGGCGCGAAGCGGATCATTCATCGCGGGGATCTGGAGGCGGCTCCGGACGCAGAATGGATTATCGAAGAAGTAGAGAGTAGCCAGGTCCTGCCGCAGTTTCAGATCATTCCCGTGCCGGGCCACACGGCCGGCAGTATGGCCCTGCTCTATAACAATACGTATTTGTTCACCGGAGATCATCTCTGGTGGGATTCGAAGCAGCAGATGCTGCGTGCTCCGAGCCAGCTGGTCTGGAGAAAACGCGTGTTGCTGGACTCCCTGCAGAAGCTTCTGGATTACCGTTTCGAATGGGTCTTGGCCGGGCATGGGGATCGGGCGCGTTTATCGGCTGAGGCGATGCAATCGCAATTGCAGGCTTTGATCGAGCGCCGCCAGCCTGCCAGAATGTCGCCCTAGTATGTTCATGCGTCTCGCCCGCTGGATCGATCGCAATGTGCTGGAGTTGGGCCGGGAGGTGCGGCTGTCCTATCTGCCGCCTCTCATGGTCTATGTCGCGGCCGGCATCTCCGGTTTGACTGGGATCGTCGGCACCTTTTTCGTCAAGGATTATCTCGGACTTTCCGCCTCCTTTCTCGCCGCGCTGGCCTTCTGGGCCGGAATTCCCTGGGCGCTCAAGATGCCGATCGGACATCTGGTGGATCTGATCTGGCGCTGGAAGGGTTGGCTGGTCTCGCTCGGCGCAGGCTTGATCGCGACGAGTCTCTTGATCATGGTCGGACTGATCGGGAGTCGCGAGGCGATGACGGCCATCTTGCCGGCTGAGGCCTGGTATGTGATCAGTGCCTTGCTTGCGCCGATCGGCTACGTCATTCAAGACACGGTCGCGGATGCGATGACGGTCGAGGCTGTGCCGCGCGTGGACGAGCAGGGCCGCCCATTTGATGACGCCACGCGCAAACTCATGCATACCACGATGCAGACGCTGGGACGGGTCGCGGTGGTCGGCGGCAGCATCCTCGTGGCGCTGATCAACCTCTATCTCTTTACCGGCGTGGAGGGCCTGCCTCAGGAATCGATCGCGCAGATCTACCGCAACGTGTATCTCATGGCCTTGGCGATTCCGGCAGTCTCGGTGCTGGGCGTCCTGACGGCGGCATTGATCGCGCTCCGCGACAAACGTCGGCTCCTCTGTCAAGGGATGACCGGGGAACAGGTCCGGTCGTTATTCGACGAGCGTGGCGAGCCAACCAAACCGAACTGGTGGATTCTTGGCGGGAGCCTCCTGTTCGTCCTCTTTACCCTCACGGTTGGTTTCAGCGACGTTCCCTACAATGAGGAAATTGTTTTTGTCGGGTCGCTCGGCATCGTGTCGTTTCTGGTCCTGCGCCTGACGAGGGAGCTCGCCCCCGATGCCCGTCATGTGTTGCTCGGGACTGCCATAGTGATTTTCGTCTTTCGCGCCGTTCCCGGACCGGGAGAAGGCGTCACCTGGTGGATGATCGATCAACTCAAATTCGATCAGCATTTTATGTCTGTGCTGTCGCTGATCGGCAGCACGCTAACGCTGGCCGGCATGTTCCTCTTTCGCCGATTCATGGCGGAACGATCGATCACCTATGTGGTGGGTTTTCTCACGGTCACCGGTGTTCTGCTCACGGTGCCCATCGTCAGCATGTATTACGGACTGCACCAGTGGACTGCTGCGATGACGGGCGGCCTGGTCGATGCCCGCTTCATCGCGCTGGTCAACACGGCGTTGGAATCGCCGCTCGGACAGATTGCGATGATCCCGATGCTAGCCTGGATCGCCAATTCAGCGCCGGCCCATCTCAAGGCAACGTATTTTGCCGTGATGGCTTCGTTTACGAACCTGGCACTTTCTCTGAGCCAGCTCGGGACCAAGTATCTCAATCAAATCCACGTCATCACTCGGGAGGTCCGCGACCAAACGGGAGCGTTGCAAGTGCCGGCCGATTACGGCCAACTGGGCGATCTGCTCATATTGCAACTCTTGCTAGGGTTCGGGCTCCCCTTCGCCGCCATTCTGTTTGCGCGCATGAGCCGTTTCAAGAGCGCGTAGCAGGATGGTGACATAATTGGGCAATAACAATGGGTTCTGGCATCCCCTTGATCTGTGCTGTATGATGATTAGTCCATGCGAACGGCGTGATACGTGAAGGGTGAATCCTTTGAGAGGTTTGTGCCTCTCATATAATATGTCTGATGTTTCACGCACACATGAAAGGGGGCGACCGGAATCGACGGGGATACTAAGGTCAGCGATGCATGTCGAGCTCTCGGGGTCTCGTAAATCCTCCGGGAAAATGTAACTGCAAACCAAGAATTTGCACTCGCAGCTTAAATAACTGCGACGTTCCTCCACCTGAGGCCCGCGGGGGTGGTCGGAGCGCGATACAGCGGGCTGGTCCAAAGCTGGTGCTCAGCGGCTGAGGACGAGACAATACTGGGCTAGTGGCCAGTCTAAGCTAGCCGGTGGGCGTGGGTGGCTGCGAAACTAAAACTATCGGCTACACATGTAGATTCGTTGTGCTGAAGGTCTTCGGACCCGGGTTCAACTCCCGGCGCCTCCACCAAACC
>CAYHQK010000052.1:0-12237 GCA_964358535.1 uncultured Nitrospira sp. | reverse complement strand
ACTTGCAGGATAAAACACTTGAGATAGCGCGTTTCCGGCATGGTGGCAAGGATGGGATGGTCGCTGGCCTGTCCACGCTGTTCAAGTAGACGAACCTGCCGCTTCGCATCTCGCGCAGCCAGACGAATACCCGTCCACAGCTCTTGCTCCGTGACATGATGCGAGCAGGAGCTCGTAACTAGAAATCCTTCCGGCTTCGTGAGCTTCATCCCAAGCAGGTTCACATCTTTGTACCCAGCCAGGGCGCGAGGCACCGCTTGTTTACTGCGGGCAAAGGCAGGAGGATCGAGCAGCACCAAATCATAACGGCGCCCGGCCCGTTCCAGCTTTCGCATCTCCTCAAACGCATCCGCCATGCGATAAAGGCAACGGTCCTCCACCTTATTCAGGACCGCATGGTTACGCGCGAGCACCAAGGCCTCCTCGCTCACATCCAGCCCCTCGACTGACTTGGCTCCTGCGATCGCCGCATGAATCCCGAAGGCTCCTGTATGGGCAAACACCTCCAGCACCTCCGCGCCTGCCGCGAACCGCGCCACCACCAATCGATTCTCCCGTTGATCGCAGAACCAGCCGGTCTTCTGACCTCGCTCGATGTCAACGAGGAATCTGGCCGGCCCCTCATGAACCTCGACCGTCGTCGCGCCAGCTCCTCGAAGAAAACCTCGCTCCACCGGCAGCCCTTCTAATACGCGACTCTTAGCATCGTTGCGCAGATAGACCCGCGTGGCTCCTGATTCCTGACACAAGAGATCGGCTAAGAGGTCCTTCCGGCGGTCCATACCGGAGGAGAGGGTCTGCATCACCAAGACATCGTCATAGCGATCCACAATCAAGCCGGGCAAGCGATCTGCTTCTCCATAGATGAGGCGGTAGGAGTTGGTGCCGGCAACGATCTTCTGCCGCAGCCGGACCGCCTGCGCGAGGCGAGCCCTCCAGAACTGTTCAGTGATCGGTTCGTCCTCAAAGGTCAGTATCCGCACGCGGATCTTGGAGGCGGGATTGTAGAGGCCTCGCGCGAAGAATCGTCCATTCGGCGCCAGAACATCCACCACATCGCCTGAGACTGGCTCGCCGCTGACCGATTCGACATAGCCAGCATAGACCCAGAGATGCCCAGGCTCCTCGACCGCGCGTGTGCGGGAAAGCCGGACCTGACCGCGAGGACTGTCATCATGAATAGCCATACTGTACTTATCCAATGGCTGTGAACCGAAGGTCAAGCCCCTCCGTACGGATCTGGTTGCTTGACGGCTGACCCGCGCTGTGGTTTGCTGCACCTGCGCGTCACACGCTGCCTGTGTTCGCGCTATCAACCGGGAGCCCCAGCGATGAAGGGCACAACAACCATCGGCTCCGCCGTCATTGAGCGGCTCCATCAGCTGGGCGTCCGGCATATCTTCGGCATCCCGGGCGACTACGTCCTCAGCCTCTACAAACTACTCGAAACCTCCCCGATCCGCCATGTCGGCACGACGCGCGAAGACTGCGCGGGGTTTGCCGCCGATGCCTATGCCCGCATCAACGGCATCGGCGCCGTCTGCGTCACCTATTGCGTCGGGGGACTGAACTGCGTGAACGCCATCGCCTGCGCCTATGCGGAACGGTCGCCGGTCGTGCTGCTCACCGGATCGCCAGGGCTCTCAGAGCGGGTTCGCACCCCCTACATGCACCACATGGTGCGGGACTTTTCCACGCAACGAGAGGTCTTCGCGAATATCACGGTCGCCGCCGTCTCGCTGGACGATCCCTCAACCGCCGAACGGGAAATGGACCGGGCCTTTGCCGCCCTCTTGCGCTATCGCCGCCCCATCTATATCGAAATCCCTCGCGACCTCGTCCATGCGCCGCTGCCGGCCTCTCTGCGCCCCTTGCGCCTCGACGATGAGCCGAGCGATCCCGCAGCCCTCGAAGAAGCCATCAGCGAAGTCCGCACGATGCTCGCCTCGGCGCGCCGTCCCTGTATTCTTGCGGGAGCTGAAATCGGACGGTTCGGCTTGCACGATGACCTGACTCGCCTGGTCGAACGGCTAAATGTCCCCATCGCCTCAACGCTGATGGGGAAGTCCGTCATCCGTGAAGACCATCCCCTGCACGTCGGCATCTACGGGGGGCTCATTGCCCGCAATGAAGTGCAGCAGTTCGTCAATGAGTCGGACTGTTTGCTGATTCTCGGCTCGATCCTCTCGGATGTGGAAGATCTGGACGCCCAGTCTCCGTTACTTACCGAGGGCCGCACCATCCATGCGACGGCAGACCGGGTGGCGATCAAACATCACCGCTATGAGACCATTCGCTTTCAGGACTTCGTCAGAGGCTTGGGCAGCGCTTCTCTGCCGTCCTTCGTTTCGCGACCGTTACCGGCCCAAATCCCGACAGCAGACAGGGCCGTGGCTCCCACGGCGCCAATTACTTTACAGGGTCTATTCCGCCACCTGGACAGCATTCTGGACAAGAACACCCTGGTGATCGCCGACGTCGGGGAATCGCTCTTTGCCGCAGCAGATCTCCATGTCCACCGGCGATTCGAATTTCTCGCTCCCGCCTATTACACCTCAATGGGATTCGCCGTTCCTGCGGCAGTCGGAGCCTCCTTTGCCGACCCATCACTCCGGCCGATCGTGCTGGTGGGAGATGGCGCCTTCCAGATGACCGGTTCGGAACTCTCCACCTGCGTCCGGTACGGACAGTCACCAATCGTCATTGTCTTGAATAATCGCGGCTACTCGACCGAGCGGGAAATTCTGGAAGGGCCATTCAACGACGTACATGAATGGCAATATGAACGGATCTGCGACGTGATCGGCGGAGGGGTGGGCTCGCGCATTGCGACGCAGGGAGAGTTCGAACGCACGCTAGCCACAGCCCTGGCAGATTCAGGCCGATTGCACGTCCTCAATGTGCTACTGGATCCAGCCGATCGATCGCCCGGCATGGTCCGATTGGCGCGCCGCCTTGGAGAGAAGCTGTCAACGGACAAGCCCTAGCCAGGACGGCGGGAAAGGCCACCGCCCAGGAAACGATGAGCAATGAACGATGAACGATGATGAAGAAACCGCTCGTCACCTCAGCGTTCCGCGTTCATCGTTCACAGCTCACTTGTTCGCTGCCGCGGCCTTGATGGACAGCCTTTTTGAGCATCCTGTTAAGAGGGTTTTTTCGTGGCGAACACCGTCGCGTCGCATGCCAGGTATTTGATCTGCTTCATCGGGATGATGATCACTTCCTTCGCAGAATCCACCTCCAGCACTTCCATATCGTCACTGATGGTATGGCGGATCGCATCCTTGACCAGCAACTCCTGATTATCGACGAACACAATTTTCACCCAATACTGCACAAGCAACCTCCCCTATTGGCAGGATGCTGAAAAAGCCCGCCAGCTTTGTTCTCGCTTCGTTCAGACCCTCAACGTACCCTACGGGTACGCCTCGGCCCTTCACTCGCTGCGGCCTTGCTGACGGCCTTTTTGAGCATCCTGCGTTATGTTCCCCTGTCACCCCAGATCTGCCGATCGTTGAACTGCCTCGCCCACAATATTGTCTCCGCAGCCTTCCTGACTAGCGACTGTCGCGGGATTATACTGATCGCCCTCTCGGCCTTGCAACTTGCACAGGCCGACCTGCCTTGCGTAGAGTGAACCGACATTGTTCACCCACGACTGATCGAAGGGATCCACCCGTGACAGGAGCACCCAGCACCAACGTTGCCACACTGAGGCAGCTGTTCGTTCTCTGTTGTATGGCTACGCTCATGGCCGCCAATCTGGCCGTCGCGCAAGTGATCGGCAACGAAGCGGAAATGGATCGCTTGCAGGGGAAGGCAGAAGAAGCGATGGCGAGTGACGACCCGGAAGGAGCCGCCATGGCCATGGGCCGTGCGGCACTCATGGCGAAATTCCTGGCTAAAACCCATCAGGACGATAACTCGGCCATTCGCCTGTTCCAAGGCGCCGAAACCCTGTTTCGTTCACAGGAACATAGCTATCGTGCCATGGCCCTCTTTCGCCGGGCCGGAGGCCAACTGCCTGCCTCGTCCGGAGTCTGCGGGAGCCTTTCGCTCGCCCAGAGCAGCCTTCAACAAGCACTCACGACGCTCACGCGCGAAAGCAGAGAGCCAGGGCCTCGCACCGCAAAGGCCCTCCAACTCCAGCAGGCAGCCGCTGATTGGGAGACCGTCATCGACTCGCTCATCGCCGACTATCAATGCCGCTAGGCCTGTCTCTTTCGCGCAGACCTCAGCACCCAGCACGCCCCCGGCCTAGCAGGCTGCGAAAAAACTCGGTGCATGTGAAAAATATGACTAATATACTTCGAGTGGCACAGTGGTCTGAATCATCACGGGATGCTCAAAAAGGCCGTCCAGCAAAGCCGCAGGCGAGTGAATAACTGAACTTTGAACGATGAACGCTGAAGTAATAACCGTTTCCTTGTTCATAGCTCATCGCTCAGCGTTCAGCGCTTTCGGGCTGGCGGACCTTCCCAGCATCCTACTAGTCGTCTTCCGGGTTGATAACATGGAGCCCCGCCGCACGACAGGCCGTCAGCAATGGCTGATCCGCGCTCACGACGGTTAACCGCAGCGACTTGAGTTCCAGCGCCAGAGCCAAATGTAGAATCTGTGGAGTCCGGAGCGACGGATACTCCATCGAGAGCTCTTTGGTCGCCAAGTAGGTCTGCATCGTCGGCGCAATAAACTGATACAGCCCCTCCTGCGACTCCTTCTCGAACTTATGGAGGACCGAATAACAATCGTCCCGCGTGATATCTCCGTGGCTGGCCCGATTCGAAAATGCCGTGTAGAAATCCGTCACGGTCCAGGTCGGTAGAATGACCACCTTGCCCCGCTTCACCATGAGCCGGTTGATGATGCGCGTGCCCCGCTCCATGCTGTAGCGTTTGACCAGCGCAGTTGAGTCGAAATAGTAATACGGCATCTGGTCAGACCCTCCCCTTCAAAATAACGGCAGCCAAGGGTCCCGGCATTTTCGAGAGCCGATCTTGCAATTCGTCCAACGGCAGCTCCTCATAGCCTTCCTTGCGGAACTTGTCGGCCAAGTTGCCCTGATTGAACAGGGCGGTGTCATCTTTGAGGCGATCACCCAGCCGGCGTTTTGCGACGCGACTGGGCACCCGCTGGCGTGTCACCGTCAACCCGCGGCCACGGCTGCGTGGCGCACGACTTAATGCTCCTCCTGCTCCCGACTTCGATTTGGCCATACACTCCCTCTCTCTCTGCGTTAATGGGTTGCTGCCGCCGGCGCCGATCCCTGCCCCTCCCGCGGACATCCCGCAGGCTGGCTCGCCTGTGCCGGCAATTCCGACTCTCCATAGACATGCGCCGCAATGGCCTTCGCCACATCGGTAGAAAACTCCTGCTGCATGACACGCACCGCCTTGGCTGTCGCCTCACGATCCGACAGATGGCCTTCCTTCCCGCCCTTCGACAGGGCGCCGACCACCCGCTGGCTGGTCAAATCCACGACTTCGAAATCGCTGCACCACCGCACGTACTTGAACTGCGGGTCGCGCACGTCGATTGGCCAGACCCGCACGACGCCCCGCAGAAGCAACTCCGGAGAGGGCCCGCTGGCGTCGCCACCGCTCGAACGATCTCCGTCCCAGGGCCGACTCGTGACTTGCAGACCCTCCTTCAGCAATCCTTCCGTCAAGGCCCGTTGCGCCGGCTCAACCTGATCGCCGGTCACCGCAACCGCCAGCACTAAATTCGTCGCCAGAAACTGTTCGAGCTCATGGGTGAGTTCACTCACGCGATAGGCGGCGGCGGTACCCTGCCCGCTCGAACGGATCACGCGAAGATCGGCATTATAGGTCTCCCGCAGCACCAGATTTCTGGCAGCCCGTCTCAGGGCTCTCACTTTGGCCAGCTTATCGGAAGAACGATGGGCCTCCTCGATATCGTCACTGATCGATCGGTCCAGCTCGACAATCCGTTCCATGAACGCGGTCTCTGCCTGAGGCCGCTGCATCCCGGCCAAGGCATAATGCAATCCATTATGCCGATCGATCCACCGATCGACGATCCGGACGTTCTCCAACACTTTGTCCGTCGACACACGCGTCAGATTGTCGAGCGTCAACCGTCGCTCTGCGCTACTGTGCCCTCGCTGCTCGATCAGCAGATACGACTCCCAGTCCTTCGCTTGCGCACTGACCTCGGCCTTAAAGATGCGGGCCACGGCTGCATAGGCATGGTCCTCAGCCACAGCACGACTCTCCGCCTGTCCTACTCCGACGAGATATTGTCCTGACGGATAGGCAGCACTGACCCCATCGATCCAATCAGGCTTCGTCGGGCCTCCAAACCATGCACAGCCGGAAAGGACGCCGATGGCACAAAGGACCAATCCGATTTTCTTCATACCCAGTGATCGGTCGATCATGGCATCACCCGTTGAATGAGCACAGTGGTCTCCCCTGGCCTGAGCGACAGGGTCCGCATGGTTTCAGGCCTCAGAGGGTCATAGGATCCGGCTGGCTGGCTCTGCACCTGGTAGCGGCCAGCTGGAACCCAGACGCGCGCGAAATGGATTTCATCTGGCAAGGTCTGCCAGCTCCGCTTGTCTGCTTCTTCCGATGCCACAGCCAGTCCTTTCGCCACCACCCCCACGAGAAGACCGACCCACGGCCCCGCATCTTTCCCCGCTGCTTGCTGAGCCCCTCTCGTCGTTTCCTCGGCCAGCGCAAACTTCGTAGCGGCACGGGCAAGAGCCTTGACGGTGATGCCAGCCATTCGTTCCGACAGCGCCTTCTCTGCCAAAGCCGTCACGTTATGCGCCAACTCCGTATTCACCGTCACCCTCGTACCATGGTCCGGGATGAAGCTCACTGTATCGATCGGCATCTGTGTCTTCTGCGAGACGAGCCGTGGCACAGCCACGCGCACGACATGTCCGCTAAGCCCATACAAAACTGAGTCCGCCACCCGATTGGAATAGTGCGTCGATTGCGAAAGCCCGCGGTTGAGGAGCACCAATTGGAGTGCATCAAGACTAATCGGCAGATCAAGAAACTGATCCTCCTTGTGTGGCGCGCGGCCATTATAGCTGATCACGACAACTTGAGCGAGTTGTTGCAAGGCAGAACTAGTCTCCCACCTGGTGTCGGGAAATAGGCCTTGGTACTCGGCCAACTCCTGAGTGAAGTGCAGGGCCTCGGCCGCTCGTAACAGATCGACCCGCAGCTGGGACGGAATGGCCGTGTGCGACCATGAACTGGTAGACTCAAAGGTCTCGTAGGCCTTCCGATAGGCAATAAACGCATTATTCACATCGCCGGTGCTCTCATAGAGGATGCCGCTCAGATAGCGCGCGAAGCCGTCATCCCGATAGGCATTCTTCTCTCTCGTTCGATCCGACAGGACGTTGAGCCGGTGGTCGATGCGCCGGGCTTCGACCAGTGCATCTTGCCACTGACCCAGCACTGCATAATTGAGTGCTTTCAACACATTGATCAAGACCTGTTCGTAGGGATCGCCCTCATAGGGTAACGCCGTATCGCTCGTCAGGAACGCAAGGGTTTCCGTTCGAATCCTTCGCGTGTAGAGACGATCCAGCTCCTCCTCGGCCCGTTCCAAGACGGCGTTGCTCTGCTGATAGTCGCCGGCGAGCTGAAGGGTCATCCCTCGATCCATGCCATAGAGCACCCGGCCTTTTTCGCCATACTCTTTCTCTGCCAACTGGACGATGGTATCGGCGCCCTTGGGATCGTGGGAACGAAGACTCGTTTCGATGAGGAGATACCGATTCACAGAGGGGCCGCAACCGGCGAACAAGACAAGAGCCAGCAGGACAGAAAGAGACCTGGTGCAGACAACAACGCCCCACCGTGCCAAAAGAAAGGCGGTGGGGCGTGAAGCAAGAGGGCTCAACGGTAGTCGTGAAGCTTAAAAAATGGAACGTTTCTTTTCGATGACTTTCTTGATCTTCTTCTGACCGTACCAGACCTTGGCATTGCTCTCCAAATCGACCATCTGCAAGTCGATCTGGTAGAACACCGCCTTCGTCCCCTCGGCCTCGTCGAGGATCGTGGCAATCGTGCCCTTCATCATGTAATCGGCGCCGATCTCTTTCCCCGGCGCTTTCTGCGTATCCTCACGCGCATACGTCGCTTGCTCTTTGCGCTCGGTGCGAAGCTCCTCGCGATCTCCCTTGCCTGCCACAAACGTCACTTTCTGGGAGTTGGTGAGCTCACGTTCGAGATCGGTCACAAACGTGCCGACGTTGATATGTTCGTGACTGCTGTTCAGGATAGCCCCGACCACGACGACCGCCTGGCGACGCTTTGAGCTGGAGAAATTGTTGAGCCACGGATACTCCAGCGCCTCTTTAACCATGGACTCCGCGACCATCCTGGAATCGGTATCGTTCCAACGGCCGCTCAGATCCGTGGCGACCCCGGAGTCGACCCTGGTGACTTTAGTCTCTTGCGCACAGGCGACCAGCGACAACAGCGCCAGCGCAACGAGCCCGATTCGTCCTCGATTCATCACGATCACGCGATACCTCCTCGCAGATGCAGCCATTGACGGTCGATCAAGTCGGAGCCCTTACTTCGGCGCCCGCTTGTCTTCTTCTTTCTCAAGCCGATCAAAAAGCTTATCAGCGTTCTTTTTAACGTAGTCCCGAACCTGTGAATTGAGTTCCTTCGCCTGCTCGAGATTATTCTTCATCTCCTCGAGGTTCAGCTTGGTCAACACATAGTACGTGTTCGTCTTCTCATCCTTGTAGCGCTCGATGGGACGCACGCCGCTGAGGGTTGCAGTCGTCACCGTCTTAATGGCCCGCTCGACACTCTGCTCTTCTGTGTTTTTGGTAAAGTCTCCGGCCGTCGTGGAGGAAGCGAAGTCGCGCATCAAGTAGCCGGTATAGGTTTCAAAGGTCTTGGCGATTTCAGCCCTGGCACGGTTTTCCGCTGTGTCCCAGGCTAACGGCTCGTTCCGAACACCGACCACGGACCCGACGCCATAAAAGGCCTTGCTGTCTTTTTCATTAAAGGCCCCGGACCCCTGTTTCACCCACTTGGGAGGACCGCCACAGGCAGCAAGTCCGATCATCAGGGCAATCGCCACTCCTCCCCCGACCAACCTCGACTTGAACCCCAATACCCTATTCATGCGCGTGCCTCCTTGGTAATGATCACCCGTGAAACAACGACGTATCAGTAGCAGATACCTGCGACAAACGGTCGAGAATTCACACAAAATCATGCTAGCATGCACCCCTCAGCCAGTCAACGAAACAGACGGCGGAGGTTGACCGTCTCACTGGAATAAGGAGATTACCCGTGGCAGACATTCAGATTGATGACGGTATCATTAAGATTCTGAACATGGAAGTGCAAGATCCCAAAGCGGCCGCAGTCCTCGCCGAATATCCCCAAGTCCGCTGGGCAGAAATTACGCGAAAAGCCGTCAAGATTGGACTGGGGTATCTCAAGGGCGGAGAAAAACCCTAAGGCTTGGAAGGTGCGGAAGGCGCGGTGGGTCTTGACTGTTCTGCCACGGCAGCCACGGCACGGGCATGATTGCCCCCGAGCTCGAGATAGCGGGTGAAAGCCTCGACTGATTTCGGCTGATCCTTCAGCTCGTCGGCATAGAGGAGGCCCAGCGAGAAATAGACATCTACATAGTTGGGATTGACCACCAACGCCTCCCGCATCGCACGCTCTGCCTCGGCAAACTGCCCGCGCTTTTCGTAAATCAACCCGAGCGTATACTGCGAGTCTGGATTTGCCGGCGCATACTGCACTGCCAGTTTCGCCGTAGACAAGGCCTCGTCAAGGTTCGGCAGGACCTCTAACAACACATAGCTCTTGAGCACGTAGGCGTCACCGAACGTCGGATCGTATCCCAACGCTTTATTCAGCCGCTCCAACGCCTCCTCCGACGACTTCCCTGTTTGAAGCAGCGCGAAGGCCTGTTCATATTGCGTCTTCGCCGCCTGCCGCCGTTCAGCCGGAGACTGGGGCCCTGCCCCTAAGACAAAAGCGGCCTTTCGTCCCTCAATCAGCACCGTATCCCCGTCCCCCTCAAGCTGCGTAAAGAGGGGATGCTGGGCTCCCTTCGACCGTTCCAGGACTTGCTGCTTCACATAATCCCCGACTTCCGAAGCCATGAGCCAACCGTTTTTATTACGATCCGCCTGGCCAGCCAGCCCCTTCACCAAGATCTGCACAAAGAGACTCTTCCCATCCTCTTGACTCAAGGACTCGCCCTTATCCCCTGCCGTCAACACTTGCACGGCTCGCCGATCCGTATCTTCTTCCGGGGCCAATCGTCCTTCGAGAGAGAGGGGCTGAGCCGTACTCACCTCCCACCCTCGCACTGCGGCATTCACAAGGAAGAGGGTATGTTTGGAGGCGCTCCGACGGCTGAACTCTTTCAACTGCTCAAACGTCACAGACTTGGACACGTTCCCGATCTGCGCATCCCAAGGAACGAGATAGCCCAGCTCCTTCCCGGCAAGATCCTGCGTGACGCCGGCATGGCCGACGAAATAGAGCACAAGCCGATCGTAGCGCCCGACCTTGCGGGGCAGGAAATCCGAGAGGGTCTGCTGCAAACGGCGAAAACTCACATCCTTATCGTAGAGCTCGACGACCTCGTCGAATCCCAGTTGGCGGAACGTTTGAGCCACAGCCTTGGCATCCTCGATCGCGCCGGGGATTTTCGGAGCCAGGAGATAATTCTCCACCCCGATCACAATGGCCCAGGACTTGTAATAGAGCCCTTCCGGCTTTCCCACTTGGGCAGACGAGGATGGAGGACAGAACATCGCGATCAGCGAGGAGGCGAGTAGCACAATGAGGAAGCATTGTCGGGACAGGATCGGCAGCATAAATTGGACCGGCCTCAATGTATGGCGTGGAGTAAATTCAGCCTACTCTCGCCTCTGAGCGACTGTCAAGAAACGGCAAACTGAGGCTCGCACCAGCGCCGCAGCGCAATGTTTCCGTAAATATCCGACAGTCCATAGTAGCCTATGGACATGCAGACACTCACACCACTGACCCTCGCGTTTGAGCTGGCCGAGCAAGGACTCAGTCACACGAGGATTGCGGCGCACTTGGGGCGACACCGGGAGACCATCGGGCTTTGGCTGAAGGGTATGGCGACGTATGGGCTCGCGGGCTATCTCGAGCGCTACACGCAGGCCAAGACCGGCCCGCGACGGGCGCGCCAGGTCCCGGCCACGATCAAGCGGCTGATTTGGGCGCTGCGAGTCCGCGCGCATGACTGCTGTGGGCAGAAGATCGCGTATTTTCTAGAGCGGGAGTATCATGTCCGGCTCTCGGTGCCCAAGATCTATGAGATTCTGGCGGAGAAATACGTGCTCCGCTCCAAGTGGCGCAAGAACCAGAAGCGGGGAGCCGTCCCGACGGCATCACGCGCTCGGGCGGTCATCCAAATGGATACCGTGGCCTTTGGTCACCTGTTCGCCTTCACCGGGGTCGATATTTACACCAAGGAGGCGGAGGTTGTGCTCCGGCCCACTCTGACCAGTGACGATGGGGCCGCCTTTCTCCGAACCGCCATGGCGCGGCGGTTTACGGGGCGGGTCGAGGTGCTGCAAACCGATGGCGGCCCGGAATTCAAAGGGGCGTTTGCCCAACAGGCGCGCACCTATTGCGATCGGCATCGCATAGCCCGCCCCTACAAGAAGAACGAACAGGCCTATATTGAAAGTTTCAACCGCACGCTACGCAAAGAATGCTTGGGCTGGGGGACGTATCAGGCCGCCGACCTCGCGCGTTTGATCCCTGAGGTGGACGCCTTCCTCGCCCGCTATCATTACCACCGGCCACACTTGGGATTGTCACCGCTGCGACCCCCACTCCAGACACCCACGACACAGGAGAAAGGACTGTCGGATATTTACGGAGAATAGTGCGCGCAGTTGAGTTATTCCCTGGCCCTCCAGCATAATACCGAGACTCTTTGTCCGTCGTTCGTGAAGCGTCGTTCGTATCTCGTCCGAAGAAAAGAACCTATGGCCTATAGCCAATAGCGTATGGTCCGGAGTGAAGCGGGGTGTTTTGGTTCCAGCGTATCAGCCATGACCCATACGCTCTTCTCCCCCACGAGATACGCTTCACGCTTCACGCTTCACGGGTTTCGAGAACGCCGCTGGCGGACTTTTTCAGCATCCTGCTAAAGGAGCTATTGCCACATGTCAGAGAACATCGATACCCTCCTCAAAGAAAGCCGCGTCTACCA
>CAYHQK010000051.1:0-12262 GCA_964358535.1 uncultured Nitrospira sp. | reverse complement strand
TCATATATATTCATAGCACACTCGAACAGATCTATGTCCTAATAGATGACTACAGAGAGGCAGGCGGTGGAACTAAACTGCGAATCGACACCAAGGAAAGCTCGCCTTCGTAACGGGATGCTCAACATCCTGCTTGTCATCCTCAGCATAATATTCAGCCTCGCGGGCACGGAGGTGGCCTATCGCATATATCTGCAATTCAGACATCCGGAACGCTTCATCACCCGTGCCAATGAAACAAAACCTCCGACAATTGGCGTCTACAACCGCTCCCTCTGGGAATTCGACGCAGCCACAGGCTATCGCTATGTCAACGGCGATATTTTCCTCTCGCATGTGGATGGTGGTCAGGTCACAAGCTGCCAGAAAATATCCGCCGCGAACGAATACGGCAACATGGGGCGTATCAAGGGGCACTGGGACACAGTCGATATCAAAATTGCCGTCTTCGGCGATTCCTTCTCGGCCTTCGTGACCCAGGACAACATGACGTGGCCGACCTTCCTGCAAGACTTTCTGGAAGAGCGTCTGGGACGATCGGTTTACGTCGTCAATTTCGGTCGCGATGGCGCCGGCATACTGCAGATGTTCGACATGGCACGCACCAAAATTCCAGAATGGAAACCCGATCTGGCGATCATCGCCTTCACCACTGACGACCTGGCTCGTGCCAGGGTCTGGCGCACCGTGAACATGATCGACGGCGAACTCCGGGTGCTCACAGTCCCAGAGGCGACTCCAACGGCCAACCCTCTCAACTCCTACGAAACCTTCATTCTGCATCCTGAAGCGACCCTGGAATGGTGCAATTCGATGTCCTACAAAGGACATCTGGACCGCATTGGGAAGGAAATCATTGACAAATACCGACGCTTTCGTCGGGAGGATTTTTTCAGCATCTTTACTCTCAGCCATTCCTACCTGTACGCCCTTGTCACAGAAGGCACTCCGTTTGCCTCCGCCAAACCCAAGCCAGGGCAACGCTGGAGTACACGTCTTATGTTTGATGACTATGCCCATGACGCCCGTATGGTGGAGAACGTCCGTTGGATGAAGGACAACGGCATTCCCTATCTTCTGGTCCACCTACCGATCTATCCGGAAGTCCAGGCCACACAGAAATTCATGCTGGAGAAACAGGAGCACCATCCACTGGCAAGCTTGGCCGACGTAATCTATCCGGTGATCCTCGTTAACAAAGAATTCATTATGTCCCGCCAGCAGCGACGTTTGCTGCCAAGCTTGACGGCCCTGACAGGTCAAGAAATATACCGGCTACTCGACTATGTAGAGATGCCCATCGAACAGTCGGAACGTATGAACGTGACGCCTGACAATTATCATCCGTCCCGCTGGGGCATGGAATTTTATGCGCGTGCGGTGACTGAGCTGCTGCTGCAAAATGGCCATATCAAATTCCAACCGAAAGCCGCGGCCGATCGATAAGAGCCGTACACCCTAATTCTCGTATCACACCGTTTGAGCGTCTTCGCTTATCGCGCATGAGCGATCAGGACGATCCCCAGGGTGACGCACGCTGCGGCGGCGATGCGCGCCGGCCCGAGCCGCTCGCGAAGCACAACGGCCCCGATCAACGCGGCGAACAGCACACTGGTCTCTCGCAACGCGGCGATTGTGCCCATGGCACCCATCGACAGGGCCCAAATGAAGACGCCATAGGAACCGACCGCCACGAGACCACTCATAAGTCCGGCTCGCCAGCTCAGCCGCATGGCAGTCCAGAGCTTCGGCCCACGCCAGTAGTGGGCTGCCACCGCGAATAACGCCCCGTCGAGAAAAAACAGCCAGGCTGCGAAGGAAAACGGCGTCGCGCCGTGGCGCGCGGCTGTCCCATCAATCACCGTATACACCGCAACCGTGATGCCGGTCAGCGCGGCCAGCCCCAGCGGCTTGAGCGCACAATGGATCGGACGACCCCGCTCGACCGCCAGCAACAGGATGCCTGCGCAGATCGCAACCATCCCGCCGATTTCCCCCGCCGTCATCCGCTCCTGCAGGAGGGTCAGCGTGATCACGAAGACCATGAACGGGGCGACCCCGCGCACGACGGGATAAATTTGTGTCAAATCGCCGTGTCCGTAAGAACGAGCCAGGAGAATTTTATAGAGGATGTGGACCGGAACCGACGCGGCGAGCAACAGCCACACCTTGGCATCAGGCGGCAGAACGAACGGCATCATCAATAACCCGGACGCCGCGCCGATCAGGTTGATCGAGGCCAGACTAGCCAATCGGTCGACGCTGGATTTGACGAACACATTCCATGTCGCGTGGCATAATGCGGCCAAAAGGACTAACCCGAGAACGCCGAGACTCACGTGTGTCCTGCCGGAGCCTGATGGTCATAATGTCCGGGCGATCCGACCTCACCATCTTTGTTGCCACGCCTGCCGCTCACGCCCCGGTCGGTCCGAGTTGGCTGGACAAGAATTGCAGCACCATTTCAGCCGCCATCGTCTGTTCCACCGGATCTGAAAACCATAGGGCTTTGTCGCCGTGGCTAATTCGATCGAGCGGCCCACCGGTCCCACCGCCGAGCAGGATGGTCGGCCGCTTGGATACCAGCGCAGCGCAGCCCAATTCATCGAAGCTCCCTACATACGCATCCGACGCCTTGACCAAGGCCATGCGCTCATGAAGGGTGAACCCATGACTGAAGAGTGATTGACAGTTGGTAGTCTTCGTCGTCCACAACGTCGGCGACAAGTCGAAGAACTGGCTATTGGGACACACCGCCACCACCGCATCAGTCAGCCAGCGGAGCTCCTCCGGTACGTTCAGGCAAACCGCATACGCCTTTCCAGCCTGACGCTTCAGCAGGATCTGCGCATCGCGAGTGACTGCGACCGGCAGAGCGATGCCCGCATGGTTGGCCTGAAAGAACTCTTGCAACTGCTTGAAGCTCAGCGGACCGAGGTCCTCGTACAGCGCCGCCCGGACCGCCGGATCGTTCCGGCCTTGTTTCGCCTGCAACAGCGGCAGGTCATCGGCCAAACTCGACGCGTCCCAGTACAAACCGATCGATCGGACGCGCGGGGATGTCAGCAGGATCGAAAAGACCTCGTGCAGATTGGCAGCGGCAACCTCTCGCGGCAGCCGCAGACACACATCGAATCGAGGTTCTGCGGGGGTGGTGACGATACGGTCGAGCCAGATCATCACACGGCGAGGCAGAGACGCCGCCTCGTCTGTCACCTCTCCCACGCGGACGACCATGAAACACCGTCGTAGTTCGACCACCTTGAGCGCAGCGTTGAGCATCACGTGAAGCAATGTGAACGGGAAAAACCGCAGCCGTCGCAATGCCCTGCTCGTGAAGTTGATCAGCCACCGCCTGACAAACACCACCTTACTTTCCATCTTCACGATGCCGACTTTCCGCGCACCCGCGCATGGAGCTCTTCGAAGAAGTCCAGTAGCACGTCTTGGGTTTCTTTTTCCCAATAGAGGATCTGATTTTCGTTACCAAATGGGTACCGGCGCCCGCCGACGGGGACGTCGATATACGGTGAAAAGAGATGCTCGATGTTCGTGATGAGGTAGGGCTTGTTGCAGAATGTGGCCATGGTGGCAAAGCCGCTGGAGCTGCCCATAAACAGATCCGCCCGATGCAGTAGCGCCAGCTCGTGCCCCAGCCCGAACCCCATAGCACGAGGGATCAGCACATTGGGCAAACGATACATCTCGCGGTCCCACTCTGTGTACCCGCCCAGGATGAGAAACAGCACACCGGGATGACGTTCGGCTGCGCGGCAGACGAAGGCGTGCCATTCCGGCAGCGGCGAATCGCGAAACAGGTTCGCCGGTGTCAGGCTCAACGCACCCTGGCGGATATTTACCGCAACGACAAAGCGTCCGCCGCAATGGGTCCGACGGAACTCGTCCGCCCAAGCCCCGTACCCTCGCGGCGCCGATAGCCAGGGCAACGTGCCGTGCTGGTGGTAAAAGGCGTTGATACGCCGATGCGAAACAAAGTCCAGCTTTTTATTGAGATGGCTGAAGAAGGACGGCCACATGGGGCGGCGGCGCACCGCCTCGCGCAGGAGGAACAGGTTGAAACTGGGGGAATGGCGAAACAGCTTGAGCGACCGCAACATCGGACTGCAGAGAAATGCCGGGAACAGGTTATCCATGATGCCGATGTAGTTGAGCGGAGTGACGAACGGCTGGTGGCGGCTCCCGGGCTTCGAGGGGTCAATGACCAGATACTGATCCACCGCGTCGCAGCCGGCCTCCGCCGCACCGATGTTGAGATTCATCGTCCAGGTCAGCGCGTCGCCCAAGGCATATGGGCCGTACGAAAAATCGTAGATACCGATCATCGGTTTTGCCGCATCACCAACGATGCGGCCCCTGGTGTCGCTCATCGCCTCTCACCCCTGCTGGCGGCAAACCGATGCGCCAACTCGAGGGGATGCGCATGACTGTAGCTTGGGACGGCGACAGAATATGCCGGCAACCGAATGACAGGGGCGGCAGAATGAGACATAGTCGTCGGCATGCAGAATTAAACCTTAGCGCCTTGCCAGATGACAGTGATAGGCAAGCACGGCGGAGACGGTGAGGCAATCGATAATCTTTTGCTCAAGCACGAGCGTCACGCACTCTTCGAGAGGCACCCAGGCAATGGCCAACGCCTCGGCTGGATCCGGCGCGAAGAACCGGCGCTCTTCAATACACTCACTGTAGAAAACCGATGTCATATTTTCGACGTTGTCCAGGCCGGGGCGAAAACTGACCAGTGGCCTGAGATCGGTGCAGAAAAAGCCCGTCTCCTCCAGACACTCTCTCTGCGCCGCTTCGATCGGCATCTCCCCCTCATCCACCCGACCGCCTGGAATCTCCCAAGCTATTCCATTTATCAGAAAGCGATATTGCGCGGTAAGCAACACCTTCCCCTCCGACACGGCGACGATTCCCGCTCGGGGTCCAAACTCCACGACATAATAGTCCTTCGCGAAATCACCGAATTCAGCACGCACGTGCAACACGCTTTCCAGTGGATTGCGATGGAGCAGTGTCGGCGCTGAACAGCGCGGCTGCGGCGACTTCACCGCAGGAAGCAACGAGGAGGGCACCTTGGTCTTGGCAGAACAGTCCGACATCAATTCCTTAAAACGGTCCGGTGAAACTCGGATCCGGGACGTCGAGGAAGGCTTCCGGTTTGATCTCCGGCGCCGGCTTCGCTGGGCGCCCCGCGACACGCCGCGCCGCGGCGGCGATGTCATGTACCAACGGGTAGTAGTAATTCGAAAGGGCCCGCGTGGTCGGTGTTGGCAGATCCGGCAACGTCAGGCGGACGGGAGGAACCTTCAAGTCTCCGAGGCACTGCTCAACCACACGCGCCACCACTTCGGCGGCAAAACCGACCGATCTCCAGCCTATGTCCAGGACGATCAGATTCCCTGTCTTACGCACAGATTCGAGAATCAGCGTTTCGTCGAACGGATTGAGAGTACGCATGTCGATGATCTCCAGCTCAAGTCCTTCCTTGAGCAACTCATCGGCCGCTCGCACCGCTTCCAAGGTCATATAGGAGCTGGCCACCACCGTCACGTGTTTCCCTCGTCGCAGGACATTAGGCTGACCCAGCGGCACTCGATAGAGGCCCTCCGGCACAGGTCCGTGGATCCCATAGAGCCAGCGATGTTCGATGCACACCACGGGATTGTTGTCTTCGATGGCCGAAATCAACAACCCCTTGGCATCGTGCGGCGTCGAGGGCATGATTACCTTGAGACCGGGTACGTGGGCGAACCAGGCGTGCAGACTCTGTGAGTGTTGCGGCCCCTGCCCCCAGCCCCGGCCGACTATCATACGAATGACAAGCGGCGCCGCCGCCTGGCCGCCGAACATGTAGTGCCATTTCGCCGCTTGGTTGACAATCTGGTCGATTGCCAGCATGGCAAATTCCAGCCGGATGTGGGTCATCACCGGACGCATGCCGTTAATCGCCGCGCCGAGGACGACCCCCGTGATGGCATTTTCAGAAACCGGCATATCCAGCACGCGTTTCGGCCCGTACTTTTCCGCCAACCCCTTCGTGGAACCGAATATGGCGGCCGCGTCCGAAACGCCCAGCCCTATGATCACGACCTTCGGATCTTTCGCCATACACAGGTCCATCGCTTCGTTCAGCGCCTGGACGAATTTGATCTGTCGCTCGCTCATGCCGGTTCTTTCCGCCTCTCAAGATGCATAGAGATGTTTCCCGAGTTGGTCGCGCCCTGGAAACGGACTGGCCTTGGCAAACGCCACGGCTTCCTCGATTTCGGCATGGATGGCCTTTTCCATCAATTCCAGATCGGCTTCGCTCACCGTGCCGTTCCCGCATAGCCGGTCGACATAGAGCTTCAAAGGGTCACGCGCCTTCCAGGCCTCGAGTTCTCCAGGCGGACGATACCCCAGGTGCTCGTCACTGAGCGGACCGCAATGCTCGAACCAACGATAGGTCTTGAGTTCCAGAAACGCCGGTCCTTTTCCGGCGCGAGCATGCTGGATGGCCTCGCCGGCCAGGGAAAAGACTTCATCGGCATCATTGCCATCGCCTTGCCGGTTAAAAACACCATGCCCCGCGGCGAGTTGAACGATTTCGCGATTGTCAGGCTTTCGCGCGCTCAAAGGCGTCAGCACCGAATACAGGTTGTTCTCGCAAACCATCACCACGGGAAGCTTGTGGATAGCGGCAATATTCAAACTTTCGTGAAACACCCCGGTTTCCGTCGCAGCATCACCGAAGAAAATGACGGTGAGGCAAGGATTCCCCTGCAGAACCGAACTGAATGCGGTTCCCACTCCGATTGGAATCGTGCTCCCCACGACCGGCACAGCCCCGAAAAAACCGACGGAGCGGTCGATCAAATGCATGGAGCCCCCCTTCCCGGCAGCGCAGCCGGTCGCCTTGCCGTACAACTCCGCCAGCATGGCCTTGAGGTCTCCTCCCTTGGCGAGATAATGCGCATGGCTGCGGTGCGCCGAGGTGATCAACTCCTCCTGCTTCAAATGAGCGCAGACTCCAACCGCTATAGCCTCCTGCCCGATACTGAAATGAACGGGGCACCGCATCTCCTGTTCTGCGTAGAGGGCCCGAATCCGCTCTTCAATCAGACGAATGCGCATGACCCCGTACAGCATCTTTTGCGCAACATCCGGAGGGGTATGGCGAGTCATAGAAAAAAGTTCCTTGAAGAGACGCTGGTTATCGGCAGGCCTTCATGCACGAAGAGTATAGTCCATCGGCCAGTCGCGTAATTGGTCAAGATACCTCGTCCCCCACTCGACCATTTCCTCGATGCCTGCCTCGAGGCTAATTGTTGGTTCCCATCCAAGATCACGCGTGATCGCCGAGGAATCCAGCCAGTAGCGCGAGTCCTGCCCCAGCCGGTCTTCGGTGACCTGGCACAACTGCTCGAATGGAATCCCCATTACCTTGGCAACCGTTTCCACTAATGTGCGAATCGACGTTGGCTTCAATGGGCCGGCATTATAGATAGTCCCGAGCGGCGCCTTCTCCGCTACCATATAAATGGCGCGAGCCAAATCGCGAGCGTGAATATAAGACTTTTCAGCTCGGCCGCCTCCCTGCAGGGGAAGCTTCCTGCCCGTCAGACCGCAAACAACTGCTTTGGGAACGACGCGATGGAGTAACTGACCCGGGCAGTAGGCATTCGACGGCCGGATGATATTCATCGGGAACTTCAGGAACTTGTGCACCGACATGAGATACATGTCGAAGGCCACCTTGGAAGCCGCGTAGGGACTCGTCGGCTTGATCGGCTCATCTTCCTTCGTGGCATGCTCCACGGATCCATACATCTCCGAGGTGCCGATTTGGATAAATCGCTCGAGGTACGAACGTTTCATCAGTTCTTCCGCCAGATGCGCCAATGCCATGGAGTTGGTTTCGAAAAAGCGCCAAGAGTGCTTCCATGATACCGCTCCTTCTCCCTGCGCCGCGTAGTTGACGATGATCTGCGGCTTCTCCTTGTCGAACAGTTCCAGCAGCAGATCCAGTTCATGCGTGACGTGGTAGGCGTGATACGAATATCGCTTGTCGCCCTTGCCGACATTGAGCGTGAAGGGTTCCGGTCTTGGCGGGTTGCGCCCAATGCCAATCACCCGATCGGCATCTGACTGCTCAAGCAGGTATTTCGAGGTATGAATGCCGAAGGAACCGCCGCCCCCAAGAACTGCATATCGCTTACCCATGATACCCCCTCAAAAAAGAAAACCGATGCTACGATCGAACCAAATCCGAGGAGAAATCGTTCCATTCCAGATCCGGCTCAAGAATGGTCCAGTAATAGTCTCCCTTGTAACCGGCCTCGGCGAACAACCCAACCCACTCCTCGGGCCGAAGAAACGTTTTGGCCGTCAACACCCAGCCCATAAAAATATCGCGCTCCGCCTCATTCCGATACGCATCCACTTGGACATACCCGCGCGCCGGAGCCAAGCGCTCAATCTCTCGGAGCGCCTGAATTAACCGATCACGTTCTAAGTTGTGTAACGTGTTAATGGACAACACGGCATTAAACGCACCATCAGGAAACGGCAATCTGTCGGCTGTTCCCACGACACAGCAGCCCCGCACTTCTGGCTCACCATGGCCGATCGCGTACGAAGAAATATCCAGCCCGTAGACCCGCAGCCCCGGGCACACGGCCATTAAGTCTTTTGCAAGAAATCCCTTCGCGCAGCCGACATCAAGCACCCGGTCCCCCGACTTCAGGCCGAAATGCGTCACGATATCCCGTGCGATCGGCATCCAGCGGCCATCATACCGATAGCCTCCATAACCCTGCTCTCGTTTACCATCGAAATACTCGGCTCCGAACCTCAGCGCTGCCTCACGGTTAGCCGGATCGAGCGAACGCGGCTTCTCCATTTTGCGCTTAGATCGTGGATACTGCCGCAATAGGTTGATTTCGGCCATCACCCTTGCTCCATCATCTCGCGATGAGCCTTCGCCAGGCCCTCCTCCAACGGCGTAAAGACGAACGACGGAAACGCCTTTCTCAAGTCTGTGATATCGAAGTGCCGATGCGAGATCGGTGTTTGCCTCGCTGTACCAACAATCTCGATCGGCTTATCAAATAACGCTGCGACTTTCTTCGCCAGCTCGGCATAGGAGATCGACTGACCGGTAGCCAGGTTCAGCGTGCCTGCGCTACGGTGACGAAGCGACAGAACGGTCAACGCTGCGACATCGTCAACCAAAATGTGATCGCGCGTCTCTTCCCCCTGTCCGAACACCATCACTTTCCCGTCTTTACGCGCCATACGGCGCAACCGGTTCGGACCGTAGGAATTGTGCGTGTCGGCGGCGCCATAGACTAGCGTTGTCCGCAATATGGCAACCGGGGCTTTGGTCGCTGACCTGACCATCATCTCACGAGCAAGGTGCATCATCCCGTAGAGGTCCTCGGGTTCCGCGCACGCCTGCTCGCTGATCACGCTACCGCGCATCGGATAGACCGAGTCCGAGCTGAAATACACTACGTGTGCCGGCGTTACTTGTTCCAGCGCATGGCAGAGACTCGCCGCCATACGAATGTTTGCAAGGAAGGGTTGCAGCCCGCGCCCCTTGTCAGGGGTCAACGCCGACAGCAACACAATCGCGTCGCTCGGTTGCAGCATGGCCGCCAGCCGGTCACCGGCATTCTCGGTCGCCAGATCGAGATCGACACTGCTCACCGGCAATGAGGTAATGCACGCCCGTTGCAGCGCCTCAGCCAGTGCGCGCCCAATAAAACCGCGGGCACCAAGAATAACAACGCGAGCGGGATTAATCGGTCTCTCGTTCAGATGGTTCAGCATGAAACTCCAATTTGAACAGCTTCACTCAACGTGAAGAAAAGGCGCACGTTGAGCCAACGTTGCGCAACGGCGGTGCGCCGAGCGTAAAATAATCCACTCCAGCCGCCACAACGGCCTTGCCATCCAGAACACGGTACGGATCGATAATCGTGCGCCCCGTCATGGCGCGGGCCAGCTGGTCTGCCTTGAGATCGCGGAATGCCGGCCAGGGGGTCATGATGACGAGAACATCCACACCCTGGGCTGCCTCCAGCGCGGTCACGCAACCGATCGTCTCCGGATGCGCAGCGACCGGGGCCTGCACCACCGGATCGTAAACCCGTACATGCCAGGGCTTCAACTGCGCAATCAAAGCCAGCGAGGGTGAATTCTTGGTCGAATGGGTATTTTCCTTGTACGAAAGACCGAGCACGCCGATCACGGCCTTAGGATTCGTTGCCAACACTTCGGTGTGCAGCGTACGAAGCACCCAGTCCCGACGATGCCGGCTATTCCGCACGAACGATTCAATGAGTCCGACTTCGCTGCCCGTGGCCTCGGCAAACCGCAAAACAGTCGCCAGGTCACGCTCGAGATTGCCTCCGGCCAGTCCCAGGCCTGGCGACAGGTAGGCTTGAGGCCCGATACGTTTGTCCAGTTTGAGCGCCGGCGCAATCTCCGACCAGTCCGCCCCGATCCGTTCGCTCAGTTCGGCCAGCGTATTGGCGACGGTAACCGACGCAACGAGACAACAATTGATCGAAATCTTGGCCAGCTCGGCACTTTCGTACCGCATAGGGAGGATCGGACAGCCGAACACCGAGAGAAAATCCTGCAAAGCCTGCGGGAGAGGCTGGTCTGGCTCGGCGCAGCCAACGATGAATCGCTCGGGATACAGGGCACGCTCCACCGCTCTTCCAAAAATCAGCGTCTCGACCTGATAGTAGAGCCGCTCTTTCGGCAGCGCGAGGCTGCGCGTGAAGCCCGGCGGCACCTGGCAGAGAATCACCAGAATCGCGTCGAGTGCCAATCCAACGGAGACGGTATCGATCAATGCCCGTATGCCAGAGAGATCGCTCTGCCCCTGATCGTCGGTCGGCACATCGGCCGAAATATAGACGACGCTACACCGCTTCAGATCCCCGGCTTCGACGGTATACGCCATGCGCGCCTTGCTCTGCTCCAGCAGTTCCGGCAACCCGGGCTCCACGATCGACAATTTGCTTGACTTCAAATTCCCGATGACCGTGGCATCGGGATCAAAACAGACGGTCTCAGCCCCTTGGCCTGCCGCCGCTGCAGCGGAGTTGATGCCGAGATGGGTCATGCCGGCAAAGCCGATTACAAGCTTGCTCATATCGAAACGTCCTTCTGCGCGTCCTGCCCCAACCGGCGCAGCAGACCATTGAGCCACAGATCGTTACTCAGGTCGGTCGTTGCCCCCCTCTGACAGAGGGACTTGAAGTGGTCGTATTCAAGCGCCCAGGTCGGATCGTCCTGCGCGAGGATCACGGACTCCTCGGACGGACGTCCGGACGGCAGAATGCGCATACGGTGAGTGAAGGTCGAGGGACCCCACTTGCAGAGCGAACGGATGTGCGCCGTCCCCTTCTCTGCGAAAAGGTCGCAGGTGAAGTGGTTGCGCCAGGATAGGAGGGTCATCTCAAACTCCAGCTTGGGCCTGGTCGTCTTCGAGGCCATGACCACATGGTCGGGTGCGCGGTTTTCAAAACAGTCGGCAGAGACAATCTGAAAGTCCTCGCCGAGATCGCCGAACCAGAACTTCGCCGTATCCAATAAATGAGAGCCGAGATCCGGCAGGACGCCCGCGCCCTGATCGCGCCAGGCCGAATCGCGCACGAGCCGCGCGGTGCCATTGCCGTAAAACATGCGGCAGCGGTAGATCCGGCCTAAGTGGCCGGAGGCGATGAGGTCGCGCATCCTGACGTAATGCGGCTCGAAACGATGATTGTAGGCCGTGTAGCAGACCACACCGTTGGCACGCGCGAGCTGCTCGAGCCTGCCGATCTGTTGGTCGCCTATCGCCCAAAGCGGTTTCTCGACCAATACATGCTTGCCGTTCTTCAGCAGATAGCTCAGCACCTCGACTTTCGGCTCGTCGGGGGTGCACACAAGAGCTGTATCGTAGCTGGACAGGGGGACCTCCTCGACGGTGCGGTACTCCGCATCCCTGTTGACCGGGTCAACCGAAGCGACGTAATCCGATCCGGCAAATTTCCGCCGCTTGTGTCCCTGCACACCAAGACCGATGACAATGGCTTTCATGGGAAAGGGTTATCGCTCCGCTAGGGGTAGAGGGGTTCAGTGGTAGGGGGGAAAGATGGAATAGGGGGAGCAGTGGGGGTACAGGGATCAAGGGGTAAGGGCATCGACTCCTTCGTTTCTGCTCACCCTATCTCACTATCCCCCTCCCCCTTGTCCA